>JBCCCC010000191.1:0-5383 GCA_039033695.1 Pseudomonadota bacterium | reverse complement strand
TTGCGCGGTCGCGTGAACACGGACGACTCGCTGATGAAGGTCGTGCGCGAGCTGGTTGGCAAAGACACACACATCGCAGCAGTGACCGATGATGCTCGCGTGGTTGGCGTCGTGCGCACGCTCGACGTGTTGCGTGCGTTTAGCGAGCCGCACGACTGATCGGGCATGACTGACAAGCGCCGCCAAGCCGCGTCGATGGGCAGCGACGAGTTCTCGGCGCCAGAGGGCGGCGTGCCGCATTTTTTCGGCGGCGTGCGGTTATCACCGGGACAACGACCGAGCCAAACGCGACGCTGGATCGCGATGCTCGCGGGCCTTGTGGGATTTGCGGCCTGCGCCTTGCTACCCGCGTTGCCAGACGCGGTAGATCCGCTGGGGCAGCAGTTCGAACTGAGCCGTGAAGGCAGGCTCGCGCTTGGCCTGTTTGTGCTGGCGGCGATCTGGTGGGTGTTCGAGGTGGTACCGGTCGGGGTTACGGCGATCACGATCGCCGTCGTCCAGGCGCTGTTCCACATTCGCGATGCGCGTGTTGCGTTCACCGATTTCATGGACCCGTCCGTTTGGTTCATCGTCGGCGCGCTCACGATTGGCACCGCGTTCGCCACCAGCGGACTGACCAATCGCATTGCCTATCTGATGCTCGCTATCGTCGGTGAACGCGTCTCGATGATCTATCTTGGCTGTTTCGCGATGACTGCTGCACTGACTCTGGTGATGGCACATTCTGCGGTGGCGCCAGCGGTCTTCCCATTACTTGCGGTCATCCATTCGGCGTACGCAAGCGATGGCGAGCAGACCCGTTTCGGCAAAGGGCTGTTCATTGGTATGGCCTTCGTCGCGGGCGCCGGCAGCATCATTACCCTGTTCGGCGCGGCGCGCGGCGCAGTCGCCATTGGCTTCTATCGAGACCTGGTGGGCCGCGAGATCACGTTCTTTGATATTACCTACTACATGCTGCCGCTTGGCCTCGTGATGATCGCGCTGCTATGGCTTTACGTATTGTTGGTGTTTCCGCCAGAGCACAAGACCATCCCGGGCCTCAAGCGACGAGCCATGGAGTTACACAGAACGCTAGGGCCACTGAGCTGGAGGGAATGGGCGACGTTGCTGATTACGCTCGCCGCAGTCTTGGCCATGAGCCTGCGCGCGAGTGTGCCTTTGCTAGGCGCGATCGACAAGAGCGCAATCATCTTGACGGCGACGGTGCTGTTGTACGCCAGCGGATGCTTGCGACTTCGTCATCTTGAGTCGTTGCCGCTGAATATCATCCTGCTCTTCGGAGGGGCAATGAGCATCGGTTTTTGTTTATGGCAGACAGGCGCGGCTCAGTGGTTGGCCATCCACTGGCTAAACACATTGCCGGCAGACTCCGAGTTCCTGTTTATCATCGGGCTGACCGTGTTCGTCATTATCATGACCAACCTGATCATGAACGTTGCGGCTATCGCGATCTCGCTTCCTGTCGCCCTGGCGATCGCGCCCTATCTCGGCGTTGCGCCGGACGTTGTTCTGTATGCCTCTCTGGCAGCGGCAGGTATGCCCTTCATGACTTTAGTTGGTGCAGCCCCTAATGCGATCGCCTACCAAAGCAAACAATTCACGGCCCTCGAGTTCATGCGTGCTGGCATGCCCGCGAGCGCCATCTTGATCGTCGTGATCGCACTGTTCGTCTGGAAAATCTGGCCGTGGATGGGTATGCCGGTATTGCTCGTATGAGGCGCGTCGGGTGCTGCGTCGGCATCGCATCAACGGGACGCTAAACGGATTATCGGCCGCCGGTTGTGACTACCAGTACAACCCGTCGATGACCGGAAAGCCCGGCTTATCCCAGACTCCGGTCTCGCTGTCTTGCTCCCAGGCGATGAAGTGTTCATCCCCGAGTAATGTGTCAACGTAGGCCTGGCAGAGCGCATTCATCTCAACACCATAGGTGCGCAGCCTCGTCGCCACGGGTGTATAGAACGCATCGGCGATACTGCGCGTGCCGAACAGCCATGGCCCGAGCGCATGATGCGCTTCTCGGCAGCCGGTCCACAGCTCGAACAACCGCCGCAAGTTCCGCTGCGTGTCATCCGGCCACTCGGCTACCGTGCATCGACGCTGGATGTTCATTGGCATGTCGCGCCGGATGCCGGCGAAGCCCGAGTGCATTTCGGCGGTTGCAGATCGTGCTTGCGCGCGCAGCGCGCCGTCCGCTGGCCACAGCGATGGTGTTTGCTCGGCCGCCCACTCAGCAATCGCCAACGAGTCCCAAATGACCAGTCCGTCGACATGCAGTGCCGGAACCGTGCCAGCGGGCGAGACCGCCTTAACATCGGCAATCTCGCCCTGGCCGTAGCCTGGTTGACCGAGCCAGATTAGGTGCTCGTCGAACGCAATGCCGCCCCAGCGCAAGGCAAGCCATGGGCGTAGCGACCAGGAAGAATAGTTCTTTGGGCCAATATGCAGCGTAGACGACATTGATGCGCTCCTTGCCTATTCCTGAGAACGATATCGGTTGAAGTCTAGCGGCTATCGATTGCCGGAATCCACCCTGCGACTGTCGGCGCCGTGGGGCAATGGTGGCGATTGACTGCATCGCCGGGTCAAGCAGGCAACACCTTCCGGTTACGCAGCAGGCCTGATGAGATCAACGAGACGATCGTGCCGATCGGGAAGATCTCCAGGAATGTCATTGGCATGCGCATTATCGGATTCGCGTAGTTGACTTTCATGGCTTCCATTTCGGCAACGCGCTCTGCGTATTGTGCATCAGTGATGCCGCTGGCCTTCGCCTGTTCCAGCACGCCTGCGGCGTAGTCGTTAATGAACGCATAGTCACTGACCGACAAGTAGATTTCCCAAACGATCACATAGGCAACACCTGCGACCGTAGAAATGCCAATGCCCAGCAGTAAGCCCTGGGTGAATCGGATAACACCGCCAAGCTCCTTGTCACGATATTGCTTGATCGCGACAAATATCAGGGATAGCGCGACCAACATGATCAGATAGCCGAACGCCTCGCCAGCGGCCGCGCCTTCGCCATCTGATGCGACGATGCCCAGGATCATGCTGCAGATGACCACCAGCCCCGACACCGTGCCGTAGATCAAGATGTATTTTTTCATTGTTTGTCTCCTGTTAGAGCGGCAGCCAGATTGCAGGGTTTGCCGGCAAATAACAGTCACCCAAATGGGTGATTGGCGCTGTCTCACCCAAAAGAACCGCTCAAGCGATCAGCCTGAGCTCACGAGCCTTGTTGATGGCTTCTGTGCGGCTGGAGACGTCCAGTTTCTCGAATAGCCTGGCGAGATGCGTTTTGACGGTGTTGGGGGATATGGTCAGCGCGCGGGCGATCTCCTTGTTAGATTGCCCGGCGGCAAGCTGGGAGAGCACATCGAGCTCTCTTGGCGATATACCTAACGCACGAATAGCGGCGCTGTTAACCTCGAACTCCGCCTGGGCGGTCCTACTGACCAGGCGCGTACCCACCCAAATGCCCAGTATCGTGAAGCCGAACACAAGGATCAGGACCAGTGTGTTCAATGAATAGGTGTGCGCGAGGAAGCGGTACTCAAGCCATTGCAGCAAAAAGGCGCTCGCAACCAATGCTGCAGCGTACATGGCAATTTGTCGTTTCATGAACAGAAGATCGTGTCGGTGCCGTGCGTCTCTCGGTAGCGTTATTTCGGATTCAATCGTCCCAGCAATACTAGCAAAACATGGCAGCAGCGAGCGGCAGCGCGCTATCGACTTGCTTATACCTGCAATATTCGTATGCTCTGATTGACCGCGAACTTCGTACCAGGGCACCAAGCGTGGTGTTTGTCACCTTCATCAGGAGCGTTCGAAACATGTTCAATACCAGTTATCTGAGACTCATTGTTGTCGCTACCGTGCTGGCTCTTGCCTCAGTTGCACTCGCTGCCGATAACCCAATTCTGGAACGCCAGAAGGCCATGAAGAAGGTCGGCAAAGCGGCGAAACCCATGGGGCAAATGCTGCGCGGTGCGGTCGAATTTGATGCGGCGGTTGTCAGTGCCTCGTTACAGACCTTCTATGATAAATCGATGGTCTATGGCGACCTGTTCCCCGAAGGTAGTGAGACCGGCGACGACACCGAGGCTGCACCAGCCATTTGGTCAGATCGCGCGGGTTTTGAGGAGGCAATCAACAACTGGCGCAGTGCAACAAAGGCGGCATTGGACGCCAACCCGCAATCTCTCGCAGAGGCGCGCCCAGTGGTCGGCCCTGTGTTTCAGACGTGTAAGGGTTGTCACGACGACTACCGCATCGAGAAAGACTAGCAGTGCATTGTTCGATGTGACGGTAGCCTTTGCTGGCCAGCGCCAGCTGCGGGGATCCCACGGACAATCACTATCGTACCGCTCAGTCAGGGATCGTAATCGCGTCTTGGGACGTCAATATATTGATCGGTTTGGGTCGATTTGTGATGAGCGGGCAAATGACTTGGCCAAACGCCGCGGATCGGCGGTTGGCGCCTGCGGCGGCGGGGCGGTACGTGCACAGTTGGAGCTGAATTGATCCGCAAGCTATTCGTTTTCATCGCGTTGCTGTTTGCGATGCTGGCGATATCTGGCTGGTGGCTCAGCGCGCCACAGGTATTGTCCGCCGCTGACCTGCCTGCACACACGCCCGATCCTGGGGCGGGCGAGCGCATCTTCTGGGCGGGCGGTTGCGCCTCGTGTCATGCCGGCGAGGTCGACGGTAAACGTGCCAGGGGGGATGACAAGTTGCTGCTTGGTGGCGGGCTGGCGCTCGAAACGCCTTTCGGTATCTTTCGCGTTCCCAATATCTCTTCGCATGGCAGCGATGGCATTGGCGCCTGGAGCGCCGCACAATTTGTAACGGCGATGCAACGGGGCGTCGCGCCGGATGGGCGCCACTACTATCCGTCTTTTCCATACACATCGTATGCGCGGATGCCCGTCACAGACGTTATCGACTTAAAGGCCTATCTCGATACCCTGCCGGCAGTGGCGGGCGTTGTCGCGGACCACGATATTGGCTTTCCGCTAAACGTGCGCCGTGGCATCGGGCTGTGGAAGCGCGCCTATCTGCATGATGAGCCGGTCAAGTTATTCAGAAAGACCGGGCCGGCGCTGGAACTCGGTCGGCAGTTGGTCGAAGGTGCCGGGCATTGCGGTGAATGCCACACGCCACGCGACCGTTTTGGCGGTCTTGATGCGGCGCGTTGGCTCGCGGGCGCACCGGATCTTGAGCGCGGTGGCCGCGTACCGAACATCACGCCTGCCGGCGAGAGTATTGCGCAATGGACCGAGGATGATATTGCCTACTATCTGGAGAGCGGTTTTACCCCGGATTTCGATACGGTGGGCGGCAGCATGGTCGCCGTTCAGGAGAACATGGCCAAGCTGAC
>JBCCCC010000190.1:0-5392 GCA_039033695.1 Pseudomonadota bacterium | reverse complement strand
TCGATTGCCGATGGCATCGGTCTTGGCTTTATCAGCTATGCGCTCATCAAGATCGTTAGTGGGCGCGCCTTGCAGTGTCCGGCGGCGGTGTATGTCGTTGCCGTGATCTTTGCGTTGAAGTATGCGTATCTTTGAACGCCATTCCGGACGGGTAAGCTACAACCCAGCGCCGCGTGCGGCATAGCGCAGAGTATGCAAATCACTCGCCGGAACGTCGGTCAATGCCATGACCGGTCTGCTGAGCAACTGCTAGCCGTCAGTTTCGTCATAGATGATCGCATCGACCGCGGTGATATCTGGTTGATCGACGATCACTATGGAGTAGTTGCGAGAGGCGTCCAGTTGGATCTCAATTGGACCGCCAATGATATTCTTGGTGCCGGGCTCCGTCAGCACCAGGAGGTAGTCCTCCGGCTCGCGGATGATGTAATCGAATCCGCTCCCATACAAGACCCTCGAAAAGGTGGGATCAATGAGTGATATATCGACATCCGATTCAACCAAGTAGACGTCGATTGTTTGAAATCGCACTGAGGCCTGCACGAGTTGCACGCGGGCATGGGTTGCAAGTGTCGCTCGGTCATACTGCCTCACGATCGTTTGCAGTTCGCCCGGTAAGCCCAGAAAGTAGAATCGATTGAAGCTACCGGCAGCAAAATTGTAATTACCCTGTGACAGAAATACCCCTTGGTTCCCGGCTGGCGTAACAATAAGCGGCAGCTCGCCGTCGTCAACCTCGATATCGGCTGTACGTTGTGAAAACGACAACCCGGGAATCAACGCGCTAGAAAAGTCATTGCCGTCAAAGACATCGATTGCATCAGTACCGAACGCGGCGTGTACGGCACTCGTTACAGCTGTTGCATTAATGTCAACCAGTTCACTACCCAGGCTGGTGCCGGTGATACGTACCGTAAATGGTGAGGTGCTGAAGCCGCCATCGTCTATCAGTGTAATGAGCGTGCTGGTTGCTGCGCTCAGCACAAACGCGTCCGATGCAAAGAGTATTGTCTCAGGTTCATTCCGCGGTGTGATAACCAGTTGGTAACTGTCGGCCACAAGCTCCGTGGCCTCCTGGAACTCGGAATAGCCAAGCGTTGCGGCTGGTGTTGCGCTCAGCGGACTCGTGCCGGGCGCCTCAAGATACAGGTCAACTTCGCCGAGTTCATTGGTGACATGCCCAAAAGAGACTTCCATGACGGTCACCTCCGTGTCGTTGTCCTCAGCATCATCGAGCTCGTCCTGCCAGTCGCGCCCGAATTGCTCCCACAAGAACATGCTGGGGCTCTCAAGTGAGCCAGCCAGCACGAAGGTATACTCGCGTTCCGAGTCTACCTTGAGTGTTCTCTCTATCAACTCGGTCGGATTGTCGATGTCATCGTCGGGCAAGAGAATTTCGTAGCGAAAGTCATACTCAAGATCATCGAAAGATGATATTCCGCTGACCTCTTTGAAACTGATGAGCCCGAGGCTCGTATCCTCGATCAGGAACGTCGCAGCACCAAGGTCTGGAATTGCATGGAGACCGCGGATGCTGCCTTGCCCCGTAACGCCACCATTGTTCGAGTCGACGCAAGCCGCTAACAAAAAAACACTGAGCAGCAGAACCCAATACTGCCGAAAACTTAAGAACATGAACGCCTGCTCCGTAGATATGAGTAATCAGGCTTCGAATTTTAGGGCGATGCAATGTAAAGCTCTGTTAGGAATTGAAAGCAAGTCGCAAGAGCCTGGCGTCATCCGCGGAATCCGTTGCGATATGCCGTCCTCAATCGTTTACAAAACTTTACGCTTCGCAGCGCATGCCAAACCTAGAATGCTCTGTCATGAACAGCGATTTAAAGAAAGTGGTGGATAGTGTTTTGTCCTCGACGAACAGTCAGGATCACTCAAATGCACCCGTGAGTGAACGCATGTGCGTACCCATGGTCGAATCTAGCGGAAGTATCACAGAAGAGCCGGAAGTCATGGCCGCACCTTCTTTGCTAATGGTGGACGACGATCGAGAATTGTGCCAAATGGTGGCCAGGTATCTGCGCGGCGATGGCTTTTCCGTTGAGACCGTTCATGACGGCGATGACGGCCTGAGCGCAGTGGCATCGGGACGTTTTGACTTGATGATACTTGATGTGATGATGCCCGATATGAGCGGCCAGGAAGTGCTGCACCGGCTACGCAGCGAGCCAATTCCCGGTGGCACACTACCGGTACTGATGCTGACTGCTCGTGGTGATGAAGTCGATCGCGTTATCGGTCTTGAAACCGGTGCCGATGATTATCTTGCCAAGCCTTGCAGTCTGCGCGAGCTGGCAGCCCGCGCACGCGCGATCCTGCGGCGCGCCGCGAGTACGCAGAGCCGGCAGGGGCGGCACTCGGAGAACCTGACTATCGGTGATATTGATTTGGATACCCGGCAGCGTTCGGTGTCGTGCCGTGGCCGTCGGCTGGTACTCACCGATGCCGAGTACAATATCCTGCTGTGTCTTGCTAATTCTTTGGGCACTGTCGTGAGCAAGCAATTCCTCAGCAAGCGGACATTGGGCAGAGACTTTCTGCCAACCGATCGCAGCGTTGACGTACATATTGCCAACTTGCGTAAGAAGTTTGCGAAAGCGCAGGTGGAACGTGTGTTGATAAAGACGGCCAGAGGTGCTGGCTATTGGCTGATTGATCAACCTGACTGACCGCGGGTGCGTAAACTCTACCTAAAAATATTCGCAGCGATTTGGGCGGTAGTCGCCGTATCGAGTAGTACCGCGGTACTGTTGGTGAGCGCGGGTGATGGCGATGCTATTCCGCCGTTCTCGGGGGAGCCACCTTGGGAGTCGCTGTTTATTGGCCTTGCGACACAAGCACAAATCGACACCGAGGGTCGGGGCGAAGCGGCGTTACTGCAGTGGTTTAAACGTAATCCGATGTTCGCAGGTCCGTTGGCGGTCAGCGTGATCGGCCCTGATCGTCAGCTGATTTACCGTATCCCTGGGTCCGACGATGATCTCGTGGAAACACCGCTGTTCAAATCGGTTGCGATCGACCGCCAAGAGGGTCGATACGACATTAACATTCAGGCACGACAACTCGCGAGCATCCCCAATCCAAATCGAGCGCAACGCTACCTTGCGTCGGTCGCACTGCGGCCAGATTACTACTGGTGGGTTTTCGCCGTTGCACTAGCCATCAGTATCGCCTTGAGCATGATTCTTGCCCGTTATCTCGTGAAGCCGCTACGTCTGTTTGAGCGTGCTGGTCGAAGGCTGGCTGCTGGCGATCTCGCGGTAAGGGTCTCACCAGGCCTCGGCAGTCGGGATGACGAGATCGCACAGTTCGCGTCGACGTTTGATCAGATGGCGGTGCAGATTCAACGACTGGTGCGCTCGCATCAACACTTGCTTCGTGATGTATCGCACGAGCTGCGCACTCCGCTTGCGCGGGTTCTTGCCGCCGCCTCTCTTGCGCGTCAAGAGACCGCGCAAATGGCGACTGTCGAGTTCGACCGCATTGAGCTCGAAGTGCGCAAGCTAAATGACATGATCGGGCGCTTGCTGACCTATGCGCAACTCGATGCGCCGGAAGCGACAATCGCCATGGGCCGGGTCGCATTTGATGAGCTGGTGTCTGCAACCGTGGATGATGCGCAGATCGAAGCGGAGGTCGCCGGGAAGTCGATTCGCCTGGCCGCGAGGGACGCCTGCGAAGTATTAGGGAGTAGCGATTTATTGATCAGTACCGTCGATAACGTACTGCGCAACGCAGTGCGCCACTCTCCCGACGGCGGATGTGTCGAAGTGCGATTGCATCGCAGCGTCGCTGACCAACGTTGTCAGCTTGAGATCAGAGACCATGGTGATGGCGTTGCGAGTGACGACCTTTCGCGAATCTTCGACCCCTTCTTTCAGACTGATCCTGCACGTGCGCCCGGTAGTGGCGGTATCGGTATCGGATTAGCAATTGCGGCGCGCGCCATGCAACTACACAATGGCAGCATTCGTGCCGCCAACTCAGCGAAGGGCAGCGGCCTTGTGGTTACGATTCTGATGCCGCTCGCCGACTTATAGTTCGCCACACTTCTTTACAGTCATTTACGCATGACAACTCTATGCTGATCGTTCATTCGTGAGCGACCGCGACAGCGGTTAAAAGGAGCTACCATGCGGATATCAAGCGATCGTATCTGCCTGCCAATCGCACTTTTCGTTTTTGCTGCCAGCGCCAATGCCGAAGACGATAGCTGGTGGGTCACCGCACCTTGGTATGGCAGTGTGAGTACGGGTTTTCTTATCGTCTCAGAAGAGGCGAGATTCTTTGGGCCAACGCAGAGTGTTTACGGTGGATCACCCGGTATCGACATTGATGACGGCGTCGTCTATTCGATTGAGATAGGTCGCGAGTTACCGGGCAATTGGCGAATCGGCATGGAGCTACGCCACTCGATTCTTGAACCTGAAAGTGGCAACGTGCTTGGTACCGATCAACGCAGCGAGGATGTGTTTCGACTGGACGGTGAAATCGACAGCACAGCACTGCTCTTCAAGCTCGGCTATGAGTTCAACAATCTTACTTGGTGGGCAACGCCGTATGTTGAAGGTGGCCTAGGAGTATCGCGCAACACGGTCTCAACGCCGCTCAGCGTAGAATACAACTCGGCCATCTGGAATGGCACATCATTCGAAGGCCAAGTGTTAAACGATTACTCGTTCCCTGAAGACACTGCAACACAATTCGCGGCCGCTGTTGCCGCCGGCCTCAAGCTTCAGTTCTCCTCGCAGTTTTCGCTGCAACTGGAATATGGCTTCAGCTTCCTCAATGATGCGGGTACCGATTTCGACGAGGAGGGTGACGCGATTGGTATCTCCGATATCACGACACAGCAGCTGTCGTTCGGCATCGAGTATCGCTTCTGATCGGGGTAGCCACAGAGTATTCGTACATGCCAATCGCGATTAGACTAGCAATAATCGCTCATGGCCCACAAAGCTCGTAGCGATTACAAACGAACAGCCGCATTTCGGGCAGCGCTTCCGGCAATGCCGGGCGGCCGCGTCGCATGCGGCGCTCAAAGCGCGCCAGTCGCGCATCAAAATCCGCCAGCAATCGTGCCTTTGTCTCGTCATCGACAAACGCATATTGCAGTGAGTTGCGGCTAAGTTGCACGACCTCATCCCAGGTCAGGTCAAACTCTCGTACGGCGACAAAAAACTCATCGGTCAATGTCGAGTCCCACATGCCGCGATCATCAGTGGACAACGCGACAGGAATGCCCGTGCGCAGAAATTCCGGGAATGGGTGCTGCGCGTAGTCATCCACATAGTTGAGCAGCAGGTTGCTGATCAGGTTGGTCTCGATAAGGTACGGGCCGTAGCGCATGTCCAGCATCAGATCGTCGTCGGTGATC
>JBCCCC010000189.1:0-5405 GCA_039033695.1 Pseudomonadota bacterium | reverse complement strand
GTTTCTACAGCGCAATGTCCAACATCACCTTTCCGCCCGACGGGCCGTATGCCAAGTATGGCGGTGGCTCGCTGATCGTCGACCCGAGTGGCAAAGTCATGGCCGAGGACCCCAGCAACGACGAGAGCATCATTGAGGCGCTAATCCCGATTGCCGAATTCAGAGCCGGGCGCACGATCCCTCGATATCCGCTCGAGGTCGTAGCGCCGGTCTATGAGCAGTACCGGCAGGAAGTCCCCATTAATCACATGGACATGCCGGCAGATGAGTTACCTGAGACACGCGGCGAGATGAAAGACCTGCTGGATGAGCGCAGCCGCTGGCTGGATTGACCGCCAGCGGCCGTCAAACACCCAGTCGTCAGAAGTCTTCGTGCTGGCGAACGTGATCCCAGGTCACGCCAAGATCGGTTGACTCGTAGAAATCACCCGTGCTGCTGCAAGACAGTAAGATGCGGTCATCGACCTCCGGCACGAACGATGCACAAAAGTCGTTAGGCAGACTGCGGCCAGTATCTGTCCAGGTCAGACCTCCATCATTGGTACTCAGAATCTTGACGTCGTAGTTTGTTTCTCCGGACCAGAAATCGCGGTCCGTGAAAGTGACCACTGCAATAGCGTCCTGTTCGCTGCTGAACCAGGGCACGGAACGGAATGAGAAATTGGTTTTCTTGGGCGTGATGGTCTTACCGGTGCTCTCATTGGTACCACAGGTATTGCTCGTCGTGATATCGGTGTCGCAGCGATATACAAACGCATTCACTTCTTCCCAGCTGTCTGTGGATGCTGCATAACGGGAATACGTTGGTAAACCGCTCCACGACCAGAACCCGGGCGACTTGATACCGAGTTTACTCTTGCCAGCCGGGATCGACGTCACGATCTCCGGCATGACTTCGGGTGTACTGGTCTCCCACGTGGCTGGGGTGTAGGCATAGTTACTGGCTTTCGCTTGACCAAACAACGGGCTGTAGCTTGGCCTGATCGTATAGATACTAATGTAATGGCTGCCATCGATTTCGTGCAGCTCAGAGCGCACGATGCGCCTCGGCTTTGGGACAGACGGCTTGTTGCTGCTTTTCTCAGCCTCGGGAGGTGGCGACGTCTTCCAGCCTCGCACGGTGGCATAGGTATTCACTTCGTCCCAGCCAAGCTGCGGTCGATTCAGATCGCTACGAAGAACGCTCAGCTGCAAGACTTGCAGCGCGATCAGGTCAATAGTGGTCTCATCACTGAACATCAGATGCTCGACGTCATAGCTATGATCAATCGACAGGTCCGACCAATCCTCGCCAAGTCGCTTGATAAACAGCCTGCCCTCGGCCCCGCCAACCACAAGATCACCCGCGTCGTTTTGCGCTATCGCGGTCAAGTCGAGATTCGTATCAACGACATCCATCTCCCACTCACCGTCGGCTGTGCGCTTCAGAATGACGCCTAGCTTGCCAAGAAAATACAGCGAGCCATCCGGCGCCAGGTAGCGCTCCTCAAACGTTGTCGGGTTTTGTGCAGCAGAGGCAAAAAACGTGTTGCGCTCGTCGTCGAGGCCATCGTCGTTCCAGGTCTGAATGACTGACTCGTCAAATGCATAGAACGAAAAATGCTTGTCGAGCACTTCGCCGGGCTGCTCGGGAATACGGATTACCTCTTTGAAAAAACGATCACCGTCGGGCTTCTGGTAATAGATGAGTGTTCCGAGGTCGGTCACCTGACCTGGCGCGACCGCAAATGTGCCAAGCTCGGTGCCACTGGGCACTGCATGCGAGTAGTAGAACGTGCCGTTCGAATGGAACGCGCGCAGACTGGTCAGTGAATAGGTGCCAGCCGAGACGGCAGATGCGAATACAGATGTTCCGTTTAGTCGTGAACCGCTAGACTGCAAACGCTGAAATTTCACATCCTCGGAGGTGTTGAGATTCTGTGGCGTGATCGTCAATTGATTGAGTGGTGCCGGGTAACCGCTGGCGTTGACGATGCGGGCAACAACGATACCTTCATTTGCCGCCGGCACCGTTTCGGCTGTGATGGGTTCGACCATATCGACCTGACTGGCGCAGCCAGACAACACGGCAACTGCCAATAACACTATGGCACGGATAGGCTTGATCGGCGTGATCCACGCGCGACGCGCAGTACTATGTAAACTCATGTTGTCCCCGTTTTTTTATCGCGTTGCGATACGCAACTTCGCCCGATACTATCTGTTGCAACAAACTTGTCAAATGCTGCGCTACAGCCGCGTTTTGGCCAGTTCTTCACCTGACCCACAGGGTTAACTGACGTACATCAAAAAAAGCTGGACAAACTTTGAGCAGCAACAAGTACCTTTTTACCGTGCTAGGCGTCCTCCTGTTAAGCGTTAGCGCCATAATGAACGCCAACGCGCAACCATTGACGTTGCACTCCCTCGACGACCTGCCAGAACTCAAGCGATCGATGGGATACGTGCTCGTTGGTGTCGACAATGGCAATACGGACGCATTTCTCACCGTGCGCCGCCTCGAAAGCGATGGGCGTACACCGCGACGCTCGAGAGGCAAACTGGTCTTCGAGCAGCCCGCATATCGAATGGATCTCAGTGGCCGTGAAGCTGGCTTCTATTTGCTGGCAATTCCGGCCGGGCTTTACCAAATCACACAGGTCAGCTATCCCTACTTTGACCTGCCATTTCGTTTGTCGACAAAGGACCAAAAGGAATGGCGATTCCATGTCGAGGAAGACAAAACCAATTACATTGGGCAACTGGTAGTCGCGAACGAGCGTTCCAGGAGCACCCTGGACGTCAATCTACTCAACCGACTCGCCACGCAGTGGGATCAGATTCGTACCGACTACCAGTCTCTGCTAGCCGAGTTTCCGCTGGTCTCGGGCGCCGGCTCGCGCGACGATTTTCTTGAACACTTTTCCGCGGAGTAGAGCACCCATGATGCGTATCTCTCTGCTTATCCTGCTTCTGTACCTGCCCCATAACAACGCCGCGGCTTCGCCCAGTCAGGCCGATGCATTCTTTGTAAATCCGGATATGACACTAGCCACGTTGGCGCCGTCCGGCGAACAAATCGCAAGCATCAGCTACCGCGATGGCTATCAGAAATTATCAGTCACCCATATAGCCAGTGGCGAATCGGTCACTTTGCTCGACTTGTCGCAAATGTCCGAAGGAGATGCGGTTGTCAGCGCTGTCGAGTGGATTGACGACACGCAGCTGGCGGTGCAATACCAGGAAATTCTCGATGGCGTCGACCGGCTGGTCGATACCAAGCTGATCAGCTACATGCTCGTGGTGCAGCTGCCGACCGCGGTGCAGGTCGAGCCACGCTTGCTGCGCCTTCGCACGAAGGGGCAATTGGTGAGCGCACTGCCCGCGGAAGACAATGCGTTCCTGTATGCCAAGAGCGGCGTCAAGTCACGAATCTACAAGATCAATACGAGTCAGCTTAGCGAAGCCAGTGCGAGGCTAGGCAAGCTGGACAAAGTCGATGGCGGGCAGTTTATTGCGCGAAACCAGGTCGCGTCTGTTGATGGCTTTGCGATACGCTGGTTTCTGGATGTCGATGGCACGCCGAAGGCATCGCTGACCGTGCACCGTGGTGGCATCGTCAAACTCAGCGAGCTCGGTGACGACGGTGAGTTCGAGTCCATCAAGGAATGGGACCGTCTGGCCGATGATGACGAAGAAGCCGACCCGTTGGCAGAGATGGTGCCGATACTCATGGCAGCTGAGCCGAACAGCTATTACTGCTTCAGCTACAACAAAGACGAGCGGAACGCGGTCTACAAAGTCGATTTCTCTTCCGAAACTAAAGCGCTCGTTTATCAAAACGACACGTACGAAATACAAAACTTGATTCTAACGCCGGACAAGGACGAGGTTATCGGTGTGCGCGTGCTGCGTGATGGCGGCCTGCACAATGTCTATCTGGGCAACACGTCCGAGGATTCGCAACGCGTTAGCAATACGCAAACAATTGACATCACGCTGGACCGCAGCAGCGACGGTTCGCGATTGCTGCAATACCGCGAGAGCCACTCGCAGCCCGGCACCTATTGGCTGACCAACGCCGAAACTGGCGACGAGCAACGTATCGGTGCGAATTTTCCGGGCCTGGTCGACCAGCTCGACAGTCAATTGATTGAAGGCAGCGTGCTGGTCGAGGGCCTTGAGATTCCCTATTTGCTGACGCTACCGGTTGCGGCCAGCACGACCGCAGTGCCGCTCGTCGTCATGCCGCATGGCGGCCCGATTGGCGTATTCGATGACCGATATTTCGATGCACCCACGCAATACCTCGCGGCCAATGGCTATGCAGTCTTGCGGGTGAACTTTCGAGGCTCCAGCGGCTACACATCGGAACTGCGCGAGGCGGGCAAGCTGCAGTGGGGCAAGCTGATGCTCACCGACATTCATACGGCGACCTCGGCAGTCATTGCGAGGGATGATATTGATGCCTCGCGTGTCTGCGCATTCGGCGCGAGCTATGGAGGCTACGCGGCCTTGATGTTGGCGATCAAGCACCCCGATACCTATCGCTGCGCCAGTAGCCTTGCCGGTGTGGCTGACCTTAATCTGTTTATTGAGACGCCGTATGCCAGCGCTGCGCAGCGTAAGTGGCTGCGCGAAAATGTTGGCGATAGCCAGGAGAGTTTCGATGAGCTGAAGTCGCTCTCGCCAGTGTATCTCGCCGACGAACTATCACAGCCTGTACAAATCATGCATGGCGCAGATGATACCGTCGTCGACGTAGAACACGCCCACCGGCTGCGTCTCATGCTGAACAAGGCAGGCAAGACACACGAATTCAATATCTTTGAGGACGAAGGGCATCGCCTGGATGACCTTGATACCCGTCAGCGCTTCTTTTCTATGCTGACGGAATTCCTCGCCGCCGAAATCGGTGTCGCGCCAACACGCTAGCCTTGCATTACCAAGCCGATCCCGCACAATAGCGCGCTGCCCTCAGTGCACGAATAGCAGAGGAGAACGCACCATGATCAGACGACCAAGGGCCGTTACGCTTACGGCGCTCAGCTTCGTTATTGCCTTGGCGGGCTGCGGCCGCGACGATGCCGCATCGTTGACAGCAACGGAAAACACCATGACGCAATCTGACCGGAATCCCTTCGAAATGACCGACGCCGAAGCACCTGTCGCCGAGCGGCGTCCGCTCGAAATCGAACAGCACGGCATCAAGCGTATCGACAACTACGCCTGGCTGAGGGACGAAAACTGGCAGGAAGTGCTCCGCGACCCCAGCGAGCTCGATTCTGACATTCGTGAGTATCTGAACGCCGAGAACACGTACTACGCAGCTGCCACAGACGACCTGGCGGAGCTACGCGAAACGCTGTTCCAGGAAATGCGAAGCCGAATCAAAGAAGACGATAGCTCGGTGCCGGCAGCTGACG
>JBCCCC010000188.1:0-5419 GCA_039033695.1 Pseudomonadota bacterium | reverse complement strand
GGCGACGCGTTAGTCAACCGCAATTGGCGCTTGACCGCGGCGGCCTTTCTTCCAGCTGCCTGTCTCAAGCTCAAGGTCTGCGACGCTTGCATCCGCGCTGACTTCGCAGAGCGCCCGGTAGCGCACAGAGGCCGATGCGTCGGCGCCTTTGTGGCGGATCTTCAGCCAGAATGTGGCGGTGCCATCACTCTCAGTGCTGCGCACACGCTCAATACGAGTTCGACCTTCGCCCAGTTCGCTCTTGATGGCGGTTTCGCAGCGATCAAGCAAATGACTGTTGCTGCGCGCATCAGCTTGCGGGCTCATCAGTGCCATCGCGGCTGCCAGGGAAATCGGGATAACGGCTTTGGCTATTCGGTTCATGTTGTGCTCCTGCTCGGCCGGGTTAGGGGGGGTTGTGCCGAGTTGAGCTACAGCTTAGGATTGCAAAATTGCACAAGCAATCTCAAAAAAGCATTCCGAAGGTGCGAAAATGCATGACTTTGATTGGGACGATGTCCGGGTGTTTCTCGCCATCGTCGAGCACGGTTCGCTCGGCAAGGCGGCAGAGCATCTGGGCATCAACCAAAGTACCGTAGGCAGACGCATGAACGCGCTCGAGGATAAGCTTGATGCCGCACTATTCGAGCGCAGCCGCGGCAATCGTTGGGCATTAACCGCGGCTGGCGAACAAATGCTGGCGTCTGCCGAGTTGATGAATGACAACGCCAATGCGATCGCGCGAGAAGTGCAACGCAACCGCACCGACGTGCGTGGCCAGGTTACGGTGACCTTCGCCGACATCGGCGGGCGCCACCTGATCATGCCTGTCCTGGCCACGCTGGCGAGCGAGTTCCCGGAATTGGAGCTACGTTTGCATGTTAGTGGAGACATGCTGAATTTATCCAACCGCGAAGCTGACGTCGCCATACGTATTACTGAGGAGGTCTCTGGCAATGTGCTTGCGACGCGGATTTGCGCTGTCTCTATGGGTGTGTACGGTACACCGTCGCTCTACGAGCGCTACCGGGACGGTGATCGCGCTTTGCCTGTCGTTCGCTGGCATGATGACAAAGAAGTTAACGCGTGGCTTCAGAGCCACTTCCCGGGCGGCAAATTCGGCTATCGGTGCAACAATTCGCCGGCTATGACCGAACTGGTTCGCCACGGTGTCGGTGTCGCAGCGCTGAGCTGCTTTGAGGGTGATGCGAACGACGGCATGGTGCGTTTCCGTGAGATACCGATTATCCCCGGACCGTCGGTATGGGTCATTTCGCATACGGATTTACGTACCACAGCGCGCGTGCGACTGGTGCGTGATCGGCTTGTCGACGAGTTAATGCGTGTTCGACACAAGATTGAGCTACAGCCAACTTTGTGAACGAATTTTGTGACGGCGTACCGTTAATTGTCATATTGCGCTGATATCGTGCGCGCCATGAACGAGCCAGACCCCTATGTTTCGCCTGCTGAGGAGCGAGTCAGCCCACTGAGAACGCCGATCGCGCTGTTGCTGCTAGTGCTCATGAGCATGGCGTTGGCAGATAGCCTGTTCGCGCAAGCAACGGCATCTGTATCCGTCAGCGACAGCGTGCAGAGCAGCACCGAGCACTGAGCTCAATCAAACCAGAAGTCGAGCCCGAGCTTATCGATCACCGCGGTTAGCAGCAGGCAAAACAGCAGCGCGAAGAACATCACGGTGGCGACCTGAAAGCCAATGGCTAATGCGCCAAACCCGGCGCCGGCAATGCTCGCACGCTTCGGTTCGTGGCGCACAAAGCCAATGACACCTGCAAGAATGGCCAGGCCGCCAAGACCAAGAAAGGTGTAGGTCAGATAGTCATCCATTGTGCGCACGCGCGCTGTCGATTGCGCCTCGTATTCTTCGCCTTTCAGCGCTGCGACCGTCGCATCGCGGATGGCGACAGCCTTGTCCGCGATTGAGACTTCCAATGGAGGCGGCGGGTCAATCGGGCCTGCGAAAAAATGCCCGACGATGCCCGCCAGCGCGACAAACCCGAGCGCGATCGAAACCACACCAAAGCACGACGACGCGTGCGAAGAAGGTGAAGCCGGATCGGCCTGTGTCGTTGCGGTTGGTTGATTCATTTTATTGGCTCAAACATCGTTAGCAGCGATCATACTAGCGCGATCGCGAGATAAGTCTAATCGACCGGTCTCAACAGCTCGTCAATGGCCAGGCCAATGTCATCCAGTTTGCTGGCAAGTACGGCCTGGGCATCCAGCAGGCCGCTGTTGTAGAAGTGCGGGCCAAGTTCCTCGGCGATGAATGCCAACAGGAATTCTGCCGGGAACTGGTCGAGGGTTTGGTCAAGCTCATCGGCGAAGTAGCGCTGCAACTTCTTCACAAGCGTTGCTTTTTGATCCGGGTCGAATGACATTTTTGCCATGGGTTCTCCTCAGTTGAGCGCATAGTGTCGGCGCACTCCACACCGCGCAGCGGGTGCGGGACGCGGCGGCGTCTGTCGCGTGGCTGGCGGTGATGTTAGCTGACCGGGTCGCGTCAATCAGACCACCGTGACCTTTTGTCGTTCGACGCTTATCAGGCCCAGGCAAATGCCAGTCATCCACACCACGTAAACAATACCTACGATGCGTTCATAGGCTCCTAACCAGGATTCATTCACTAGCAGGATCAATGGGATCAGCCATAACCAGATGCCTAGGCATATCGTCGCGAACAAGCCCAATTTGGCCGAACATCGCGCCAGGCCCGGTTGCAATGCACCCATGGCAAAGCCGGTCAGGCTTGCGACCACCCAAAGCGGGTCATTCGCATCCGGGCCGCGCAGCGCAGTCGCATCGGCAGCCGAAAAGTAATACGCCACATAGACCAGTGTCGCACCGCTGGCTACAAGCAACGCACGTGCGTAGGGCCAGAGCCGGCCATGGTCTAGGCCGCCGAGAGCAACGGCAAGTGCAACGTGCGCCGCGCCAAACAGGGTCAGCCCGATGGTGTGCAAACCGCCCCATGCGTAGCGGCTAAGTTCACTAATCGGTGAGGTCACGGCATCTTGGCCACTGACCAGCAATACGCAGACATGAATGATTGGAGTGAGCACAGCACCTGCCAGTGCGAATCGTAGCCACATGTCTGTTGATCCTCGTCGGTGCTTCACGCTTGGTCAGTCGCCATCATACGCTTGTCTGCTGCGCTTTGGCCGCGTGTGTCTGTCGAATACTGATATTCTCATGACGATCAACGTTTGAGGGACGAGTCATGGGAGCGGCGTTTTGATTGCCGTGAATACAAGTGTAGGATGCGCGCGGGTTGTCGCGGTGGTCCTGTACGCCTTGGTGTTCGTCGCCTGTGGGCCCATCAATCGACTGGAGCGGGCTAATGTGGTCGATGACGGCAATGATTGGATCACCGCCTGTGGGCCGAACGATCCCTGGGACAAGCCAGGTCCGCCGTATCGGATTTATGGCAACACCTATTACGTTGGCACCTGTGGTATCGCCGCGATCTTGATTGCCGGCGATCAGGGCCACATCCTCCTTGACGCGGGCACTGCGCGCGGTGGCGAGATCATTGCCGCCAATATCGCGGCGCTTGGCTTTGATGTTCGTGATGTTGAGATCTTGCTACACAGTCACGAACACTTTGACCATGTTGGCGGGCTGGCGCTTCTGCGATCGCTATCTGGTGCGCGGGTAATCGCATCCGTCGCCGCGGCGCCGGTACTCGAATCCGGAGTTTCCGCAGCCGACGATCCTCAGTCCGGCATGCATACGCCGTTTGCCCCCGTGCCAGTTGCGGCAACGATTGCCGACGGCAGTCAGGTCGAGCTGGGCGAGCTTTCGCTTAGGGCTATCGAAACACCAGGACACACGCCCGGTGCGTTGAGCTGGTTCTGGCAGTCGTGTGATGGGCGGCAATGCAAGACGATTGCGTACCTGGATAGTCTGTCACCGATTAGCCGCGACAATTATCGGTTCCGCGATCACCCCCAATATGTTTTGCGATACCGTGCAGGTCTTGCAAAGTTGGCCGATATTGACTGCGATTTCGCGCTGACGCCGCACCCGGTCGCGAGTGCGATGCATCAACGATTGAGTTCGCCATCGGGCCTGGAGGACAGGGCGGGGTGCCAGCGCTATGTTGAACGTATTCGTAAACGATTGGACATGCGGTTGCTGCGAGAGCGTGAAGGGCGTGGCGACTAAGTGGTTATCACTCTAGCCGGCTTTTGCAATAGCAACGTGACAGCGGACTTGTGTTGATCGCCTCGATTTCTTGAGCTAGCGCGTTCGGGTTGTTGCAAACCGTGCTGCCACCCGAATCATGTGCGAGCCCATTTCGCCGAACAACGACAGTGCATCAAGAACAATGTGGTTTGCTACCGCAAGCGTCGTGCACTTGAGTTGTCGCCAGTCTCCTGGCAAGAGCGCTGGTACCCGGATTGTCGGCGATTTTGGAACGCAGTTACGAAAGACTGACCGGCGCCTAACTCAGCCGATCTCGGGCGCACC
The DNA here is from genome assembly GCA_039033695.1 of Pseudomonadota bacterium. GTDB lineage: Bacteria > Pseudomonadota > Gammaproteobacteria > Steroidobacterales > Woeseiaceae > CALBPI01. Next base: position 946 of record JBCCCC010000188.1, on the reverse strand, counting down.
GAGATCGTTATCCCCATCGCCCGCACCGACCGGCTTGGTGAACTGCGTCTTGCAGGGTACAACACCCGTCCAGACTTCCCAATCGACGTCCCTGGGGTCCTCCACGGGCGGCCCGCTGCGAACCTTGGCCGACACGCAATCAAGCGGAATGCGCAGTATCTTGGTCGCTCGCAATTCATTGTCGCGTAAAGGTCGGAGCGTGGCGTCTCTGCCGGGCGCGATACGTTCCATCAAGGCGTGTAGTTGCTCTGTCTTGCGAATGTCGGGCGCGCTTTCAGCGTTGCCGAAAATCATGACGGATCGATAATTGGCCGAGTGGTGAAAGGCGGATTTCGCGAACACCAGCCCGTCAAAGTGTGTCACGGCAATGCATACGGGGTCACCCTCGCTCGCGGTCATTGCCCGCGATTTTGTTGACCCATGCCAGTACACATAGTCACCGTCTCGCCAATACATCATCGGCGTGTTGACCGGCATACCATCGTGCACAAAGGCAAGGTGGGCAAAGTAACCGGCATCCAGAATGCGATGAATGTCTTCGCGTTCATAACTTGCGCGGTCCGGGTTTTGCCGTGCCCTGATCGTGGTTGGTCTGCTCGACGGGTGTCTCAATGTGATGCTCCTTACAGAAAGCGTCGTGATTGCCGGTCTGATGAGCCGCAGTCACTGCCAATGATTGCTCTGCCAGTACCGCCGGCACAAAGGGAATAACCCTGACAATGACGGCTGCGGCCAAACCTGCGTGCATCGCGTCGAGTGATGCGGCGGGTTGCGAGGATCTCTTTCGCACCGGCTCGATACGTCAGTCAGCATAGTTCGTGACATTTAATATACCATGTTATATAACGTCATATATGAATAACCAAGACATCCTGAGTGACCTGGGTCATCTGGCGTTGGCTAGCCGACTCAAAAGGCTGGCCGATTCGCTATTGGCTGACGCATC
>JBCCCC010000187.1:0-5477 GCA_039033695.1 Pseudomonadota bacterium | reverse complement strand
ACTGAAATCATGCGCATACGCAATACGTGGCGTCACGATTGACTCGTCCTGCTCCAACGGGATTCCCGCGCTGGTCAGAATCGCATTGGTAATCAGCTGCGTCGGCAGATTGTCGCTGGCCGAAATGTCCTTGGTCTCGTCCGTGTAACGCGCACCAATCGTCAGCGTGCCGCGTTCACCGATACCGATGTCAGCTTGACCATAAACCGCCCAACTCTCCGTGCCGTTTTCCAACACACGGTCAGCCAACACCAAAGCGCCACCATTCAGGTAGTCGGCAAAGTCAGTCGTGTTGTTTTCGTCGAGCAGGAAGACCCCACCCACGAAATCGATGTTTCCGTCGGCGAATTCACCAGTCCATTTGAGCTCCGCGGTGACCTGATCATGTTCACCAATATTGTCGATCACGAAGAAATCATCACTGTCCGGGTTAGGGAAGTTGAGCAGGAAATTCTGTTCGAGGTCACGGTAGCCGACGATAAAGTCCGCGCTGCCACCCGCGAACGGGAAGCCAAGCCTCGACGTCAGGTTCAGCCCTTCAGTCTCATTGCCGTAGTCCGCCTTTGGAACGATCGTTACTGGCGCAAATCCACCGACCAGGTTCAGCGCAGTGTCAGGCAAGCCAAGCGGCACTGCAGACAGAGAAACACGATCATCGCCGTCAATGGCACCAAGAACGTTGGCTTCAGAATCGTCAATGTAGTCAATAGAGAAATCCCAGACCACGTCGTTGCCGCCGATCACTCGGATATCGCCGCGCAGACCGATGGCTTCCTTGCCGTTGAAGTCGCCGCCAACAGCCGGGTTGCGGTTCTCCAACCAGCCGTCATTGTCGACATAGAAGGCCGAGAACTTCGTAAGCACGCTATCGGAAATCGGCAAATCCAACGTGCCGCGGAACATCAACTCGTTGAAGCGGCCCACCTGAACTTCACCAAAGCCACCCTGCTCCTCGCCCGGCTTACGCAAAATCAGGTTCACCGCACCGCCGGTTGTGTTGCGGCCGAACAGCGTACCCTGTGGGCCACGGAGCACTTCGATGCGGTCAACGTCAAACAATGCGAAGTTGTTAGCATTCTGGCGCGACACATAGATGCCATCAATATAGGTGCCAACCGGCGGGTCAAACGTCGCAATAGACTCATCGTTACCTTGGCCGCGAATATAGTACATATTGGCTGTGCCGAGCCCGGTGTTGTTGCCACCAAACAGGTTTGGCACGACATTGATCAGATCCAGCGCTTCCTGAATCTGGAACTGCTCCAGTAACTCCTCGTTATAGGCACTGACCGCCAGTGGCACATCCTGCAACGATGCTTCGCGTCGCTCGGCTGTGACTACAATCTCTTCCAGCTGGGCGCTGGCGGTGGTAGGTAACGCAAGCAGAGCAGCCAGGCCAATGCCGGCCAGCTGGGTCGCTCTTGTATAGGTTAACGAACAGGTCATATCGGGAGCCCTCGTCTTGAATTGTTCTGAATACCGCGCACATCTCACACGCGTCGTGAAAATATCACATTTGATATATTGCTATAACATTATGATCATTGCCAATTTTTTGTGAGTGTTGCATGTTTCCAACAGTCGGCGCGACACCGTAGCGGCCGTAAACGCGATGCGCGGCCCTACATGTGGCCGCTCTGGCATAATTGTGTGATGTCCAGCCAACAAGACAGGCAGGCGGCAGCCATGGAAATGGTGACGCGTGCGACCAACTTGCAACGTAGTGGCAGACATGAGCAGGCGATGCAGGTCATGCAACACGCACTGCGGCTGGATCCTGACAATTACGTGGCGACAGCAGGTATCGCCCAACTGGCCATGTCGTCGGGCCAGACCGAGATCGCCGAGCGCTATGCCTGGCGGGGCCGCACCCTCAAACCGGACGGATTCGAGTGTTTGACGATCTTGTCCGAGTGCTTTCACGCCAGTGGTCGATTGGACGAAGCCATTGACTGCAAGCAACGGGCCGCGTCAGTCCAGCCGGACAATGACCGCGTCCATTTCAATCTGGGTGTATTGTGCGAAAAGGCCGGGCGATTTGACGATGCGCGCGCCGCCTACTGGCGCGCCTGGCAATTAAACGAGCGCAATCTCGAGGCGCTGGGCAACCTGGTCGTGCTCGAGCTCGCCGACGGACAGACAACCGCCGCGCTGGCGCACAGCCAGGCGGCACATCGTTTGCGACGCGGCAGTGCCCATGTGCTAGTCAATGCTGACCACCTGCCAGCGCTACCAGAGGCCGAATCCATGACCTCGCGCTTCAAGCTGCGTATGGACCACGAACAACTGTGTCATTTGCGGGCGAATAACCTGATCAGTGAGGCGGCCGACCCGCTGATTGCGGCATTGGCAAAGGCCATTATCGACTGTGACGATGAGCCCGACGACGACCATGCATTTCGCCGCCAGCACCCCCGCCATCGCAGGGAACCGCATTGGCAATTGCTGAACCAATGCCATAACCGCCCGATTCATGTGCCCGACATCACGCTGCCTAATGGGCCGTTGATCAACCCTGAGCTTGACGTGCAGGCACTGCAACGCACCTATTTCGACAGCAGTCCGCAGGTCGTCGTGATCGATGACTTTCTGGCGGACGAAGCGCTGCAAGCGATGCGCGCGTTTTGCCAACAGGCAACCATCTGGTATGACCTGCGCCGCAATTATCTCGGCGCCTACCTGACTGACGGCTTCGCCAGCGCGCTGACACTTGGGATTGCCGACGGACTGCGCGCGGCATTGCCGGACATTTTCTCACAACACCCACTTTCGCAAGCCTGGGCGTACAAGTATGGACCTCGCCTCAATGGCATCGGCATGCACGCAGACGCCGCTGCGGTTAACTGTAACTTTTGGATCACCGGTGACGAGTACAACCTGCGCCCGGACCAAGGCGGATTACTTGTGTATCGAAAGGAAGCACCGCTGGACTGGGACTTCGGCAAGTTCAATAACGACACAGAAGCGATGCACCGCTACCTTGGCGACGAAATCCATACGCCAATCCGAATACCCCATCGGTCAAACCGTATTGTTATTTTCAACGCTAACCTGTTTCATCAAAGCGATGACATACACTTTGCCGATTGTTTTGAAGGGCGCCGGTACAATATCACGCTGTTGTACGGCCACCGTGGCAATGGCTGAACTTACGATTTAACAAGGGCAATCTGCATGACAACGCTAATCATCGGACTGATTATTTTTCTCGGGATGCATTCGATCTCGATCGTTGCTAACGACCAGCGCGATGCGCTGGCAGCGAAGCTTGGGCCGCTTGGGTGGCGCGCGGTTTACAGCATTGTCGCGATCGTCGGCCTCTATCTCATCATCAGAGGCTACGCCGCTGCGCGACTTGATCCCGTTGTGCTCTATCTGCCGCCAGTCTGGACGAAACACCTGGTCGCATTGCTAATGCTGCCGGTATTCGTACTCCTGCTCGCTGCCTATCTGCCCGGCAAGATCAAGAAGGCACTGAAGCACCCGATGCTAGTGGCCACAAAAATATGGGCACTGTCACACTTGCTCGCAAACGGCATGCTGGCCGACGTCATTCTGTTTGGCTCGTTCCTCGCCTGGGCCGTTATTGACCGAATCTCACTAAAAAGGCGTGCCAATCGCTCGACCCTCTCCGCACCAGAAACCAAGCTGAACGATGTCATCGCCGTTGTCGGCGGGCTGGGCCTTTACGTCGTGTTTGCGTTACATTTGCACCGAGCCCTGTTCGGCGTAGCACCATTTGGCTAGGCCAGCACCCCACACGGAGACCTCATCATGGCCAAATTTGCACCTACTGTGCCGCGACTCGGCAAGCGTGTGTTCATGATCACCGCAACCGATGCGCCGGGTACCGACGCCGAGCGTGCGGAGCACCTGGATGCACACCTTGAGTATGTCGAGAAGCATTGCGAGCAGTACCTGATCTGTGGTCCGGTACGAGCGGTCGGCGAGCAGAAACTTGCCGGCAGTTTTTTTCTGGTGGCCGCAGCCGACGAGAACGAAGCCGAAGCTATCGTCAGTGGCGACCCCTACTTTCAGTGTGGCCTTTACGGCAGCATCGATCGCAAGGAGTTCACAGCATCGGCGGGCAAGTGGATGGGTGGCGTCATCTGGGAATCAGCTGACGAGATCCGCGCCTATGCAAACGAAGCGAGACCCGTAGAAAACGTCTCTTGATCTCGCGCTTGGTCGCACCTTGCCGCGCTTTCTAGCTGATCAGCCCCGCCTCACGCATCTTCGCGATGGTCGCCGCATCGATGCCGAGCTCGGCTAGTACTGCATCCGTGTGCTCGCCCGCGCGCGGCACATCCAAACGCTTACCGGGCCTGTCGCTGCCGAACTGCACGGGCAAGGCGGGCAGACGCGTGGCATCGCCGCCAGGCACGGTGACATCCAGCATGCCGCCGCGGGCATTCAAATGCGGGTCGTCAAACAGATCCTCCGGCTTGGCAACCGGGGCATACGGCAAACCGACCTTGCCAAGCTGTTCCATTAGCTGGGCTTTATCCATCCGGCCCAGTACCTCGCGAACGCGTGGCAATATCTCGTCGCGCCGGGCGACACGCGCGGCATTCTCGTCCAGCGAGCGATCGGCCGCGAACTCCGTCAACTCAAAATGCGTACAGAACTGCTGCCACTGGCCATCGCTGACCACCGCGACAAAGACTTGCTCGGCGTCGGCGGTATCGAAAATGTCGTAGATCGCCCATGCTGAAATCCGCACGGGCATTGGTTTGGCCGCCTCGCCCGTCACGGCAAGCTGCGCCATATGCTGGCCAACGAGGAACGCCGTCGTCTCATACAACGCACTGGTTAAATGCTGGCCCCGGGACGTGCGATGACGCTGCTCCACAGCCGCCAGCACCGCAATGACGGCGAACATACCACCTGTGACGTCAATGACTGATGCGCCGGCCCGCAGGGGGCGACCCGGAGGCCCTGTCATGTAGGCCAACCCGCCCATCATTTGCGCGACCTCGTCGAGCGCAGTACGTTGCTCGTAAGGCCCGGACAAGAACCCGCGGGCCGAGCAGTAGATCAAGCGCGGGTTCAACTCACTCAACGCTGCATACGACAAGCCAAGACGGTCCATCGTGCCCGAGCGAAAGTTCTCAACCAATATGTCCGCATCGCTGACTAACTCGCGCACAAGTGCCAGCCCGCGCTCCGACTTAACGTCGATGCACACGCTACGTTTATTGCGGTTATACATTGTGAAGTAACCAGCACCCGAACCACGCAGTCGGCGTGTCTTGTCACCACCGGGCGGTTCGATCTTGATCACGTCTGCGCCGAGATCGCCCAGTATCAGCCCCACTGAAGGACCCATGACCATGTGTGATAACTCGACGACTTTCAGGCCTTGCAACGGCATTGACTCGTTGCTCATCCGTGTTTGACCACGCTTAATCTCCCATTGCTGCCGCCTGTTACACGGTGGCCTTTTGTTATAACATTATAACAAATCCGTATACGGT
>JBCCCC010000186.1:0-5482 GCA_039033695.1 Pseudomonadota bacterium | reverse complement strand
GTTTTCCTTCGGGGTCGAGGTGTCGAATACGTCGCCAATATCCAGGACGATCTCGCCAATAATCACACCCGCAGCTTCGAGCCTATCAAGCTCTTCGTCCGCTGCCGTTGGCTTCTCGGCGTGGGCAGAGACGCTCATCGGGAGCGCCGCGATACAGACGATTAGCGTGTGCAGCCAACCTCGAGTCATGAGCTCAGCACTTATTGGTGAATACCTGGGAAAGCCTAGCGCTGCTTTTCCACGAATACCAGCTGGTTTGCGCGAGTAACGAAGCAAACCTGTACGCATCGACCGACACAGTCGAAAGTGTAGGACAATACGTGCAGATTGTGATCTATGTCCCTGATAATGCTCTCGATTACGCCTAAACTGCTAGTTAGATAGCCGGATAACATAATCCATGCGACATTGTCGACGATACTCATGCAGCGTCTTTCTCGTGCTGCTGGCCTTGCTCGCCAGTGGCAACGGCTCTGCTGCGCCAGGTGATGTCCTGTTCAACGAAAGCTTTGAGCGCAGTAATCTCGCGCCATGGACGACGACAAATGGGTCGCGATCACAGATTCGCAGTGACCCTGATTTTTCCAATACGGGTACACGCGGCCTGTTCACGCGTCGCAATGTTGTCACGACGACCAGCCCAACGTTCTCGACGCTGGTGCCCGCCGCGGAGCTGACCTTATGGGTCAGGCGGGGTAGCGACGCGTTCAGTGAATACCCTGACTCGGGTGAGGACCTGGTGCTCGAATATCGACGCGCTGATGCTAGCTGGGGGGCGCTGCGCGTCTACCCGGGGGGTGGCCCGGCCGGCGAGCAGTTCAACGACAGCTTCATGCTACCGCCGGACGGGTTGCACGCCAACTTCGCTGTCCGCGTGCGTCAGACTGGTGGGTCCGGCACCGATTTTGACTACTACCATGTTGATGATATCCGCATCGTTGAGCGCAGCCCGGCGCCACCGCTGAGCGTCGGAACCTGCGATGATTTCTCGGCGGGACTTGCCGGTAACTGGTCGGTCGTGTCTGCGGGCGGTAACGCAGGCACCAGCGCAGCGACGTTCCAGTCACCGAGCAGGTCGCTGTTTACGAATGGCGAGGCGGTCAGTGTGATCTCCAATCCGATCGACACGACCGTGCCCGAGTTCGATGCCGTGTCGTTGTGGATACGGCGCGGCGCTGATGCGTTCAGCGAGAATCCCGATGGCGTTGAAGACCTCGTCATCGAGTATCTGAACGACGCATCGGTCTGGGTCTTGCTTGAGCGCTTCTCCGGCGGTGGTTCTCCCGGCCAGACCTTCTTGCGCAGCTATGCCATACCCGCGTCAGGCCGTCATGCGGGATTCCAGTTACGGATACGTCAGACAGATGGATCCGGACCGAGTTTTGATTTCTGGCATGTTGATGATGTGTGCCTGGATACGCGCAGCTTGCCGTCGCTAAGAATTACGAAAACCAATACGACGACGTCTGACCCGATTAACGGCACTGTCGATCCGTTGGCCATTCCTGGCGCGTTCGCCAACTACACGATCGTTGTTGAGAATCTTGGTGCCGGCGCGGTGGATAGCGACACCCTGACGATCACCGATATTTTCGATGGACGCACCGCGTTGTATGTGGACACCGCGGGTGGCGATCCCATTCAGTTCACTGATGGTGCGATCTCCAGCGGTGTGAGTTTCAGCTACGCAACGTCGGTCAGCTTCACCGAGCAGTCCGGTGGCGCGCCGCCTTTCAACTATACGCCGACGCCAGACGCCGACGGTTTCGACGCCAGCATCACTGGCATTCAGATCCAGCTGGAAGGTGCGATGGCTGGTGACACCGGCAGCGGGTCGCCAAGCTTTACGTTGTCGATGCAGGTGCGCGTGGAGTAAGGGCGGCATTGCACTGCCGATGTGTCAGGAATGAAGTGCTGTTCACAGCGCCTGTGGCGCGGCGTCAAAGCCAGCCGAGATCGCGCGCCTTGCGGAATGCCTCTACCCGGTTATTGACGGCCAGTTTTTGCATGGCATCGGCGAGATAATTGCGCACAGTACCAACCGACAGGTCGAGTTGTGCTGCAATCTGCTTGTTGATCATGCCTGCTTCGGCCAGGCGCAATACCTGGCGCTCGCGCGTGCTTAGCGGGTCCGGTGTTGTCCACGCCAGGCTTGCTAATTCTCCGGGGACATAGCGTTGGCCACTGTGCACGGTTCGAATAGCGCCCGCTAACTCGTCGCTGGAAGCATCTTTCAGTACATAGCCAGAGACGCCCGCTTGCATGGCCCGTTGCAAATAGCCCGGTCTCGCAAATGTCGTGACAACCAATACCCGGGTCGCCAGGCCCTGCTCATGAATAGACGCGGCAATGTCGATGCCCGAGCGCTTCGGCATTTCGATATCCGTCAGCAACACGTCCGGCTTGAGCTCACTGACAAGTTGCATGCCCTCATCACCGTCTTCGGCGGTCCCGACCACGTCGAGATCATCCTCCAGTGACAACAGTGAGGCGAGGGCGCCGCGCAGCATCGCCTGGTCTTCGGCAATGACGATGCGAATCATGTGTTGTGTACCGGTTTGCCAGCGCCATCAAACGGCAACGATACTGACAGCTGCATGCCATTGTTCGTCTGGATAAGCAGTTGACCACCCAACGCGGCAATGCGTTTACGCACACCCTCCAGACCAGCACCTTTCTGGCTAGTGGGCGCACCACCGACACCATTGTCAGACACGGTCAATCGAAGCTCCTCGTCGTCCGAGGCAATCTTGATTTCTGCGCGATCAGCTTTCGAGTGTCGCACGATGTTGGTGACCGCCTCGCGAATCGTGAGGCCCAGCGCCTTGCCGACCGTCGGACTTAGTGACGGAATTTGCTCATCGACCCGCAGTTCGACGCCAGCGGCATCCAGCGCACGTCTGGCCAAGTCAATCTCGGCCTCGACCGTGGTCACGGTCATGTCATAGACGGCTGAGCGGATTTCTCGCAGGGCACTTCGCGCCGTTGTTGCCACTTCATTGATTTCTTTGCGAGCCTGTTGTGGGTCCTTATCCATCAGTTTCGCGGCGAGATCGGATTTGACCGTGACCATCGTCAGCGTGTGGCCGAGCAGGTCGTGAAGGTCCTGGGCGATGCGTTCGCGTTCGGTCAGGGCGGCCTGTTGTTGTTCCAACACTCCTGTGCGTTTCAGCAGACGCTCGCGCTCCAGAGTCTCAGCTGTCGATATGGTTGCCACGCCGACGATAACGCCGAACAGCACGGGAAAAGCGGCGTTGACCAAGTCCTGCAGCGTTGGCGTGAACAGCAGCGAAAAGACGATGTAGACGACGGTCAATATGGCGATTGTGGTCAGTGCGGAACGCCGCGGGCGCAGGAACCCGGCCTGGACGCAGGCGTACACATGGAATACGCCGTGCAGGCCCGAGAACGGCGATGCCGCGAATGCGATCAGTTCAAATGCGATGATATGCGGTGCAAAGCGTGCGCTCGTCTGAGCAAAAGCATGCAGGAAAATCGGCACAAATATGCCGATCGCGATAACTGCGGCGGTAACGTCAACGATCGACGGTGTTCGCCACAACCACTCAGGGAAATAGAAGCCTAGGTAGACCAGGTGAAAATAGCGCCAGCGCGGATTCTCCTCGATCGGTCCTTCAGCAGCAGTCCTGTCAGTCATCCATTGGTGCCCGCTCTAGCATCACATTGTCGATTTCGAATCGGTAAGGCCCTGGTGTCATTGGCGTGGCAAAGGCCATGCCCGTGAATCGCCCGGCGTCAAAGCCAGAAAACCCGTTAAGTGGCAGACTGATGGTCTGCCATTGTTCGCCTACTGTAAACGTTTGGGTCGGCGGCGCGCCATAGGCTTCGGCAGAGAACATCATGAGTCGATACTCGGCTGGGGTGCCCTTGACGTTAAAGCTTATCGCCGCGAAACCCGCCAGGCTGGCAATACGTGCCTGCTCGGTAACGCCAAAATACGCCCCTGCCCAAGGGTAGGGGAAGTCGCCCGTCACAGTCGCGTCGATAACAAGGGTGCCACCCGCTGAGGACTGCGTGAGCGCCGCGGTTGACTTGCCGCCCATCATCTCGTCGCTGGTTGTTGTCCAGGCAAATCCGTCGGGTGCATCAATTGGGGATTGGTCGAACCGGCCGAGCTCAGCGGGTACGGCCTGGCCGTCAGGCAAGTTGTTGGCCACCGTGCGCGCAACGGCATACCCGTTTCTAAACACGCGGTGGATCCGGCGCGTCTTTGCGATATCGACGAGTGGGTCGTCATCGAGCAGCACCACGTCGGCACGCGCGCCCACGCTGAGCAAGCCGCGGCCCTCAAGAGAGAATCGCGTAGCAGGCAGCGTCGTCGCCGCTTGCAATGCGGCCGCATCGGAAAGTCCCGCCTCGACCAGCAATGCGAGCTCCTGATGTAAGGTCGCACCGTGCGCCGTGCCAGGGTTTGGTGCATCGGAGCCCGCGAGGATGTCGATGCCGGCTGCCTGCATGGCAGCGACGTTGTGAAAGGCCGTGTCGAGACTGAATCCGGGAATCCTGCCGCCGAAATCTGTCGCCAGGTTGTTGCGCTGCATGGTGTCCAAGTGTGTCGAAAGGTCTTCGTCGGCAATGATCTGTTGGCCGGGTTTACGGCCATCGGCCATGGCAATGACCGCTAGCGTGGGAATGACGAATACATTGGCTTGCTGCATCTTCCGGAGCAATGTGTCGCTCACCTTGCGATCGGCGAAAATATGCACCAGCCCATCGACGCCCGCGTCAACCAGTGCCTCGGCATCTCGATGCGTCGAAATATGCGCAACGGCCAGCATCTGCTCGGCCTTGGCTGCGGCGATTACCGCGCTCGCTGTCTCAAGATCCAGGCTAGGCAAGCGCGGATTGTCCGGCATGAACACCAGCTTGATATAGTCTGAACCTTCCAGCTTGCGTCGGCGAACCCAGTCGGGCGCTTCGGACGGTGAGCGCAAAACATCAATTGCGATGCCGTATTGCGTGCCGTGGCCGCGTTCGACCGTCGCAAGCATGCCGGCACTAAACAGTGCGGCTTCGCTGCTTGGATCGAACGCGGCACGTTGATCATGGTCTTGCAACAGCGACGGCGATGTGAACATGTCGAGCATACTGCTAACGCCGAAACGCAGCGCATCGCGGCGGGCGGGGCCATAGCTGTGGGTATGGGCGTCAATCAATCCGGGGATCGCAACCAGGCCACGACCATCGATGATCGCCGCATCCTCGGGCGCCTCTGCTTGCGTGGCCGCAATTCTCCCATTAGCAATGACCAACGTCGCCGGTGTTGTCAGCTGCTCACCGTCGAATACGCGGACATTTTGGATGATCCAGCTGTTGCCGTCGCTGTTGCCACCAGATGCGACGTTCGCCACCGGCGCGCCCGGTGTGGGCAAGGCCAGCAACAGAGCGCCGAACAGCAGCGCCGTCACACCGAGCGTGATAAGAGTTGTGCGTGCAAGCATGTGTAGACTCCAACGTATTT
>JBCCCC010000185.1:0-5497 GCA_039033695.1 Pseudomonadota bacterium | reverse complement strand
TTGGATTGCTCGTACTCCTGGCGCTTCTCATCGACCAGCTTTTGCTGATGCTCATCAAGCTGGTTGCTCTTGAGCAAGCCAATAGAGGTCAGGTGTTTTTCAACGATGTAACCAAGCTCGGCAATGATTGACGGCATGAACTTGCCGCCCGGCTGCCAGTAACCGCCGCGCGGATCAAACACCGCCTTGAGCTCATCGACCAGGAACGTCACGTCACCACCCTTGCGGAAGACAGCGGAGATGATTCGCGTTAGCGCGACGATCCATTGGTAATGATCGAGGTTCTTCGAGTTAATGAAGATCTCGAACGGACGACGCTGTTCGTGCTCCGTGCCTTCATTGAGCAGAATGTCGTTGATGGTCACATACATCGCATGATCGGACACCGGCGTCTTGACCTTGTAGGTCGAGCCAATGAGCATTTCCGGGCGCTCGAGCTTCTCGTGCATGCGAATGACATTCGCACCCTCTTTCTCGAACGGCTGTGCGACTTTTGCTGTGTCGTTGCTGTCAGGCTTCTTAACTGAAAAGCCCGTTATCTTTTTGTCAATTTTCATCAGAATTTTCCGTAATAGCCTTCTTTCATGGCATCAAACAGATTAGCTGCCGTGTGTGTTTCGCCGTCGTATTCGATTTGCTCATCGCCGGCGACCTCGACCGTCGAGCCGTCTTCCAGCTCAAACACATACGTGGTGTTCTTGAGGTCGTCTTCCTTGACCAGCACGCCCTGGAAGGCTTCCGGGTTGAAACGGAATGTGGTGCAACCCTTCAAGCCCTGTTCGTAGGCATACAAGTAAATATCCTTGAAATCCTCATACGGGTAATCGGTCGGTACGTTCGCGGTCTTGGAAATCGAGGAATCCACCCAGCGCTGCGCCGCAGCCTGGATATCAACATGCTGCTTGGGCGTTACGTCCTCGGCAGTAATGAAATACTCGGGCAGCTTCTCGCCTTCCTTGTCGGAGAACGGCATCGCATTCGGGTTGACCAGCGAGCGATAAGCCAGCAACTCGAATGAGAACACATCGACTTTCTCTTTACTCTTCTTGCCCTCACGGATCACATTGCGGAAGTAGTGATGCGCGAAGCTAGGCTCAATGCCATTGGACGCGTTGTTCGCCAGCGACAAGGAAATCGTACCGGTCGGCGCGATTGAGCTGTGGTGCGTAAAGCGCGCGCCCACCTCTGCCAACTCGGCCGTCAACTCCGGCGCCACCTCGGCGATACGCTGCATATAGCGACTGTAGCGCGCATGCAGGATCCGGCCTGGCACGCGATCACCAATTTGGAAACCATCTTTAACCATTTCCGGGCGTTTGTGCAGCATCTCGCCGGTGACTTCAAAGTCTTCGTTCATGATCGGAGCCGGGCCCTTTTCATGTGCCAGCTCAAGACCGGCCTCCCAGCCAGCCACTGCCATTTCGCGCGCCACTTTCTCTGTGAACTCGATGGACTCGGGTGAACCGTATTTCATGCCCAGCATGGTGATCGTTGAACCCAAACCAAGAAAGCCCATGCCATGACGGCGCTTGCGGGTGATTTCGTTACGCTGCTGCGGCAACGGCAAGCCGTTGATTTCGACAACGTTGTCCAACATGCGCGTGAATACTTTGACCACTTCGGCAAAGTTATCCCAGTCAAACGCGGCTTCATCGCCAAATGCCTTGGTCACAAATCGCGTCAGGTTGACCGAACCGAGCAGGCAGGAACCATACGGCGGCAATGGTTGCTCGCCACACGGGTTGGTGGCACGAATGTTCTCCGTCCACCAGTTGTTGTTCATTTCGTTGACCGCATCGATCAACACGAAGCCGGGCTCTGCGAAATCGTAGGTCGATGCCATGATCATGTCCCACAAGCGTCGCGCGGGCATCGTCTTGTAGACCTTGGCGGCAACCAGGCCACCTTCATTGCGCAGGAAGTCGCCGTCACCAGGCCACTCACGCCAGACGTATTCGTCACCGCCGCCATCAACCATCAGCGTATCGGCATCGATACCGTCCTGAACGAGCTCCTTGAGCGTGACGGGGAATGCTAACGCCCACGGATCGTCATTCTTGACCGCGCGCATGAACTCATCAGTGATCAGAAGCGACAAGTTGAATTGGCGCAGACGTCCGTCTTCGCGTTTTGCGCGAATGAACTCTTCGGCATCCGGGTGACCAATATCAAACGTACCCATTTGCGCACCGCGACGACCACCGGCCGATGACACGGTGAAACACATCTTGTCGTAGATATCCATAAACGACAGCGGGCCGGATGTATACGCGCCCGCACCCGACACATAGGCACCTTTCGGACGCAGCGTCGAAAATTCATAGCCAATGCCACAACCGGCTTTGAGCGTTAGACCTGCCTCATGAACCTTGTTGAGGATATTGTCCATCGAATCGGCAATGGTGCCGGACACCGTGCAGTTAATGGTGGACGTCGCCGGCTTGTGCGCCTGCGCGCCGGCATTGGAAGTAATGCGCCCTGCTGGAATCGCGCCCGAACGCAACGCCCACAGAAAACGCGGATACCAGGATTGCGGGTCGTTCTCGACGTTGGCTAGTGCTTTGGCCACACGCTGGAAGGTTTCGTCAACCGTGCGATCGATCGTCTCGCCAGACTTGGATGTCAGGCGGTATTTGGTCTGCCAGATGTCCTCTGAAGTCTCTTGCAACGGTATGTCAGCAACATCGCTGATCACTGTTATCCCCCCGGTTTCGGTATCTGTGGCTATGCTCATGCCAGAAAAAACCCCCAAAATGTGGTGTTCAACTCTTCGTGCGCCGAAGCGCACCCCCTACCGACTGACATCCTGTTCAGTCAGATTCAAACAAAACAGTGCTCTGTCAATCAGTTACAGGTGCACTGACTGACCGGTCTGCCGGTATTATTAGTTAGCGAAAGGCACAAGATGTTGTGCAATCGAATGGGTAGATTATGCTCCTGAGAGGCTCATGTCAAGCATAAGCGCGCAAGCATGTTTAGGTGTAGAATCAATACAAAACAAGTACTTATGGAATTTTAGTAATCAATCTTATGAATAAATTATTAAATTTTTATGTCGCATGACATAAGGCGCCTGACACTATATGTTGTGTTTGGTCGGAAAGTAACGCGATATCAGTCATTTGGCGCCGAATTCTGGCGGCCGAGGCAGCCGAAAGTCATTTAGCGCTTGAAATCCGCACGACAACCCCGAATCCTGTCCGTTAGAGGCACAAAACAGGAACTGTGCGCTGCGAACACAGGTCACAGCATCAGTAAGGCTTTTTGCCTCCAGCCCGCGATTTTGAGCGAATTATCAGGAACTACACCGAATGAATCAGAGAACGCCAATGAACACGCGATTTGCGATTGCTACGATTTTTGCGCTGCTGATGCCGGCAAGCGCCGCCCAGGCTGCGCTGCCTGCCCAGGTCGACGGCCAGCCGCTGCCAAGTTTGGCGCCGTTGGTCAAAGAAGTCTCGCCCGCCGTTGTCAATATTCAAGTGGTCAGCACTGTGCAGCAACGCGGCGCACGCGATCCGTTTCGCGAGTTCTTTGGCACACCGCGCAACTCGACCCCGCGCGAAATGCGCTCCGCTGGGTCAGGCGTCATTGTTGACGCTGCCAACGGCTATATTCTGACCAATCATCACGTTGTCGAGAACGCCACCAGCATCCGCGTGACGCTGTTCGACGATCGCGTGCTGGAAGCTACCGTGGTCGGCTCGGATCAGGGCACGGATGTGGCTGTGCTCCAGGTCGACGAAGACAATCTCGTGGATATCCGGCTGGGTGATTCGGAGAACATCGAAGTCGGCGACTTTGTGATAGCGATTGGCAACCCGTTCGGACTCACGCATACCGTCACTTCGGGCATCGTCAGCGCCCTCGGTCGCAGCGGTATCAGTCGCAGTCGCGACCGTGGCTATGAGGACTTCATCCAGACTGACGCGTCCATCAACCCGGGCAACTCAGGTGGCGCACTGGTCAATCTCGCAGGCGAACTGGTCGGCATCAACTCGGCGATAATCAGCGGCAACGGCGGCAACGTCGGCATCGGTTTCGCGATTCCGTCCAACATGGCGCAGAGCATCATGCGTCAACTGTTGGATTTCGGTGAGATCAGACGTGGTCTGCTCGGCGTCAGTATTACGACACTGGATGCCGAGGCCGCCGAGGCGATAGGAGTCAAGAACATACGCGGTGCGATGGTTGCAGCGGTCAACGCGGGCTCTGCGGCGGAACAAGCGGGCATAGAGGTCAATGACATCATAACGGCCGTCAATGGAGAAAAAGTGGACAGTGACACAGAACTTCGCAATGCCATTGGCCTGCTACGCGGCGGCGATCGCGTCGAGATCACCGCGCTGCGGGATGGCGATGTACGCACATTTGTTGCCACGCTTGATGAGCTCGGCGCCACGTCCGCCGCCCTTGTCGAAGACATCCACCCGAACCTGCGCGGCGCAACACTGACAGACAACGCGCAGGACAATGCCGTGGAGGTTACCGAGGTCGAGCCCAACAGCCCGGCCGCGGCCCGCGGACTGCGTGCCGGCGATCGCATCATCACGGTCAACCGCGAGCCCGTGAACAGCCTGGAAGACCTGGAAAACACCTCGCGCACCAACAGCACTAGAGCGATGTTCATCGAGGTCGAGCGCAACGGTCGCCGCCTGCTGCTCAGATTCTGAGCATGCTGCACGTTGCGGCACGATTAGTTGGCATTGCATTCGTTGCGCTGATTTCGCTGGCGACCAGCAACGGCCACGCAAGTGATGATCACATTGCCAACGCACGCGCAGCGTTCGTCGCAGTGTGGCCCGAGGCTCTGGAAGGACGCTGGCCGCTCGACGCAAAGCAACGACAACTACTGAAAGACTACCCGTTGTGGCCCGACTTGCGCGCGGCCTATTTTTCGGCGCGACTGGCTGACACCGACCCGGAGGCACTCGAAGCCTTCATGGCGAAATATGACGACCTGGCGCCAATCCGACGACTACGCTATCGCTATGCCGAATACCTGGCCCGCACGCGGCAGTGGTCGGCCTATATGGCCAACTATCAACAGCACTACAAGAATACCGCGCTTGATCGGCTGGACTGCCACGCGCTCAACGCAACCCGGGCAGGAGACAACGGGCTCGATGCACCCGCTATCCATGAGTTAACCCAACGACTGTGGCGCGTCCCCCATAGCCAGGATGACGCCTGCGATGCGACGTTCGCGGAGTTCCTGAAGCAAGGCAGGATCGACAGCGACGACGTTCGCGCGCGGCTTGAGCTCGCCGTTGATGCGCGCAACTTCGGGCTGGCAGGATACCTCGCCGGCATGCTGGATCAGTCGACGCGTGATGCGGTTTCGCGCTGGCGCGACGTCGCCAACAACCCGAAACGGGTTTTGCAGCAGGCCGCGGCGCGCGCGTCGGAAAAACACAGCGCCGAGCACCTGTTGTACGCGGCAAATCGCTTGGCCATTCGCGACGCACCGGCAACGGCTGATCTGTGGCGGTCGGTG
>JBCCCC010000184.1:0-5534 GCA_039033695.1 Pseudomonadota bacterium | reverse complement strand
GTCATCGCTGCCACCTTGTGCAGCATTCGCGCCGACAAGGCCGCACATGACGACTGTCCATGCTCGAACGCTATTCATGATGAGTAGCTGGTCGCCGCACTGGCGCTTGCCCGAATTGCATTGCTTGATCCTGTGGTATCAGTCGATGACGTTACTCAAATTTGACCTGCAACTCCAACCCTACGGTGAGCGGCTCAAGTACCGTAACGCTCCGGAAGCGGCCAACCAGTGGGCCGTCCTGTCCACGCCGAATCACATCGTCGTTATCGAAAACATTCTTCGAGAAGGCACGCAACAACCAACGCTCGGAAGGCGGTGTCAGTACAAATTGAATGTCGGTCTGGCTCCAGCCATCGATGACGTCGCTCGGCTTGTTGAATTCGTTGGCGAAGTACTCATCCTGCAGGAAGTGATCGATGCGTCCGGTCAGTTGATAGCCCTGGCCGACCTCGGTCGTGTACTGAGCGCCCAGCTTTATCGAATACTCCGGCGCATTGCGCAATACGTTGCCGTCGAGATTCTTAATCACGAGGCCTGCGCCCGTGAAGCGCGGTTGTCCTTGTGCGTCCAGCGCCTGCACGGAACCTGGTGCAATGCCATTGGGATCGCCTTCGTCAGCTGATTGAAAATCGTTGATTTCAAGGTCAAGCCAGGCGACCGACAAGTCCAGTTCAAGGGCATCGGTGACGAGGTAGCGGAACTCACCTTCCATGCCGAATACCGTGGCGTCACCGTTGATCGTGACCGCCGAGGTTTCGCTGACCTGGCCAATCTGCAGATCTTCATAGTCGTAGAAGAACGCGCCGAAGTTTGCACGCAAGCGCCCATCAGCAAACGTATTCTTGCTGCCAACCTCAAACTGGTTGATAAACTCGGGCTCGAACGCCTCGCCACCTGCTGGCCCACCCGGGTTCAGGCCGCCAGCCTTGTAGCCCTTGGCGATGGTGCCAAAGATCATTGAATCATCGTTCAAGAAGTGCTCAACGCTGACTTTACCCGTTAGTTCCTGCCAGTCATCCTCAGCCTGCACAAAGTCCGGGTTGGTCAGGATGAAGAACTGCTGACGGGTATTGATGCTTTTCTCGTCGTCGGTATAACGCAGTCCGACGGTCAGTCGGGTCTGTTCGTTAATATCGAAGTAGCCTTCGCCGAAGAACGCCAGTGATTCTGTGATTAGCGGATCGCTTTGGATATTGAAGGCCTCGAAGTCCTCCGTCAGGCCGAAAGCCTGCTGTGCTGCTGCGAGCGTAGGGTGAGTGATGAGCACCTGGTTAGAGGCGTCCTCTTCGTAATAAAACACGCCGGCCAGGAAGTTGAATGGCCCTGAGAACTCTGACAGTAGGCGAAACTCCTGCGTCAGTTGGTGTGCAAACAGGATGTCGCGTCGACCTGACTGAATCAGGTCGGTGGTGACAACGTCGCGTGCGTTCGCCCGGTATGTGACCGGCGTTAGCAGGCGCACGTCAGTGGCAAAACGATCGAAGTCCTGGAACACATCAGACTCTGTGTCGAAATAGCTGGTCAGTGACGTGAACAGGAAGTTATCGAATCGATGATTGATTTCCAGCGAGACACCGAGCTGTTCGGCTTCGTAGGTCGGCTCCTGATCAACGTTCGAGGTGCGAAAGTCCGCCGGGTTGATCGCATCGGCGAAGTAATCGCCCGTTGGCATGATGCTGCTGCCAAGGAATGCTGTGTTCAAGACCTGAAAAATCGACCCGCTTACATCAGGTGTCTCGAATCCGGCGCTAAGTGCCGAGCAGCCAGTGACGGGGTCTTTAGTACACGTACCTTTGGTTTCATTGGCGCGATTGCTGTCCTCGTTGAGATACGACACCACCAGATCGACGGTCGTGTTGTCACCAATATCGAGGGAGGTTGAGCTGCGCAACGCATAGCTGTCGCGACCGTCGATGTCGTTACCGGTGAACAGGTTCGTATCGTAGCCCTCGCGCGTCAGGAAGTTAGCGGCAAACCGCTGCCGGATGTTGCCGCTAACCGGCACGTTGAACGCACCTTTGACTCGAAAACTCTCATAGTTGCCCACCGTCAGCGACAGGTCGCCTTCCAATTTATCGGTTGGCTTGCGGGTGATCACATTGATAACACCTGCCGTTGTATTGCGGCCATACAAGGTACCTTGCGGCCCGCGAAGCACTTCGACACGCTCAACGTCGAAGTACTCGGCCGTGCGATCCAGTGAGCGGTTGAGGTAGACCCCGTTCAGGTGAAAGCCGAGCCCTGATTCAGCCGTGCTTGATATGGCATTGTTGCCAACGCCGCGAATCGTGACGCGCACGCTGTCCGACAACAGGTTCGGTACGGAAAACTGCAGATCTGCCAGATCCTCGATAACGCGTTCTTCCAGGGCTGCGCCCGTGAAGGCCGACAGCGACATCGAAACGTCCTGCAGCGATTGCTCGCGCTTTTGCGCCGTAACGATGATCTCTTCGATCACAGTTTCCTGAGCGAGCGCGGTCGCCGGCAGTAACGGCATGATGGCCAGCGTCATCATGGCCGTTGTCCATTGGATAGAACGTTTGTGTGTTGATTGCGTGAACATGCAGCTTCCCCCCGTGGTCGCTGAGTGCAAACAAACCTGCTGATTTGTTGCATTTCCCTGAGTGTTGAGCTCGAAAATAGCCGCTCGATATAGTCGAGTCAAGAAATAATTGTAAAAAGCGTCAATAAAATGGTACTAATGACACCAGCAATGCGTGGTTAGCTTGGTAGATTCGTCTTGAGCTTGCTGAAAAGTGAGAGAAGCACTAGAAACACCGGCCAAAAAGGCTCGGTCTCTCATTGAGCTGTCGCCCACTAATGACCGGAAGTTGCTCAAATAGGTAGCGGGAATCGCGAGAATGACAGCCATATGATGCCTTTTACCACGCGTAAATAGCCAGTTAATAAATATATCGTCAATTCAGGTTGGCGGCTGTATGGAGGACCTCGAAAATGTTTGACCTGACAGGGCACGTAGCCCTAATTACTGGTGGCAATGGCGGCATCGGGCTAGCGTTCGGGCGCGGGTTGGTTAAGGCTGGGGCCGCGGTAGCGATCTGGGGTCGCAATGAGGACAAAAATGCCGCCGCCGTCGCCGAACTGGAATCACTGGGCGGTAACGTGCGGGCATTTGTGTGTGATGTGACGGACGAGCAGGCGATCGACGGCGCCTTCACAGCGACCATTGATGCATTTGGCAAAGTCGACTCGTGTTTTGCCAATGCCGGCGGCGCGGGAGCGCGCGGTATGCTGCATGAGACCGATAGCGATAGCTGGCAGCAGGTTATTGACATGAACCTGAACGGTGTTGTGAACACCTACAGACCCGTAATCGCACATTTGCTCGAGCGTGGTGCGCCGGGGAAGCTGATTGCAACCTCCTCAATTGCCGCGCTTATGGGAACGGCATTTCAAGCCTCTTATGCGACCACCAAAGCTGCTGTTGTGGGGCTCGCACGATCGCTGGCCGTCGAGCTCGGCCGAAATGGCATCACTTCCAACGCACTGCTGCCCGGCTATGTCGAATCGGACCTGACCGCCAGCACGCCGCAAGCGTTCAAGGACGCAGCCGCGCGACGAGCGTGTTTGGGCCGCGTCGGCCGTGTCGAGGACATGGAGGGCGTCGCGGTATTCATGGCCTCGCCAACCAGCGATTTCATGACTGGGCACGCGTTGGTCATGGACGGCGGGCATACGATTCATCCGATGTAACCGAGCAACGCGACGAGGCGAAGAGGCTATACTGGCTAACGATTTTCCAGACACCGGAGTGCTTCGTCATGCTGACTCGTTGCCTTTACTTGCTCGTGCTGATTGCGGCACCTGCCACTTACGCAGGTAACTTTGACAAGACGCTGTTCGACAAATGGGTCGAAATGCGGGTTGGTGATGGTGCCCCTGTGTATTGGTATTCGGCCGGTACAGTCCGCGCGTATCCTGGTGGTGAATTGGTCGCCACGATTGAAGGCTACGATACGGCGAGACTGGATCCCGAGCACAGCAGCGACATGAAAGCTGTGCAGCTCTCGCGCAAGACCTACGTCTACCGCGACCCGGAAACGGGCGAGGTCATGCGCGATGCCGATGGCGCAGCGGTTGCGCCAATCGCTTACCCCTATCAGCTGATTAGCTACGAGCTCAAAGGCGACACGTTGGAGACGTTCGTTGAGCAAGGCGCGGGCCCGACCTTCCGGCGAATTGGGCCCGGCACGTCAATCAGTGCTCAGCCGGTCGCTGCCGGCACGTTGTTTACGGCGCCACTGTATCTGGACTTCGAGTTGCCAAACGGCAAGCGTTATCAAACGTTCGAGAATTACGACTTCTTCTCGCCGGCTGCTGCTGGTGGCGAAGGTAGTTTCATCGTGTTTGTTCGCTACGGCGATGCGCCGTCCTGGGTGACTGGTACGGACAAGATCGTGATGCACATGACAACGGAACGGCTTGAACGTTTCGAGGACGTGCCAGCATCGTTTCGAGACTGGGTTACCGAGAACGCGCCAGGCTGGCTTGAACCGCCGCGCGATATGGCAGAGATTCGCGCGCTTCAGGCAGACAAGTAACCACGTCAATCAAGCATGTTGAAGCACTTGGCAACCTTGTTCGTCGCGTTTGTTTTGCCCGGTCTCGTCATGGCGGATGACACTTGCACCGCATTGTTTGACTTCGGCCAACCTGAAGCGACAGACGGCTGGCGCAGTGTCAACGATACGGTGATGGGCGGGCGCTCGCGCGGCAGCGCCAGCTATGGCGATAGTGCGATGCTGTTCTCGGGCATCATCAATACTGACGGTGGCGGCTTTGCGTCAGTTCGCGCACGTTTGCCAGCGCCAGGTCTGGCCGGCGCCAATGCGATCCGTTTGCGTATCAAGCCAGACGCGCGCACTTATCAGGTCAGCATTCAGACCAACGTTCGCTTTCGGGGCAGGCCGGTCGCTTATCGTGCGACTATTCGCACGCTGACGGTCGGGGAATGGTCAGAGCCTACCGTTTTCTTCTCGGAGCTTACACCCACCGTCTTTGGTCAGAGAGTCAACGCACCCGTGTTCAACCCAGACAACGCAAGTGTGATCAGTCTGTATGTCAACGACGGACTCGACGGCCCATTCGAATTGGTTGTGGGTGAGATTAGCCGTTGCGCGATTTAGCGCATCGGTGGCACGCC
The DNA here is from genome assembly GCA_039033695.1 of Pseudomonadota bacterium. Lineage (GTDB taxonomy): Bacteria > Pseudomonadota > Gammaproteobacteria > Steroidobacterales > Woeseiaceae > CALBPI01. The sequence continues at coordinate 370 of JBCCCC010000184.1, read as the reverse complement.
AGCACGCAGCACGCGAAACACACTTACTTGACTACGGGCGATTTCCGTACGTACGGCCGCCAGCAACGTAGTCGATTGTAATCGGACGCGTTCCGCATCAAGGACGTTTAGAAAATCGGTAGCGCCGGCTTCGTAGCGCACGCGGGCGAGTGCGGCAGCCTGACCGGCTGCCTCAGCAGCAGCGGTGAGCCTCGCTTTGCGTTGCTGCAGTCTGGCCTGGCGCACTAGCGCGCTCTCGGTTTCTGCCAACGCATCGAGCACCGTCTGCTCATACATCGCGAACGCCATATCGGTATTTGCGACCGCTGCGTCGGTGCGCTGACGGGCTCGCAGCAAATTACTAATCGACCAGGCAAGTTGCGGTCCCACG
>JBCCCC010000183.1:0-5539 GCA_039033695.1 Pseudomonadota bacterium | reverse complement strand
GCCACCAACTTGGGGACTCAGCTGAAGGCTGTTGCGTGCAACGACAGTGCCGGACTCCCGGATACGCAGCGGCACATCGCGAATATCTGGCATCACGGTATCAACAATGGGCTGCGTCGAGGATACGGCACGAATCATCGGCGTATCGTTTCCACGAACAAGTGCCGCGTTGACAAAAAAACCAACGAACAGCGCACCAGCAACGAGCGTAACTTGCAAGTATCCTTGCAATGCGGAGCTAAGTCGCACCTTCCTCGTATCACTCATTTCCAGTTACCTCCCAGGCTGACAAATAAGTCCACTTGTGCATTGGCGAGCGCTTGCTCGCTTTGGATCAGGCTTTGGCGCGTGCTGTTGAGACTACGCTGGGTTTCCAGCACGGCCAGCAGTGAGCTCAAACCTTGTCGATAGCGGGACTGCACCAACTGATTCGAGCTCTCAGCTGTCGCGACGGCAGCGCGAGATCGCTCAACTTGTTGGGTCAGCCGATCGATACTCAAGAGCGCCGTCTCGACATCGATGACAGCGGCCAATGCCGCACGCGCAAAAGCCGTTGCCAGCTCATCGGCTTCCGCTTGTTCGATTCGAACCTGTGCTCGCAATCGCCCCCCCTGAAAAACCGGTCCGGAGATCGCCGAGCTGAGCGAGGCAATGTAGTCTTGCCACGAGAAATCGGACGGTGTCTCGCCTTGCAGCGTCAGCGCGCCAGCAAGCGTGATGGCCGGATACAGGTTTGCCTTGGCTGCGCCAACGTCTTCCAAGGCAGCTCGATATCGCAGTTCTGCTGCCGCGACATCAGGACGGCTGGTAAGCAGGCCAATCGGTTTATCGAGTGGCGGTACCATTACGACCGCAGGAAACGATTGCGTAACAAGCGTTGCAGCTGTCTGCCCAGGCAGACGGCCCAGCTGCTCGTCGATGACTAGCAGCTGACTGTCGAGTTGACGTTCTAACTCAGGAATATCGATCAATGCGAATTCGAGGTTTTGACGCGCAATCAACACATCACTGGCTGAACTCGATTGCGAGCCGGCTCGATAGCGGCGATCTGTCAGGTCGTAGGTCGTTTCAAATGTGCGGGCAGTATCCTGGGCCAATTGAAGCTGGTTTTGCAGAGCGATGGCTGCGATCCAGTTTCGAATCAAGCGCGCAATTTCCAACTGCTCATTCGCTGTATAGGATAGCTGTGCTGCTTGCGCCCCGAGTAGCGCTGCGCGTTCGCTGGCACGGAGCCTTCCCCAAACGTCAGTGTCGAAGTTCGTATTGAATCCGGCGCTATAGTTTTCCGCCCAGCTGAAATTACCCCCGATATCCGGCGATCGGGATCGTGTTCGGTCGACCGAATAGCCGAGGCTCGGCATGCGCTGACCGCCGGCCACTGCAGCGCGGTCTTGTGCCTGGACAACTTGTAGCCGCGCTTCTTCAAGCACCAAACTGCTATCGATGAGTTCGTCGACAAGGTTTGCCAGCGGTTCGCCACCCATCCGGTGCCACCAATCATTCGCCGCTACTGACGCTGGACCGGCAATCTCGCCGTTGTAGTTCGGTAGTGCCTCGATGCCTTGAACAAGCTGCGGTGTCTCGGCAGACGGCGTCAGTGAACAGCCAGCCAACACCGTCGTGATGCCAATCAGTTGCAAAGAGTAGATGAAGCGGATCCCACCAATACTTGCATTCGCAAGCTGGCGCTTCCATAGCGAACAGGCATTCGGAAATATTGAACCAGCAAATCTCATGACACGCTGGCCTGCTGCGCCGCCATGCCTAGTGCAGAAAAGCGACTACGAAGCGGTGCATCTGAGGAGGTGTTCGCGTTGAAAACGTCGATGAGGTAGAGGTGCATTTTCACGAGATGCATCGCGCGGTACTCCGTCCTGACTATTGAAGCTGTTGGCATGTTGCAACCTGAATGGGGGTGCCAATGTCGATTCGAATAGTCTAGTCATCGCTGCGTAAGGGACGGATAGCGATTGAAAAGAATTGTAAGGCGCCATCGTGTCGTTCGAATCGAACCCTTTACAATTCTTTGCGATGTCTGTCAGTGGCTTACATGTTTGCGTCTACAGTGGTCCTTCGTTCTACCCCACTTGGAGAAACACACATGAAAGCACTTGAACAATCATCCAGCTTCCGCGGCAGCAAGGTAGCTCGCCTGACTTCGCATGCCATGAAGGCTGCTACGTTTTGCCTATTGCTGGTCAACCCTGCAGCATTCGCCCAGTCTGTAGACCCACAGACGGATGAGCAATACTTCGACACGGTGCGACAAGAATTGTCCCTTAGCGAAGAGCAGTTTGACGCGGTCGAACCTATCCTTGCTGAAGGCCGTCAGAAGCAGAGCGACATTCTTGCCAGCTACGGCGTTGACCTTACAAGCACGGGTGAGGCGCCTGATTTGGGACGCCGGCAGGCCATGGCAATGCGCGCAGAGTTGAAAGAAGTTCGCAAGGCAATGATGACCGAATTGGAAGCGGTGCTCACTGATGAGCAACTCGACACCTTTGCAAAGATGCAGCAAGAACAAGCGGATAAACGCCGCGCGGAAATCCGTGAACGCATGCGCAGCCGATTTTAATCTTGCCCTGTGTACATCTACCACGGTCGATCGTGGAGATCATGGCGCTGGCAGCAGAGTAAAGCGACCTTCGCTACTGCCGGCGCTATGAACCCCCGCCGTTGTTGTGACTTCTCAGTTGCTGTGCCGTTTCATGCTGGGCAGCCGTGTTGTATGCGCTAGTCTGGCGGCGCGACAAGACTGTCCGCAATCTGTTTGCAAGCTAGCACCGATATGTTTGCTCGACGGCTAATGCGGTATGGTAACTATTGCATCATGGACATCAACAAGCCTAGCGAAATTTGGACAAGAGGCCATTATCTAAAGTGACCCGTAAATCCGCCCATGTACTGATCATTGACGACGACGTCGCCTTTTGCGATCTCGTTGTCGAGTACGTCCGAAGTGAGGGAAACCTCGATGTCTCATGCGTACATGATGGGCAGCTGGGCGTGCGATCCGCGATCAGCGGCAAGTTTGATGTTGTGGTTCTGGATGTTGGTTTGCCTCGACTCAATGGCTTCGAGGTGCTCAAGAAAATACGAGATTCCTCAGATGTGCCGGTCCTCATGCTCACAGCCCGTGGCGACGATATTGACAGGATTCTCGGCTTGGAGATTGGTGCAGATGACTACGTACCCAAGCCATGTAACTTACGCGAGCTAGTCGCGCGGCTGCGTGCAATTTTACGTCGCGGCCGCCTGCGTGGTGGCCCGGTCGAGGATAGTCGTCTGACCGTTGGCGATGTAACGATCGAGCGCGGTACACAGTCTGTATACCGGAACGGAACGATCGTGCAGCTGACGGGCGCAGAATTCTCTATTCTGTCTGTTCTATGCGAGGCGGCCGGTGAAGTGGTCGACAAGAGCCATATCGCTCGGCAGGGGCTTGGCCGTCGAATCATGCCGTATGATCGAAGTGTCGACGTGCACGTGGGCAACCTGCGTCGCAAGTTGGGTCCACTAGCCGATGGTCGCCAGCGAATAAAGACGGTGCGTGGTCGCGGCTATCTCTACGTTGATTTGAAGTGACGCGCTTTTTCTGGCGAATATTTCTGTCGACTTGGGCAATTGCGGTGACAACCGTCATCCTCGGCTTGAACCTATCGCCGTGGCTGGCGAGTCCGGAGCCGACATTTGTGCCGGGTGAGCAGTTGACCGAACTCGTCGCACGAGAACTGCGTGCGTCATTGTCTTCCGGCTCTGCAAATCCAACTGAGATTGCCGAACGCTACGCCATTGATCTCGCGCCGATGTTGGAAGTATTCGTGCTCGATGAACAAGGTCGAGACTTGTTGGGGCGGACCGTCCCCGGCGATGTCTTCCGAGCTATTGTCGGCGAGGAATTGACATCGTGGCTGCCTGACGATTGGAGCAGGGCCACAGTGATCACAGAAGATCTGCAGGGTTACACCGTGGCCAGCTATGAAGGGGTCTATGTGATTGGCCGCGCAATGGCAGACCCTGTGATGAGAATCGTGATGCTCGTGCTGGCCATTGTGATTAGCGCACTGGTTTCGCTCCTGCTTGCACACTTTATCGTGCAACCCGTGACCAGGCTTCGTGAGGCGGGTCGCTTAGTTGCGTCCGGTGATCTGTCCGTACGCGTTCTGCCAGCGCTGGGTAAACGCCAAGATGCATTAGCGGAGTTAGCGCGTGACTTTGATTTCATGACCGAGCGTGTGGCTGGGTCGCTTGCTGCACAACAACAACTGATGCGCGATGTCTCCCATGAGCTTCGTTCCCCTTTGGCTCGACTGCAAGCCTTGATTTCGATTGAAGGGCAACAGGAAAGCTCAAACAACTCAAGATTTCTCGGCCGGCTTGAAAACGAACTCAGTCGGTTAGATGAACTGATCGGGGACATCCTCGCGCTCAGTCGGCTACAGATGCAAGAGCGCATTACTCGCACCCGCACAGACATCGTCGATCTCGTTCGCACCATTGTCGATGATGTGAGTATTGAGACAGATGCCGCGAATAAGGCGGTGAGGATTGAGGCTCCGGAGAGTTGCATACTCGACGTTGATCATTGGCTTGTGCACAGTGCCATTGAGAACATTGTCAGAAATGCGGTTCGGCACACAGCTACAGCAACGTGTGTTGTGATTTCGGTGCTAGAGCTCGATGAATACGTCGACGTTGCGGTCAGCGACGACGGGCCAGGCGTGCCCGAGGCCTCGCTCGAGGCGATCTTTTTGCCCTTCTATAGGATTCAGGATGGCGGGCCTAGTCCCACTGGTAGCGGTGGCATAGGTCTTGCGATTGCGTCACGTGCGGCGACACTGCACGGCGGTTCAGTGACCGCACATAACCGGGACACGGGCGGACTCTGCGTGGTTTTTCGGCTACCACGACTCTTGGCAGACTGATGGCAGCATTTCCATGTCACCGCGTAAGGCATTGTTGAATCGGGGTGTTATGGCTTGAAGTCGGGTCAAGGTGGTCTGAGTGCATGCTGCTCGCTGAGTCATTCTGGCATTGACGTAACTGCCGTGAACGCGCCCGCGGTGCAGTTGTGGGCGTGAGAGATTGTGCCATTCGGCCTTATGACAGACTGTCGATACTCTTTACAAAGCTAGTGCTGGCGTTCTGTCGATAGTCAAAAAAAACTATATTTTTCAATTATTTAGATTATTGGCACGGATACTGCTTTATATCAGTCAACTAGGTATTCAAGCGCGTTGAGCGCTGACATAATTCGGAGCACATTTCAGGATGAAGACCCTTACAAAACTCGCGATTGCGTCGATCCTCGGCCTTGTCGTTTCCACGGCGGCGAATGCCAGCCTGATCGTCAATGGCGGCTTCGAGGACAACGACGTCAATGGCGGCGCCGGTGGATGGCAGTGGTACTCAGCGTCCGACGTCAACGGCTGGGACGGCAGCAACATCGAAATCTGGCAAGACTTCGGCTCAATTGGTGCCTACGAAGGCGAGCAACACGCTGAACTGAACGCGCACCCGAACGGCGGCGATGTGTTCT
>JBCCCC010000182.1:0-5542 GCA_039033695.1 Pseudomonadota bacterium | reverse complement strand
TGTGTTTTCTGCGAGCAAAGTCTGGACGATGGGCGCTGACAATGGCCGGCAACAGATTGAGATGTCTAGGGCGCGATGGGGTGTGGCGCATTTCGATCTGGTACAGGTGCACAACATGATGGATTGGCGCGCACATCTGCCAACGCTGCAGTCGATGCAACGCCAGGAGCAACTTCGCTATATCGGTATCACAACGTCACACGGGCGACGCCATGATGCGATAGCCACTGCACTGCGGCAGGAGCGGATTGATACGGTACAACTGACTTACAACATCGCCGAGCGTAGCGCCGAAGACACGCTGTTGCCGCTCGCGCAGGACCGCGGTGTCGCTGTCATCGTCAACCGGCCATTTGCAACCGGCGCTCTGTTTCGGCGAGTAGCGGGCGTCTCTTTGCCGGGCTGGGCTCGCGAGATTGAGTGTCAGGATTGGGCAGCTGTGTTTCTGAAGTTCATCATTTCGCACCCGGCAGTCACCGTCGCGATTCCCGCGACGTCTCAAGTAGCTCATCTACGCCAGAACATGCGCGCCTTGAATGGCCCGCTACCAGATGCGGCGCTTCGACGCCGCATGGCCAGCGACTTCGATCGCGTCGCGCGCTGACCAGGCACAAACGAATGCCTGCGCAACCGCATGAAGACACCGTTTGTATCTTCACGCAGTTCCGGGCTGATATGCTGTCAGCGGAATGCCTGCACGACATCGGGGAATAACATGACCAAGCCCAACATCACGCGCCGGGACTTTCTCAATGGCACCCAGGTTGCCATTGGGTCTTCGCTGCTGAGCCCGTGGGTCAATGCGTTTGGCTCCGATGTGGTCGACTTCAGATTACCGAGCGACTATTACCCGCCAGCCAAGAGCGGCATGCGCGGCAGCCACACCGGATCATGGGAGACGATGCACGCATTGGTCGCGGGAGCCTCGTGGCAAACTGACGAGGTAGAGGCGGAGTATGATCTGGTGATTGTTGGCGCCGGCATCAGCGGCCTTTCGGCGGCCTACTTCTATCAGCAGCAAAAGCCCGGCGCGCGAATCCTGATCCTCGACAATCATGATGACTTCGGTGGCCACGCCAAACGCAATGAGTTCGCCCATGAAGGCGACACCCGCATCGGCTATGGCGGTACAGAAGCCATCGACACGCCGTCCACCTATTCAGAGCCGGCTAAGCAGTTGCTCAAATCGATCGGTATTGATCTGCAGAAGTTCTACGGCCTGTTTGACCAGGAACTCTACCCGTCAATGAACTTGTCCAAAGCCATCTTGTTTGGGCGAGAATCATTTGGACAAGACACGCTCGTTCGAGGCTATGGTGCGCGGGAATGGGCAGCGTTTGCCGCCCAGACGCCCATGAGCAACAAGGCGAAAGAGGATTTCATCCGTGTGCAGACGGAGAAAGTCGACTACCTGCCTGGCTTGAGCGTTGACGAGAAATATGCGCTGCTTAGCAAGACAAGCTATGAGAGTTTCCTGCGTGACTATGCGAAAGTGGATGAGCAGGTTATCGCTATCTATAAGCGCTGGGGCATGAGTTTTTGGTGTGTGGGAATCGATGAAATCCCAACGACCTCAATCCAGGATTATGATGGCGGCATGCCCGGCGTCGAGCACACTTTGCCGCGTACTGGCTACCGAGGCGACGAGCCTTACATTTTTCATTTCCCCGATGGCAATGCTTCCGTCGCCCGACTCATTGTCCGCGCATTGAATGCCGATGCCGTCCCCGGAACAACGATGGAAGATGTGGTCACTACGAGAATCAACTACGCATTGCTGGATAGGCCAGATCAGCGCGTGAATATTCGATTGAACAGCACGGCCGTGCATGTCAGCAACCTGGATAGCGGCGGCGTTGCGATCAAATACGTACGCAATGGCAAGGCGCACGAAGTGCGAGCAAAACACAGCGTACTCGCATGCTACAACAGCGCGATACCCTATCTTTGCCCGGAAATGAGCAGGCAACAGAAAGACGGACTCGCGTACAACGTTAAAGTCCCCTTGGTATACACCAAGGTCCTCGTGCCCGATTGGCATGCATTCGCGGAGCTTGGTATGGATTTCGTCTACTACACGGACGGTTTCTATAAGCAGGTTGAACTCGCCTACCCTGTGTCGGTTGGTGACTACCAACGCGCCCAGAAACCTGACGAGCCGATGGTGTTACACATGTGTCACGTACCCTGGGTGCCAGATATGAAGGGTCCAGATCAATGGCGGGAAGCGCGTCGGCGGATTCTTGGCACGTCGTTTGAAACCTTCGAGGCCGAGGTCCACAAGCAACTCAATCAGGCATTGTCCAGCACCGGCTTTGTGTCAGAGCGAGATGTCAGCGCGATCACCGTCAACCGCTGGCCACATGGCTATGCCTATAGCCCCGACTTGCTGTGGGAGCCCGAGTGGGATGAACAAGAGCAGCCGTGGCGCATTGGCCGGCAACCATTCGGCAACATACATATTGCCAATTCAGATGCGCAGGCTGCTGCGAATACCAATGCCGCGATTACGCAGGCGCACAGGGCGGTCGGGGAGATCCTGGGTTAGGAGAACGGGGTTAGTGCAGCACACTAGTCCTCGAAAGCGATGCCTCTCGGAATGAGAACACCCCAAGATGCTTTGGTACGTCGCGGTATTCCAGTCATGCGACCTTGCCGCAGCTTTTACGCGATTCGTCGTTTCGTTGCTTAGGAGCTAACAGTCGGCAACGCCCGGACTCAACGACGACTAAGCGTTGGCGTATCAAGCGGCCATATTGGGAAGCGGTCATTAACTCACCTGAGCATGTAGCGCTCGGCCTTTCTTAAGCGCTGACCTCACGGGCCCCAGAAAGTCACGTGAGATATTCTCGTCGTTTGATGCATCCAAAGCCCTGCCGTGCGGCGTGCCAAGAAACTTCACCAATTCCTTTTCCGTCGCCGCCACCTCGGTCGTGTTAAGGGCCACATACTCACAACCCGATGGCAGGTCTTGGCCAAGCCTGCGGCCCAAATGTGTGAAGAAGGGCAAGTAATAGTACTCCCGCTCCGATTCCGGGATTTGCTGTGGTCTGCTGAAGAAGTGCTTCTTGAACAGATGTGACGGCAGATCGCTAGTGACGTATGGCGACAGGAACTCTGATGATTCTGGCGTCAGATCGATTTACTCGGCGAGCACATGAAACGCATCGAAAACGAATCGATCCAACACTTCGGCATCTGCCTTATTCAATCCCATGTAAGTCAAACCGTGCTCGATGATGAACTCACCTATACGCTCGAATTGTTCGACATCCCGCGCCGAATGACCGGGGGGCTCCATCATCTCGCGCAACACACTGTTGACGATCTCGGGTCGCGAGTTGCGTGCTGCCAACTCGAATTCGCGAGCGTCGAAGGATTGGAAACACCAGTTGTAGGACATAGGTTGTTCTGCTCTTATCGCGGCCTAAACAGCGACGAGGGTTGACACTGCGCTGCAACTACCAGCTCTTCAACCCGAGATTACACGTACCGGCCGCCGCTTGGTAAGAAAAGGCCGTGCGCCAGACGGGATCCACTCTTTTCGAAGAAGTGCTTTGCAGTGCGATGCCCATGGACGAGTCGGCTTCGCGCAGCGCACGATGCCAGAAAGCAACGCTTGCTGGAACGACATCAGAGAGCGCCACGCCAGCCGCTGGATGGGTCGCGTACCAATCGGAATCATTAATTTTGGGCAAGAGTGGCGTCGGATTCTGCTGTCAGTAGTACGGCCCCGCTTGTGGGTTACGAGAAATCCAGCGGGCTGAGAGGCCCGCTCAACCGGAGCAGCCAGTCATGTCGCCTAGCAAAATCAAAACAACGACCATCCACATCACCATTGTGGCCGCGGCCCTAGCCCTACTCACCGCCTGTGGCGGCGGCGGTGGCGGAGACAGCACACCACCAGCAGCACAGAATCAGCCGCCGACGGCGAATGCGGGCGCGGATGCTTCGGCACAAGAAAACGCAACGGTGCCATTGGCGGCAAGCGGCAGTGATCCCGACGGCGGTGCCGTGTCGTTCGCATGGACCCAGGTCAGCGGACCTGCTGGCAGCTTCAATGACGCGGCAGCAGCAAATACCAGCTTCAACGTGCCAGCACTAAGTGGTGGCGTTGAGACGCCCATTGTACTGCGCGTGACTGTTCGCGATAGCGATGGCGCGACAGCTTCCGATGATCTCACGATCACGGCCGCCTCTGCTGACGTGATCGTATACACCGCCAGCCGCGGCGACGGGCTCCCCCGACAGGTCTACGCTTTTGATCCAAGGACAAACGTTGAGCTGCTGCTCAGTGGTATCCCGATCGCCGGCGGCAACGTCCAGGACATAGTCCTGTCCCCGAATCGCCAGCTCGTCGCCTACATTGCCGATGAGAATGTCGATGGGCGTCAGGAGCTCTTCGTTGCTGCTATCGACGGTAGCGGTGTCGCCAAAGTCAGTGCAGATTTCACCAACCCACAAACGCGCGTTGGATCTGTGGTGTGGTCACCCGACAGCAGCCGCATTGCCTATTCGATTGATGCGACCACAGCATTCATCAATGAGGTGTTCATGGTCGATGCCGACGGTGGCAACCACATGACTATCAACAGTCCCAATGGCGCCGGCGTCAGTACTTCATTTTCGGACCCGAGTTGGTCTCCGGATGGACGCTATGTCAGCTACGTGGCACAGGACAACGACAGCCGGGTCGTTTTTGCGATCGATGTGTTCGACACGCAGTCGGGTCTGCCGACTCAACGAATCGATGATATCGTCCGCATCGCCATCACGCCCAATCCGCTCAACGATCGCACGGAGTTTCGCAACACGGCATGGGCGCCAGACAGCAGCGCACTCGCCTTTCTTGGCGAGCGGAACTCGACCGGTGAGATCGAACTGTTTCGAGCAACGCCTGGCGGCGTGCCTACGATCGTACTCAACGACACGCTCGCAGCGGGCGGACGTGTTTACGACTACGCCTGGTCGCCGGACGCGACGCAGATTGCCTACATCGCCGAGCAGGACACAGACGCGCGCGAGCTGTACGTTGCCGAAGCAGACGGCAGCAGCAGCGTGCGCGTCAGTGCACCGCTGGTCGCCGATGGTGATGTTGAACTCTTTACCTGGGCACCGGACTCGACGGTTCTTGCCTACCGCGCAGATCAAACAGTGCAAGGTGAGCCAGAGCTTTGGATTGCCTCGCGAAACGGCAGCGGCGTGGTACGCGCGAACAGCGACCTGGTCGCCGGGGGTGATGTCAGCAAATTCGATTGGGCGCCGAATTCGTCGATGATCGCCTACGTCGCGCGGCAGGAAACGGCGGGATTGGAAGAGGTGTTCGTCACCGACGTGGACGGCACCAATAACCGCAAAGTCAACGGCGCAATCGCCGCCGGCGGCAATGCATCTATTCCAGGTTTCGGGCCCGGCAGCAGCGGATGGTCGCCAGATGGCAACTCACTAATGTATGTTGCGTCCGAAGACATTGTCGACCGCTTTCAGGTGATCGTAGCGGATCTTGGCACGGGAGATCGCACCGTGATATCGCCCCCTGCTG
>JBCCCC010000181.1:0-5543 GCA_039033695.1 Pseudomonadota bacterium | reverse complement strand
TTGACGAGATTCATTCATTACTAAGTCCACAATTACCCTCGACTATTTCCATGCCTGACTAGTTAAGAGAATCGCACAAATCATGCAGCCGCAGCAATTGCCGATGCAGTGTAATTCCGAACGCCTATTTCTATTGAACTGCCGTAACTGCTTCAACTGACTGAATTATCCCACTGACTAACGAGTTATGCCGCAATTGGGAAAGCTGCATGCGCGCTATTTTGGCGTTCTCAACTGTGGAAGCCTCAATCATGGATGATATTCGTCCACCCGTATCAGCCAAGTCCAGTCGTTTGCTCGACAAGTTTCGGCTCTGCATACGAAGTCAGGGGTTAAGTTATGAGACCGAGAAGACCTACATACATTGGGTAATCAGGTTCATACGGTTCCATGGCGTTCGTCATCCCGAGAAGATGGGGGCCGCGGAGGTTGAGGCATTCCTGAGCGACCTGGCCCAGCAGCAGCGCTGTGCTGTAGCAACGCAGCGTATTGCGCTGAACTCATTGGTATTTCTGTTTCAGCGCTATCTGGATATCCCGCTGGGTGAGTTGAGTTTTCGATATGCACGCCGTCAACGGCGCATGCCAACGGTGTTCACTCATGATGAGGCTCAACATGTCTTGACCCACTTAGCGGGCACGCATCGGCTGGTCGCCTCGCTACTCTATGGCGCCGGGCTGCGTCTCAATGAGGCGCTGCGGCTGAGAATCAAGGATCTTGATTTTGGCGCACAACAAATCACCGTGCATGATGGCAAGGGTGGCAATGCTCGTGCCACGTTGCTGCCGTATACGATGCGCGAGTTACTGCAGAGTCAGATCAAGCAGGTTGCGGCCCTACATGCCTATGATATCGAGTGCGGCTATGGCGAGGTCTGGTTACCGGACGCACTGGAGCGCAAGTACCCGAAAGCAGCGCGAGCCACAGAGTGGCAATTCGTGTTTCCTGCCACACGCATTGGCACCGATCCGGTCACGGGCGTGCTCCGGCGTCATCACCTGCACGCCAGCGCAGTGCAACGTGCAGTAGGCGCCGCCATTCGCAAGTCAGGGTTCAAGCGTCGTGCAAGTTGCCATACGTTTCGGCATTCGTTCGCAACGCGCCTAGTTGAAACCGGTTATGACATCAAATTGGTGCAGTCATTGCTGGGGCACCGCGACATCCGAACGACGGAAATCTACTTGCACGTCGTTCGAAACCGGGCGGGCGCGATCGCAAGCCCGGTAGATATGGCATCACTCAAGCCGGATGATTAATCTGGATATTGACTATCCCAATCCTGAGGCTAAGCAAACAGCGGTTCAGGCGCTTCCAGAGTCGCCTTCAATACACTCAGGAACTTGGCACCGGCAGCGCCATCAAACGCACGATGATCGCATGACATGGATACACTCATGATGGTTGCAACACCAAGCTCGCCATCGGCGACCACGGCCTTTTGAGCGGCCTTGCCAACGGCAATGATGGAGGTTTGCGGCGGGTTAATGATGGCGGTAAATCCGTCAATACCAAACATGCCCAGGTTGGAAACAGTGGTGGCTCCCCCGGTAATGTCATCCTTGGTCAGAGAACGATCGTTGGCCGCGCCCGCCAGGCGGCGTACTTCACTGCTAATAGTCTTAAGCGATGCATCTGCGACGTTGCCGACCACTGGCGCAACCAGCCCATGCGGGCTGGCAATAGCAACTCCGACACCAGCGTCAGCAGCGTACAGCTCGCCGTCGCGATACACGACGTTCACATCGGGGCATTGCGCCAGGCTGACTGCAACGGCACGCATCAGTACATCATTTAGCGTCACCTTGCAGTCATTCGCGGTGTTGTACTCGGCGCGCAATGCCTGCGCAGCGTCGCAGCTGATATCAACCTGCAAGTAGAAGTGCGGCACTTCCTGCTTGGCCAGCTGCATGCGTTCTGCGGCCGTCTTCTGCAAGCTGTTGCGTGCGATGGGCACACCACCCGCTTGGGACTCCGCGGCTTTTTCGACGTCTTCCTTCGAGATACGACCGTTGCGCCCGGTGCCTATGATTTGCGAGACATCCACACCGAGCTTGTCGGCCAGGCGTTTTGCAATCGGGCTAATGCGTACTTCGCCAGATGAGGGCGTCGGCGCAGGTGCTGCGGTCGGCGCTTCGGGAGCAGCCGCAGCAGACGCATCATCATCGCCATCGGCGAATGACGCATCGACGGGCACGAACTCGTTCACAAATGCATCGATGTCTGCATCGCTTTCGTCGCCATCACTGATCACACCGATCAGGACGCCGACCTCATAAACCTCACCGGGCTCGGCAAGCTGGCGGCGCAGGACGCCGCTGGCAGGCGCCTCATGGGTGTTGACGATCTTCTCGGTTTCCATATCAACGATCTCGTCGCCTTTGGTCACCGCACCGCCCACCTCGACCTTCCACTCGGCCAGGGTTGCCTCTTGCATTTCGATGCCCCACTTCGGGACCGTCAACGCCACAATCGCCATTACATGCTTCTCTTCATCACGTTAACAGGCCGCGCCTGTTCGTTGTTCTCAGACTGCCGGTTGGCTTCGACGCTCACGCGTAGCTAACCGCTTTGCGAATCGCCGCTTCGATATCGGTGGGGCTGGGGACATACGCGCGCTCCAACTCGCGCGCAAACGGCACGGGCGTATGTGGCGCAGTCACCATTTCGATCGGCGCTTTCAGCAGGTCAAAACCCTCGCTGGCCACCATACCGGCGATGTCTGACGCTATGCTGCAGCGTGGCGTGGACTCATCGACCAGGATCAAACGGCCGGTCGCCTCGAGGCTCTCGAGAATCGTATCGAGGTCCAGCGGTGATGTGGTGCGCGGATCGATCAAGTCGCAGGTAATGCCATCGGCTGCCAGTTTGTCGATGGCTTTCTCGGCAAAGCTAACCATACGGGCAATGGCGACGACGGTCGCATCTTCGCCCTCGCGCACCAACGCTGCCTCACCAAACGGGATCATGTACTCGCCTTCGGGCACCTCGCATTTGCGCGGGTAAAGCGCCTTGTGCTCGAAGAACACCACGGGGTCGTCTTCACGCAGTGCGGTTGTCAGCAGACCTTTGGCATCCGCAGCGTTGGAAGGGATCGCCACTTTCAAGCCGGGCACGCTGGTCACGATGGGATAGATTGTCTGCGAGTGTTGCGCACCCATGTTCATGCCGGCGCCGGTTGGCATACGGATAATCGCAGGGCAGCGGGTTTTGCCACCAAACATGTAGCGGAACTTGGCAATCTGGTTGTAGAGCTGGTCCATGGATACGCCAATGAAATCAGCAAACATCAGCTCTGCCACCGGGCGGTAGCCGGCCAGTGCCGCGCCACCGGCAGCGCCGACAATGGCGGATTCGCTAATCGGCGTATCAATCACCCGGTCTTTGCCAAACTTCTTGTACAAGCCACCGGTGACGCCAAAGATGCCGCCAGCGGCCTCTTCAATACCGGTGCCGCCAGCGCCGCCGGCAACATCCTCGCCCAGCACAATGATCTTCGGGTCGCGCGCCATTTCACGGTGCAGCGTTTCATTCAGCGCATCGCGCATCGACATTTCTGGCATGGCTGAACCCCTTAGTAGTTGATGTAAACGTCAGTGAGCACTTCGGACACGGCGGGCGGCGGTGCTGCCTTGGCCTCCTCCACGGCGCGGTCGATCAGCGCATCGACCGCTTTGTCGACGTCATCGAGCTGGGCGTCATCCAGCCAGCCTTCATCGGTCACGCGCTTGCGGAAAATCTTCAAGCAATCCATCGACTCGCGGAAGTTCGCGACCTCATCCTTGGCACGATAGCGCTGTGGGTCGCCTTCAAAGTGTCCGTAGAAACGCGTGATGGAACACTCCAGCGCAGCCGGGCCCTTGCCATCGCGCGCATCCTGAATCAGCTCGCCCGCAGCTTCGAACACGGCAAAGAAGTCGCTGCCATCGACCTTACGTGCCGGCATGCCAAAGCCAGCGCAGCGGCCTGCAATGTCGTTGCTGCCAACGGCGTATGAGGTGCCGGTGTGTTCGCCATAACCATTGTCTTCGTACACAAAGATCGTCGGCAGCTTCAACACCACGGCAAGGTTCATGGCCTCGAACACGGTGCCCTGGTTGGAGCCACCGTCACCGCTGAACGATGCGGTGACTTTGCCGTTGCCATCGAGCTTGGTCGCAATCGCAGCGCCGGTCGCAATCGGTGGCCCGCCGCCGACAATCGCATTGGCGCCCAACATGCCCTTATCGAAGTCGGCGATATGCATCGAGCCGCCTTTGCCTTTGCACAACCCATCGGCACGGCCGTAAATCTCTTTCATCATGCCAATGACATCGCATCCTTTGGCAATGCAATGGCCGTGGCCGCGGTGGGTACTGACAATGTAGTCATCGTCCGCCAGGTTCATGCAAACGCCCGCGGCAACCGCCTCCTGGCCGCTGTACAGATGGGTAAAACCTGGGATCGCGCCTGTGGCAATTTCCACATGCAGGCGCTCCTCAAACTCGCGGATGGTCTTCATTACTCGATAGGCTTCGAGTAGTCGTGCTTGATCAAGCGCCATGCTTCCCCCCAGGAATCGTCAATGCGGCGATGCTTCTCTGATTGTACAAAGCCGAAACCAAAAAAGAAACAGGCCTGACTGTTTTTTTAATAATCACACGGTTGGCTGACTGTTGTCGTTGACCGGCGATCTGCGCGAACGTTGGATGCAAGTTTCTGCTGCTCGACTGCAGCGTGCAACGCAAGACACTTACTCGCGCAGCGCCTCGATCAGCATCGGATAGTCGAATGCCATCTCAATCAGCAAGTCCTCACCCTGCCAGGAAAACGGACGCTGGTAGCGGATCACACTATCCAGCCGCTTCGTAACATCGCCGTACGCACGCTTGTTCCAAGAGCATCGCATCAAGCCCTGTTGCCCCTTGGGTGGCGATCCACTACAGCCTGTTCCTTTTGGCGGTTCATTATTGATGAAGTAGACGAACGCACCGCGCGATGGCGCATTCGATCCGGCGTGACCGGTGATCGTTGCTTGCAGGATCACCGGGTTCTGTCGTGCAAACGCCTTCAGCGAATCGATTGCGGCGTTGCGTTCCTGCCCGACTTCGATATCAAGCAGTGCCTCAATGCTATCCATAAAATCGCCAAAGACACGCTCGACCGCAGCTGTGCTTACGGTCTTTGCGATGCGCTGGTAATCTGACGTTCGGGCGTCGAGTAGCGCAAGAAATACCTGGTGACGATTCGCTTCCGCGATCAGCGTGTAGGCCGCCTCGGCTTTCAAATGGTGTAATGCCTCCCACGAACACGCACTAAATTGTTTGGCATGGTCAGAATCAAGTGCCACACCCATGCTCTCTTGCTCGATGGCGTCTTGGACAGCACCCAACAGTTCATCGCGACAGTAACGCGAGTACGCATCGAGCACCTGCTCTGAGAACGCACGCCACGCAATCGGTTGGTAGAAAATCTTGGCAAGCTCCTTGCGTGTCTCGGCCTGCTCGTCCTCGCTAAGCGTCTGTGACAGTCGCTCGTCATAGGACGCCATCAAGTCGCCGGATATT
>JBCCCC010000180.1:0-5556 GCA_039033695.1 Pseudomonadota bacterium | reverse complement strand
TTTAAACAGGGCGAGGCTATTTTCAATCAAGCCATCGACCTGCCACCAGCGGAGCGCGCTGAGTTTCTCGAACGCGCTTGTAAGGACGACCCCGACTTGCGCAAGGAAGTCGAGGCATGGCTCGCCGCAGACGAGTCCCCGACAGGCGACACCATGCCTGACTACTCAGCCGTCGAAGGCGGTCTAGATATCCTGCTGGGCTCCCGAGTCGGCGCTTACGAGATTCAGAAGAAGATCGGTGAGGGCGGCATGGGCGCGGTATACCTTGCCGAGCGCGCCGACGACGAGTTCGAGCAGACCGTCGCGATCAAGTTTCTGACGCTCGGCTTACTACTGGGCGCAGGTAAGCGCCGCTTTTTCAGCGAGCGGCAAATTCTGGCCGGCCTTAATCACCCCAATATCGCAAGACTGCTGGATGGCGGCACCACTGAGGCAGGTGTGCCCTATCTGGTTATGGAGCTTGTTGAGGGACAGACTATTCACGACTACTGTCGTCAACATGAGTTGAACACGGCTGAGCGTCTGCGACTGTTTCAGAAAGTCTGTTCAGCGGTGCAATACGCGCATCAGAACCTCGTTATCCACCGCGACATCAAGGCATCGAATATTCTGGTTGGTAAAGACGGCGAGCCCAAGCTCCTCGACTTTGGCATTGCCAAATTGTCCGACCCAGGTGCGTCTTCCGGCGCCGCGCCCGTTACCCAGGCCGACATGCGGATGCTCACACCAGAGTCGGCAAGCCCCGAACAGATCAAAGGCGAGCGGATCACGACGGCGACCGATGTCTATGCGCTAGGGTTGCTGCTCTTCCGATTGCTGACGGGACGCTTCCCCTATCATGTTGACGGCAACACACCTCAGCAGTTCTATCGCGCGATTCTCGAGACTGACCCGGATCGCCCCAGTACGATCGTTGCCAAAGCTGATGACCAACGGACTGACATTCGCGATGACCTGAGCCCGCAACGGCTTAGCAAAGAGTTGCGTGGTGACCTGGATACGATTGTGCTTGCCACACTGCGCAAGGAACCCGAGCGACGCTATGCGACTGTGCGTCAGCTTAGTGAGGATGTAGGCAATTATCTGGACGACAAGCCGGTTATGGCCCGCAGTGATTCCTGGTCTTATCGTTCCAGTAAGTTTTTTCGCCGTCACCGCCTCGGGGTGGCGGCCAGCGTCGCCGCCTTGGCGGTCATTGTATCGCTGGTGACGTTCTATACGCTGCAGCTCACCGAAGAGCGCAACATCGCTCAGCGCGAGCGAGATACCGCCGAGCAGGTCAGCGATTTTATTGTCGACATATTCAGGGTTTCTGACCCGTCCGAAAGTCGCGGCAACAGCATCACGGCGCGCGAAGTACTGGCGCGCGGCGCAGCAACTATCGACACAAGCCTTGCAGCGCAGCCGCTGGTGAAGGCACGGGTCTCATCGGTGCTCAGCGAAGTTCACTATGGTCTCGGCCTTTACCCGGAGGCCGCGCAGTTTGCAGAACAGGCATCTGCGCTACAACTCGCCAACAATCCTGGTCGCCCGGAGCTGGCGGCAAGCGCACAGGAATTATTGGGCAATGCCCGGGTCTACTTGGGCGAGCTTGAGCCAGCCAGCACAGCCTTTGAACAGGCCTTGGCCATTAGAACCGAGACGCTGGGCCCTGAGCATCCGCAGACACTGAATACCATGGCAAACCTGGGCGACACGCTAAAACGGCTCGGGCGCGTTGACGAAGGCGAGGCGCTCTGCAGCGCTGCATTCGAGAAACACCAACAGGTAGAAGATGTCGTTATCCGCAGTTGGATCATGGCCTGTCATGCCGGCAATCTGGATAACCAAGCAGACTATACGGGTGCCGAGTCGTTGCTCCGCGAGGTTGCCGATATGCAGCTGACCGAATTCGGCGCTGAGGATCCGGGCTATCTGAACACAATGAACGATCTCGCCAACGCCCTTAGTAATCAGTCCAGACATGACGAAGCGATTGCGATTTACGATGAGGTACTAGCGACCCGCGAGCGCGTACTTGGCCCGAAGCATCGTCATGTGCTTGAAGTGTTGATTAATCGTGGTTGGGACTACCACAACAATGGGAACTATGACGCCGCCGAAGCCGATGTCGGTCGGGCGATGGGCCTCGTGAACGAAGGTATCGACGACAATGGAATCTGGCGCGCCCACGCGCTGCGATTGCAAGGTGCCGTCGCGCTCATGAGAGGTAGGTTCGACGAGGCGGAAGGCATGTTGCTCGAGGCGATCGAGCTTGGCAGCAAAGTCTTGCTACGGCCACATATTGAAATCGTTGCTGCCAGTCGCTCGCTTGGCGCACTCTATACGTCGCAACGCCGACTCGATGAGGCCGAGCGCTTTTTCAGGCAATCACTGGAAGAGACCGAACAAATCTATGGTCAATTGCACCAATCCACGATTGGGGCCAACGTGATGTTGGCGGGGCTACAAATGGCGCGCGAGCAACATACCGCAGCACTGGCTCGGCTGGACGAAGCCGTGACCGGCGCGCGTGCCCTCGACAATCCTACACTTGAGATGGATATTCAGTTCGTGAGATTCCAGGCGCTGGAGAAACTCGAGCGCTATGAAGAAGTGATCGAAGCCATTAACGCTACGCGCCCAACAGCATCTGACTTTTACGGCGCAGACTCGCTACAGATAGGCGTGCTCGCGTTGACGCAAGGTAATGCCGCTTTCGGGCTCGGCCAATATCAAGAGAGCGTGGATCAGCACGAGCAAGGCCTGCGTATTTTCAAAATTACTGTTGGCGAAGGGCACCCGGTTACCAGTCGCAGCCGGCTTGCACTTGCGAAGGCGCACAAGTCGCTCGGCAATGATGATATGGCGCGACCATTGGTCGAGGAAGCTATCGCGCGGTTGACCGGCGCACTGAGTCCAGATCACCCTACGGTCGTGGAGGCCGAGGCACTGCTCGCCTCGCTGGAATAACCTGATGCAAACGAGCGGCAACTAAACCGTTGGTGGTGCACAGACATCTAAGGACCTGTTCACTGGTTTGCGAATAGGAACGCCCATGCGCCTGGCATTACCAATATCCATTCTTGCTGCGCTCGTTAGCGCGCGGCGCGTGCCAACTGGCATGGTTGCACTACTGCTGCTAACTGTCGGCGCACATGCAAGCTCGCCCTCCGAGGAGCAGCTATCCTTCGACAGCAATGGCGTCACGCTGTCCGGCACCCTGGTCATGCCGGCCGACGGCGCCCCGATCGCCACCGTCGTCTTTGTACATGGCTCAGGACCACAACAACGCAGTACCGCTATTGCGCATGCGTTTGCCAAGGAACAAATCGCCGCGTTGGTCTATGACAAGCGTGGTGTCGGCGAGTCCGGCGGCAAGTACGAAGCAAAACAACCGGTCAGTGGACCGAACCTCGCCTTACTGGCAGACGACGCCCGCGCGGCGCTCGATGCGCTGCTGCAGCGCACGGAGACGCAGGACTTACCCGCCGGCTTAGTTGGCATTAGCCAGGCCGGCTGGATCGTGCCGCTCGCTGCCAAAGGCAGTCGCGCGAGCTTCATTGTCTTGTGGAGCGGACCCGTGTGCGCCGTAAGTGAAGAAGACATCTTCAGCAAGTACACCAGAGACAAAGACCTCGACCGCGTCCCGGCGTTCGACGAGGCATTGGCCGCGCAACGAAGGCCCTATCGCTGGCCAGCCTTTCTTGGCGAAGATATCAACTCAGCGCAGACACTGGCCTCACTGGACATCCCTGGGCTTTGGGTGTTCGGCGCAAAAGACGGCAGCATCCCTGTCGACCTGTCATTGGCGCGATTAGACGCACTCGTACAGTCTGGCCACGCCTATGACTATGTGCTGTTCTCTGCGCTGGGGCACAACAATATTCCCGAGACATTCTTAACGGTCACAGAATGGATAAAACGAGCAGTAAGAAATGAGACATCGATCGAACGCTGACGGCACCACTCATTAAGGCAAGTTTATAGAGCACAGGCGTTCACCAAATGTACATAGCCATGCGTTGACCTGTCGCGACCACGGCAGCGGGCGGTTGTCGTTGCCCAAGCTATCGTGAGGTCGATCCTAAAAGACTCCATGAAATTTGTAGTGCCCAACGAGTTTGGTGGCCACGACGCAACACACCCTGGCTGGTTGAAGTCTGGCTTGCCCACGAACCGTATATGTACCTTGTTGTAAGTCAGCACAGACCTTCTAACTAGCTCGACGATCATATGGCAGCGGATCTGGCTGCCTGCGAAACTCGATGAATCGTCATCCAGCCAGCTGACTACAATTGGTCACCCATTATCCTTGGGAGTCAATGCGAATAGCGATCCAACTGATGCCACCAAGACCAAGAAACAGGGCAAACCAATCAATAGCGCAGGCAATGGCCCCACGTAGAGCATTACGACAACGACCAATGCCGGCATGACTGCGATAAACAACGATTGGAAAAGCCGACCGGCTGGGGATAACGCCAATTCAAAGTTGCAACGAGCGCACTCCGTACGTTTTGAAAAAGTTACACGGATTCGTGTTCCCCAAGAGACTATTCCATCGTCGCAACATGGGCACCGATTTGCAGTGGTTCTTCTCACCTTCCCTTAACCTCAATTGCCCGGCAGATGCATAATACGCGCTGCCGCAAGCTCCAGATTTCAAACTAGTATCTGCTAGACAGCATCTGAGAAAACACAAATGTTGAAAACGGGGCTCCAATGGGCATCTATGCTACTGCTGATAAGGAAATGTACAAGATTCCTTGCAGCTATCGACATGTGATATGCAACCTTGAGAATAGGGACTGATAACTACAAATCGGCGTGCATGTATGCCCCAGCCAGTCTAAGTGCACGATGTTCCACATCGCGCCAAAACGATTAGCTTACCTCGACACCTTCATCTCCGAGCCAGGACACCACCTTTTCAAGCCACATGTACAACTCGTGATTCTGATCCAATATCTGCCGCTTCGACTGAATGGCATCAATCAAGCTTTTGCCATTCGAGTCGACAACGCTGTAGTCAGCGCCGCGTTGCAAGAACTCATAGACCATATCAAACCGACCAAACCCCGCAGCCATGAGAATGGGTGGGAATCCTCTGCTATCCTTTAGGTCGACATCTGCACCAGCATCTAACAACACTAAGAAAGCCTTCATCTTTTCTTCGTTGCCAAACAATCCAATTGCGGTAAACAAAGGCGCTTCCTTTGTTTGCCGACCGGCCAGCAGATTGGGATCCCCTCCGTACTCAAGTGCTGACCGCAGGAAGTCAACATTCTTATGATCTACTGCCCAGTGCATTACGGTACCGCCATCATCGAATACGACATTTGGATCAGCGCCTAACTCCAAGAGTTTCACAAAGCCTCGATGGTTGCTGCGGCGCAATGCCCAATACAGAGCGGTAGCGTTCTTCTCTCCACGAGTGTTGACATCGACTCCGCTGGATATCAGTAGCTCTATTGTTCGCAGTTCTCCACGACCCGCCGCTCGCGCTAATTCGCGCGCTGGCATGTTTGGAAATATCCTGTTGAAAGGCATGTACGCCAACAGTTTTTCCCTTTG
>JBCCCC010000179.1:0-5605 GCA_039033695.1 Pseudomonadota bacterium | reverse complement strand
TCATACCCGCCTCCTCGCGCAGCAGGAACGCCTGTCGTTGTTCGGCCGGTAATGCATCGACCAGCGCAAGCAATGCCTGCATTCCCTGTTCAGACTGTGCCCTGCGATCAGGCCGTTCGGCATCCGGTGCCTGCGGCTCCGTCAATGTGTCGGCGTCGACGCTACCCGACGCCACTGGCCTGACGGATGCGCGACGATGGTTGTCGATGAGACGATTGCGTGCCATTTGATACAACCAGGTTGTGAATTTTGCGGTTGGCTCATAGGTGGCGCGAGCTTTGATGACCCGCATCCAAATATCCTGGAATAGCTCCTCCGCGATTGCTTGCGTTGCGCACTGACGGAGCATGAACCGATATAGGCCACCGCGATGGCGCTCGTACAGCGCGTCGAACGCACTGTTATCACCATCGCGGTAGCGTGTCATCAGCCGCTCGTCAGGCTCGGGCGCATCCATGTGCCCGAGTCTAGTGATGGCTTGCCGCCGCGGTCAATCCGGATCTCGAACGTGTGCGATTGGCGCAGTCTGGCTCAGTGAGTCTGCCAGAGCGACAAGGCTGACAAACTCACTACGATATCCGTGTGGGTCAGTGCCGCGTGACTCGCGCGCCAGTGTCTCAATTGCGGCATAGTCGTAGTTGCCGGTATAGCGACCGCCGCGCAGGGTTTGTGCGAAGGCAGCAACCGCGGCGGAGAACCGAAAGTTCTCGGATGCGGCGCTAACGCGGTCGATAACATCGCGGCGATGTATGGGCGCCTCAATGAGTGCACTCTGCTCGGCGTTTGGTTGCTTGTAGCGCAAACGTAGAAAAGCGATCTCTCCGCTGGTATCCGCAACGGATTCGGCAGTCTGGTAGCGCAGCGGGTCGGTGAGTTGGCCTTTGCCATCGACAAGGGAGACTTCGTAGACAGCCGTGACAGTATGGCCGGCGCCGATTTCTCCAGCATCGACTTTGTCGTTATTGAAGTCCTCGCGATTGAGTAACCGGTTCTCATAGCCGATCAACCGGTACTCGGCGACGACGGCTGGGTTGAACTCGATCTGGATCTTCACGTCCTTGGCGATGGTCAGCATGGTCGCGCTCAGCTCATCGACCAGTACCTTGCGGGCCTCATTGAGCGTGTCGATGTAAGCGTAGTTGCCGTTGCCCACGTCAGCCAGTTGTTCCATCAGGTGGTCGTTGTAGTTGCCCGTGCCGAAGCCAAGCGTCGTCAGCGCGATGCCACTCTTGCGTTTGTCTTCGATCAGATCTTTGAGCATCTCGATATTTACCGTGCCGACATTGAAGTCGCCATCAGTCGCGATCAATACACGGTTGATGCCGTCTTCGATGAATGCTTGTTCCGCCATCAGGTAAGCAAGCTCGATGCCTGCAGCGCCGTTGGTTGAGCCTCCAGCCTGCAGCCGCTTTAATGCCGCAATAATGGTTGCGCGCTGGTTGCCCGGTGTGGGCTCCAGTACGACACCAGACGCGCCGGCATAGACCACGATGGAGACGCGATCGTCTTTGCCAAGCTGTTTGGTGAGCATCGCGAGCGATGACTTGAGCAGCTCAAGCTTGTTCGGCGTGTTCATTGAACCCGACACATCGATCAGGAATACCAGGTTGGCATTCGGTATGTCGCGCGTGGGCGGGACATAGCCCTGGATGCCAACATGGAGCAGATAGTTGTTGGTGTTCCAAGGTGCTGGTGCGATTTCGTGAGAGACACTGAACGGTACGTTGCGTTGCCGCGGCGCGTCATAGTCATAGCTGAAGTAATTGATCAGCTCCTCAACGCGAACAGCATCCTGCGGCGGGAGTTGGCCGTCGTTCAGCCAACGGCGTACGTTCGCATAAGCACCCGTATCAACGTCGATGCTGAGCGTTGAGACGGGAGTTTCGCTGGCACGATGCACCGGATTTGCATTGATCTCGGCGTAGTTCTCCCGGTTAACCGGGCTAGGCAACGGATGCGGCGGGATGTATCCGTAGTGATTCTGAGCGATGCCGCTGCCGGCGACGACAATGCTGTCGAGTTGCGCGCGGCCGCGCGACAATTCGGCCTTGCGCTCGGCTTCCGGGCGTACCGTCGACGGCTGGCCGACAGCCACATTGTCGGCAACCGGCTCGGTTTCAACGGGGCGTTGTTGTGCATCACGCGCTACGCTGGGTGGTGGGGAGGTGGTTTCTGGTTGTGTGGCTGGCGGCTGCGCGCAGCCGAATGCGAAGGTCAGCGTTGCGATTAGCACAACAACAATAGGTCGAATCGTGGGTGTCATGGTCTTGTTCCTTGTTCATCGGCTTTTGGGGGCCTCAGACATAGAAACGCAGCAAATCGCAAAAGGGGTTAGCATCGGCTAGACGAATGTTGTAATCGCTGAGAATGTGGCTGTGAGCAGCACGCTTGTCGGACTCACCATCGGGATAAACGCGACGCTGACGAGAGTGAGTGGGCGGCGATGGTGTGCGCCCAATGACGTGGGGCGCGCGATGGTGGACATCCCCGGCAGTTTTCGCCGACTTAGGATGTGCTTGGCGTAACCGACTGCTTGCCGGTGACCTTTTTGTGGGACCCGGGCCGCGTCAAGAACAGGCCCGCGCCGACGATGGCAATGAACAGCAACGAAGCTCCCAGAAGGCTGAGCAAGAGTCGGTAGCCCGGCCATCCAGTCTTGCCCGCATGAAGCGGGTACAACAAGTTGAAAATCGTCGGGCCTAGGCCGGTACTTGTGGCATCAATGGTCTGTAGAGCCACGCCACCGGACGGGCTCGCGACCACATAGCTCCGGCCGTTGGGGTGTAACTCACCGACATTGCGAAGTCTCAAAATGATCGCGTGATGCGCCTGCGCTGGCAGATAGATCAGCCGCAGCTGTGCGCTAGGTAGAGCACGGTCGCTTGCTGTCAATACGGCCGACCAATCGACCTCATCATGACCAGACTCGAGCGTCAGTGCTGTCGGGCGCAGTTCCCCGCTGGCCCCAAATGCCGAGTTGAACGCCGACTGCACAGGACCGGCAAACACAATTGCGGTACCCGAAAAGACGATGATCACAAAAGCGCTGCTTAGTATGCTGCCTTGTGCAGCGTGCGCACGCAGCAGCGCAGGTTTTGACAGCAATTTTGGGAGTGCGAACTTCAGTTTAAAGATCTTACGTTTTCGTAACCACAGCCAAAAGCCGATCACTATATTCAGCATCAGTAGCACGCCCAGCCATCCAACGACCTGGTGGCCAAAGTCACTCAGCAGCAAGTTAACATGCAGCTCGAACAGGAAACCCGGTAGCGCGTCCAGATAGCCCCAGCGGGCAACAACGTCACCCGTTGCCGGATGCAACAGTGCTTCATCGCCGTTCACATAGTAGGCATGATAGGCGGGCAGACTCTTGGTGGGCATGCCCAGGAACTGAATTGACTCTACCGAATCGGCAATGATCCGTTCAATCGCACCAGCGCTTGGCTCGATGAGTACGCCGGTGTCGGGTAACGATGGATACCGAAACGCGTAGTAGTCGTCTTTCCAAACCAACAAAATGCCGGATAGGCACGTAACGGCGACCCACACCGCCAGTGCCACACCAGTCCATTTGTGCACCCTCACCAGCATAGGTCAAAAGTTTCTTTGCCAGCCGAGTGTCAGCGTGCGGCCATTACCGCGGAAAAAAGTGTCGGCGCGCGCGGCAGGCTCGGTCTGCGCGAAATAAGTGAAGTACTCTTCGTTCAGCAGATTCTCAACGGCTACTGAAAACTCGCCGATAGAAGTCATCCACGCGCCAAATGCATCAACCTTGATATAGCCATCGAAATTCCGATCCACTGGTGCGGCAACACCATCGAAAGCTCGATCCTCGAGGTTGGATACTTGGAGCCTCCAACGGTAGTCTTCGCGGAAGCTGCCGTGCGCATAGAGGTTCAGGCGGTCCGGCCCGATGTTCAATCCGTCGAGATCGCTATCGACGCTACCGTCTTGCGTCGAGTCGAACTGGCCGTCCGTCTGGCTGTAATTGCCACCCAGTACCAGTGCATCGCTAAACGTGTAATCTACGCTGACTTCGAAGCCATCGATTTCAGTGCGTTGTCGTTGCACCTCAAAAATACCGGCTGGGTTACTGAATAACCGCGAGCCGTTGTCGGCTGTGGATTCGTAGTAGGTAACTCGACCTCTGAGTCCGCCATTATCAAACTCGACGCCGACCTCGACGTTGTCGGTGACGATCGGATCGACGGTCAGAAGGCTGTCGACGTCCAGACCAGGTTGCGATATCGCGCGGAGTACACGTCCGACGTCAGGCATCGTAAATCCCTCGCTAGCGGCGGCGTACACCGTCCACTGGTCATCGAGTCGCCAGACGACACCAAGGTTCAGAAGTGTCTCTGAGAAGTCCGGCTCTCCGCCGGCAACGAATGTGCTGCCGGCTGATGCAATCGTTGTGTAGTCGTCAACAGTCAATGAGGCGCTTTCGAAACGTGCGCCACCTGACAGCGTCAATTGCTCAATCGGCGTCCAGCCAATCTGTAAGAACGGGGAGACGGTTTCGAAACTGGTCTCCGGTACCCATTCCCTGCCGCTGCGGGCAAGAACTTGCGCAGATTCATCGCGAAACACATCGAGCCCCAGCGACAAATTGACAGTTGGATCCATGAACGAACGGTTATATGTGAGCTTAAGGCCGTTCTTGTCAGATACAACGGCGGATTGATCCAGAAATGGCTCCCCATCGGGTGTCAGCCGAAAGAAGCCGCCGAAGGTGCCACCCTCGAACAGCGCCTCGAAGCTGTTGTCAAACAGTTGCGCTTCGATGGTGCCATTGAGGACATCACGCTGTCGGTAAGTGAGCGATGCGGTGGTCACTTGATTTCGCGCTGGATCGCCAACGTCAGCGATTGGGCTACCTTCAATGGTCCCGGTGGGGATACCCAGGTCGCGATCACCTGCGACGCTGCGGAAATCGCCGTTACGCTCAAGATCGAAGTCATTGACCATAAATGTGAGCGACGCGGTTTCCAGAAGCCGCCATTCCAGTTTCGCAAACAGGCTACGCGTGGATGAATCCATAATGTCGCCTTGCGTCGGGTACAAGCCGACAGCGTTACCGTCGCTGTCCAGAAAAAGACCGCGCTCATGTAATGAGACACCGGCGATAAAGTCGACATTGTCGCTGCCGCGGCCGGTGAGTAGGCTCACCTTGTAACCGAATGCATCCGCGTCAAAATCATCCGAAGAAGTAAAGCGAAGGCGTGTTGTGGTTTGCCAATCGTCCCCAGAGATCGGGGATGCGGTGACAGTATTCACGACGCCGCCGGTGGCACCGACACCTTGGATAGCATTCGAGCCATTGATGACTTCGATGCGATCGACGAAATCAAGATCGAAAGAATGCCCATCGCGCTGACCATCCCTTAGTGCGTTGTGTTGCGGAACACCATCAATCAGGTACAACGGGTTTCGACCGCGAAGCGTTTCACCGCGACCGGCGAGCTTCTGCGAGCTAGGCGCGAATCCGGGGATAGTGCTGGACAAGACGCTAGCCAGATCATCGCTGATCGCCACTTGCTGGCGCAGTGCTTCCTTGTCAATGATATTGATGGTGCCAGCGATTGCCGTAGCGGGCTGGCCGGTG
>JBCCCC010000178.1:0-5667 GCA_039033695.1 Pseudomonadota bacterium | reverse complement strand
GAACGTCATAGGCTGCATCGACAAGTTGGCGGGTCGCGTCGTGCATAGCCATTGCCTTCGGCAGCAGTGCCTCGTTCGCGGAGAATGGCAGTATGGCAACAGTGACCCGTGAGTCGCTAGCCTGTCCACCAGCGTCCGGCCTGTCGGTCAGGAAACCCAGAATCGCTGCGGTGGCAACCGCGATGAGAGTCAGCATGCCGATGATAGCCGGGAATCGCCGACTTCTTGTTGGTGATCGTGGCGATGCGTCGGGCGGCTTGTCTCTCACTACCTTGACGGTGAGCTGGTAGCCAAGCTTGGGAATCGTCTTTATTAGTTGGTTGCCGCTCGCACCATTGTCGCCTAATGCACGTCGAAGCAATGACATCGCATTTGAGAGCGATTGGTCGGCGCCAGGCGAGTTAGGCCATATTTTCTTGATGAGGTCATCGCGGCGGCAAACTGCAAGGGGTTTATCGGCCAGTGCAACCAGCAGCGCAATGATTCTGGGTTCGACGGATTTAACCTCGTCGTTGTGACTGATCGTCCGTGCAACCGGATCAACTCTGCGACCGGCAATCTCAAATGGCTCATCCCATTCTGCGGGCCACAACCTCACATTTGACATAGTCTAAACGGCTCCTGAACGGAAGGACACAAAGGTATTGTGAAGCCTAGTTATATGACAGTCCTAACAATTTTTACAGCCAACTTCACCAATTCTTAAGACAAAGTCTGCGCGAGTTCCGTGACATTAAGGAGACAGCCAATACGCCCGAACTGGAGGACGTCATGACACCGATGAGACCCACGGCCTCAGCCGCTCGATGCAGTGGCGCAATTCTCGCGCTGCTGGTTTTGGTAATTACACCATTTCGAGCCAATGCTGTTTCGATTACTGGCACGCTAACGGAGCTTGGCGGTAACGACTATCTTGTTGACTACACCATTGAAAATACCGGGGAAGTGGCCTTGATAGAGCAGTTCTCACTGCTATTCGATGCGGCCTTGTTCGGTGGTATCAGTGATGCAGCAATCGCTGCTGCTGATGGCTGGAGTGGCATCACGTTTGGTCCGGAACCGTTGCTTGGGTTCAACGACCTGGTTGTCGATTACCTAATTGATTCAGGCGCCACTGGACTAGGTGTCGGTGACTTGTTGAGCGGATTCTCCGTCGCCTTTACCTGGCTGGGTAGCGGGGATTCGCCGATATCGCAGCCGTTCGAGATCATTGATCCTGCTACGTTTGCAACGCTGTTCTCCGGTGAGGTCGCGTTCGTGGCCGGCGGGTCTGGAGATGTTCCTGTGCCAGTATCAGCGCCCTCGGCATTGATGCTGACCTGGGCAGCACTGCTGCTATTTGCGCGGCGATTCAGCACGATATCCAGCGGTTTCTACAAACAGACACTAAGCAGACCAGCTGCGACTGGGCAGAACCGACGGCAACGCGCAGCTTCGTTGCACCGTATCGCGAATCGGTTACTCCGCCCGCAGATGCTGGCGCTACTTGCTGCGACACTGCTCGTGCCAGCTAGCGGGGTTTTCGCACAAACGGCGCCAACCATGGCGCCGTTTTCGCAGTTCGAGCAGGTTTCCCAAACACGCGTCGGCCGCACTACTTTCGAATTTGTCTACCGAGCTGCGGTGATTGGCGGCGACACCAACTTCGATGAAGTCATGGTCACAGTCACTTCAACGTCTGCGGCTACGGTCATCGTCGATGGCAGTCTCTCATTTGGTTCAGTTGCCGCCGGAGAGACTGTTGCTGCCAGCGATACATTCTCGATCCGTCACAATTTGCGGGCTCCATTCAACCCGGGCGCGCTCGTCTTCGACATTAGTGCGACCGAAACGCCACCCGGACCGCTCGAGCTCGACACAGTGATCAGCGAGAACAATCAGATTGCTGAGGTGCTTACCGCCGAGGGCGGTACGCTAGCTCTGCTGACGGGTGACAATGCCACCATCAATGTGGTGGTGCCCGAGTTTGCAATCCTCGAAAGCACGGAGTTCAGTGCCGCCGAGATCACCGACGTGGTTGGTTTTGCCGCGGATGCGCGTGTTATCGCCGCCGCGCGGCTTGGGCCTGCGGGTCAAGTGTTCGCAAACGCTGTGAATGTGGAGTTTGACATTAGCGGCCTGCGCCGTCCGGGAACGATGCTGGTCGGCTTTATTGCTGAAGAAGACGGCAGCAATGTGCGACTGGTGCCGGTGCGGCCGCTTAACCCGAACGAGAGTCTGTTGGATGCCGCGCGTGACGGAATTAGCGTCTCTGTCGCAACATTCGGTTTTTCCGATGTTGGCATTGTCGAGTTGACAGAGGGGAGCGCAGAGTCTCAATTGGAGGCCAGTCGAGAAGCCAGCAACAGTCTGGACCGCGATGCACTGGAGCGATTATTCGAGTTGTTGTTTGATGCGAGCCTGCCGGATCCTTCGAATGATTTCGATACGGAAATTCGAGAAATCATCAGCGAACGGCGACTTGAGTTACTGACGTTGATGAATGAGTTCATTAATCGCGACGAGTTGACCGTCGACATGCAGTCGGAATTCACAAATCTGACGCTTACAACGATTGGTGTTGTCGATCTGGCAACGCGGCTTGGGTCAACCAGCCCGATTAATGAGCAACTGCGCGAGACTGTCATTCGGTTGGGTGAGACTTACACTGCAGGTTTGCACCTGCAATGCTTTGCAAATCCGACAGGTATCGATTCCGTTCTTGCGTCGACCACGACAACGTTGCTTCTGCGAGCTGCCTCGCAGCCCGACGCCGATACCCAACTCAGCCTCGATCAGCTAAGTCGGGTTGCCGAAATCTTCAGCGAGTGTTTTGCGCTGCCCGCACTGGAGGCCTATTTCGAGAATCTCGATGTCGACGGAGATATCTTGCAAGGCATGGTAACCGGGAGGTTTCTTGAGCGATCACTTGGCATTCTATTCGAATCGGAGTCGTTGCCTGATATTCAAGCGGTCGCTAGTTTCCTCGGCCCTACGCTTGAAAGCCGTGAGCCGCTGCGCGTACGGTTTGCAGACGCAGGAATGACCCTCTCCGTCGGCCCGCCGGACTCCCCGAGTTATACATTCGGACCGGGCAGTGCGGACGGGGTACGCTCGAGCGATTTTGCGTTGTCGAGTTCGAATCAGAGGAGCAGTATGAGCTCACCGGGCGAGCGGGAGTTGGGCGAACGGCCGATCGTTACGACGCGTTCGACATTCACTGCATCGGGAACCGTCGAGATGACTCCGAGGCGATTGTCGTTCCTGTTGCCCTACGAACGCATTGAGCGCAACGACTCTCTGCGGCGGCCACTGTTTCAGGTAGAGACTGGTACGATTTCGGTAGGCGTCGACTTCACGCCGCGCGATTTCGCAGAGCAACTGGACTTGGAAGTTGGCGATGTTTCGCCTTAGTAGAACCTGATCAGTGGTCCGGATTGTCGCTTGCACATCGGGCTTTGCAAGCGTCTGCGCATCTGCGGACATAAGGCTCGATAAGCATTGAGAAGTAGAGAAAGTGGTCGAACCGACTTGTTGATCATCTTCTGCCACATCGGCTCGACCTCTATCACCTCATTAACGACCTGCTATTTCAAATCAAACCGATCCAGCATCATCACCTTGTCCCACGCTTTGACGAAGTCCTTGATGAATGGCTTCTTCGCATCGTCCGTGGCATAGGCTTCACTGATCGCACGAAGTTGCGAGTTCGATCCAAACACCAGGTCAGCGCGTGTACCGGTCCACTTGATCTTGCCAGTGGATGTATCGCGACCTTCAAAGACTTCCTCGGTATCGTCCGCCTTGAACCATTGCGTGCGCATGTCCAGCAGATTGACGAAGAAATCGTTCGTCAGCGTGCCAGGTTGCTCGGTGAACACGCCGTGTTTCTTGTTACCCGTGTTGGCACCGAGTACGCGCAAGCCGCCAACGAGTACCGTCATTTCTGGCGCGGTCAGCGTTAGCAAGTTGGCGCGATCCACCAGCAGCTCCTCAGTGGCGCGGTCCTGGCCGTTGCCAACGTAGTTGCGAAAGCCATCTGCTGTGGGTTCGAGAACGGTCATCGCCTTGGCATCGGTCTGCTCTTGCGTTGCGTCTGTGCGCCCGGGTGTGAACGGCACCTTGACCTTCTGGCCTGCATCCAGTGCCGCCTTCTCGACGGCTGCGCATCCGCCCAGCACGATCAGGTCGGCGAGTGAGATACGGGTTTTCTTGCCAGCGCGTTTTTGTGCGTTGTTGAAGCGTTTCTGGATGTCTTCCAACACATCAATCGCCTTACCGAGCTGCGCGGGCTGGTTAACCTTCCAACGCCGTTGCGGCAACAAGCGCACGCGAGCGCCATTAGCGCCACCGCGCATATCGCTGCCGCGGAAGCTTGCGGCCGAAGCCCACGCGGTCTTGACCAGTTGCGACACACTCAGGCCGGACTTCAGAAGCTTCTCCTTGAGCGTCGCGATGTCCTTCGAACCGACCAGCTTGTAGTCGCGGGCGGGCACCGGGTCCTGCCAAAGCAACGTTTCGCTGGGCACTTCGCTGCCGAGGTAACGGCTGACCGGGCCCATGTCACGGTGAGTGAGCTTGTACCACGCGCGTGCGAACGCATCAGCAAACTGGTCTGGGTTCTTGTAGAAGCGCTTCGAAATTTTGCGGTATTTCGGGTCGGTGACCATCGCAATATCGGTTGTCGCCATCATCGGGGCATGGCGCTTCTTGCTGTCGTGAGCATCTGGCACGGCATTTTTCAGCTTGCCACCTTTGGGTGTCCACTGCCTGGCGCCCGCCGGGCTGCGGGTCAGTCGCCAGTCATACTCGAACAGGTTTTCGAAGTAGTTGTTGTCCCATTTGATGGGGTTGGTCGTCCAGGCGCCTTCTAGACCGCTGGTAATCGTGTCTACACCTTTACCGGTACCAAATGCGTTCTTCCAGCCCAGGCCTTGTTCTTCGATTGCTGCGCCTTCCGGCTCCTTGCCAACCAGCGCTGCATCGCCAGCGCCATGGCACTTGCCAAAGGTGTGACCGCCGGCGATCAGTGCGACAGTCTCTTCATCGTCCATCGCCATGCGGCCAAACGTCTCGCGAATGTCACGCGCAGAGGCGAGCGGGTCGGGCTTGCCGTTCGGCCCTTCCGGGTTCACATAGATCAGGCCCATTTGCACAGCGCCAAGCGGATCGGCCAGCTCGCGGTCGCCGCTGTAGCGTTCATCGCCGAGCCATTCGGTTTCCGGGCCCCAGGAGACGTCGCCTTCAGGCTCCCACACATCTTCACGGCCGCCGGCGAAACCAAACGTCTTGAAGCCCATAGATTCAAGCGCAACGTTACCTGTGAGAATCATCAAGTCAGCCCAGGAGATCTTGCGTCCGTATTTTTGTTTGATTGGCCACAACAAACGGCGCGCCTTGTCGAGGTTGCCGTTGTCGGGCCAGCTGTTCAGCGGTGCAAAGCGCAGCGTGCCGGCGCCCGCACCACCGCGACCGTCGGCAACGCGATACGTACCCGCACTGTGCCAGGCCATGCGAATAAAGAATGGCCCGTAGTGGCCGTAGTCAGCAGGCCACCAGTCCTGTGAGTCAGTCATCAATGCGTGCAGGTCTTTCTTGACGCGTTTCAAATTCAGCGATGAGAAAGCCTTCGCATAGTCGAAATCGGGCTCCATAGGATTGGATAGCGGTGAGTGTTGATGCAGGATT
>JBCCCC010000177.1:0-5694 GCA_039033695.1 Pseudomonadota bacterium | reverse complement strand
ATTTAGCAGCCTTGTGTCTTTGCAGCCGCCGCAAGCGCTGGTGCTGGAGGTACGTAGCAGCCTGCGTTTATTTGGCGGCATCGAGTCGCTGTGTGCGCAGTTGCTGGGTTCACTGCAGGCTGATGGTTATCACTTGCGACACAGTGTGGCGCCCAGTGCCAGAGGCGCATACTGGTTGGCACGCGGTGGCTTCAGCCCGCAGCCCGAGCAGGTCGTTCAGTCCGGTCGGGCTGCTGCCAGTTTTTTGAGCGCGCTCAATGCGCTGGATATTGGTGTGACCGGTTGGGACGACAACATCATTAGTGCGCTGCGTGAGATGGGCGTAGATACGTTGGCAGATTGCCGGCGCCTGCCACGCGCGGGGCTGACGCGGCGATTTGGTACCGAGCTGTTGCATTCGCTGGGCCAGGCTTATGCAGAGTTACCCGAAGCACGTGAGGCGATCAATGAGCAGCAGCGGTTTCAGGCGGTGTTGTCACTTGAGGCCGAAATTAGTGAAGCGCCGCGTTTGCGTGATGCCTGTGAGCAACTACTGACACAACTCGAGCAGTTTCTGCGTGCGCGGCAGCGTGCCGTGCGTGTTCTCAAATTCGATTTCCATGGATGGCATGACAAGGCGGGTGAGTTGCAAGTGTCATTAAGCATGGCAGGGCATCAGCGAGCACACTGGCAGCGCGTATTGTCTGCACAGCTGGAGCGCTGCAGATTATCCAGCCCAGCAGTAGCCGTCGGGCTGTGCGCGGAGGCATCAGATGCATTGCGGGCGCAGTCTGCCAGACTGGAGTTTGCTGAAGACGCAGGGTCGTCGACGGCAGCTAGTGAACAGGCATTACATGACTTTCTCGATCGTTTGCATGCGCGCATTGGTAGTCAATCAGTGCGTGCTTTGCAACATGTTGCCGAGCATCGTCCGGAATATGCTTCGCGCGCAGTGAAAGCGGCAGGGGGTGTGCACAAGACCGGCCTGCCAAAAGACTGGTTGCTGCATGATGTGCCTGCTGAAGCAATCGATCTGGCACACAATGCAAACCTGACGTTGCAACGACCATTATGGTTGGCAATGCCGATACTGTCGTTGCATGTTGATGCTTATGGCGTGGTGTATTACGGCGGTGCGCTGACACTGCAACACGGTCCGGAGCGGATCGAGTCCGCCTGGTGGCAGGATGAGTCGCTGGCGCGCGACTATTTTATTGCCGAGAACACTGCAGGTGTGCGTGTCTGGGTATTCCGTGAAACCCATCAAGATGGTGGCCAGCATTGGTGGCTGCAAGGCGTGTTTGGCTGATGACGCAGGGTTATGCGGAGTTGCATGCGCTGAGTAACTTCACCTTTTTGCGCGGCGCATCTCATCCAGAGGAGCTGGTGGGTACTGCTGCAGCGCTGGGTTACCAAGCTCTTGCGATTACCGATGAATGTTCTTTATCGGGCATTGTACGTGCACACAATGCCGCCAAGTCGCACTCAATCAAGTTAATCAGTGGTGCCGAGTTTTATCTGCAGGATGGCATGCGGCTCGTGATTCACGCGACATCGCGACAAGGTTATGCAGGATTGTGCCGGTTGATCAGCAACGCACGGCGTGCGGCAGAGAAGGGCAGTTATACGTTGAACGCCGAGATGCTTCAGGATGTGGCCGCATCAGCAAATGGCCGAGCGCTGTCTGATTGCACAATGCTGTGGTTGCCGGGCAATGATTTCGCGCTGTGCTCTGATAATGAGTGGCTGGTCGATGTGTTCAAGGGTCAGCTGTGGATTGCTGCTGAGCTATTTCCCGACGGTATGCACCGACTGCGACTTGCAGCACTACATCGCCTGAGTGCGCGTTTGCAGTTACCCCTGGTCGCGGCAGGTGACGTACACATGCATGCGCGCGAGCGTCGTGCACTGCAGGATACGCTGACCGCGATCCGCCTCGGTACGACCGTTCATGATGCCGGGTATGCGTTACATGCCAATAGCGAGCGGCATTTGCGCCGACTCGATGTATTGCGCAAGGTCTATCCACCAGCGTTGTTGGCGCAAACGCTGGCAGTGGCCGAGCGTGCCTGCTTTTCACTCGATGAGCTGGCTTACGAGTATCCGCGAGAGTTGGTGCCCGACGGTTACACGGCAAGCCGCTGGTTGGCAGAGCTTACCTGGAAGGGTGCACGACATCGCTGGCCCGACGGTCTTGATGACAAGACGCAAGCATTGATCGAGCACGAGCTGGCACTCATCCATGACCTGAATTACGAGCCTTATTTCCTGACCGTATACGACATTGTGCATTGGGCACGCAGCCAGGGGATCCTCTGCCAGGGGCGTGGCTCTGCGGCCAATTCCGCGGTGTGTTTCTGTCTTGGTATTACCGAAGTCGATCCGTCACGGCAGGCGACTTTGGTTGAGCGCTTTATTTCCAAAGAACGCAACGAGCCACCCGACATTGATGTGGACTTCGAACATCAGCGTCGCGAGGAAGTGATTCAGTATATTTATCGAAAGTATGGTCGCGAGCGGGCAGCGTTGGCTGCCACGGTGATTTGTTATCGCCCACGTAGTGCAATGCGCGATGTAGGTAAGGCGTTGGGTTTGCATGAGCTGCAAATCGATCAGTTGGCCCGCAGTATGCAATGGTGGGATGGCGCTAACGTCGATGACGAGCGCGTACGAGAGGCAGGCCTCGATCCACATAATCCAACACTACAACGCCTGCTAATGCTGGTGCGTGAGCTGATCGGTTTTCCCCGGCACTTGTCTCAGCACGTGGGCGGATTTGTGATCTCACACGGCCGTCTTGATGAGCTGGTGCCGATCGAAAATGCCAGCATGGCCGATCGCACGGTTATTCAATGGGAAAAAGACGACCTTGAATCACTCGGATTGCTGAAAGTTGATGTGTTGGGCCTGGGTATGCTGACGGCAATCCGACGTTGTTTTACGCTAATTGAGCAGTTTCACGGGCAGCGATTGACGCTGGCGAGTGTGCCAGCCGAAGATCCCGCTGTGTACGACATGATTTGCGATGCCGACACGATGGGTGTTTTCCAGATTGAATCACGCGCTCAAATGGCGATGCTGCCACGCCTTCGGCCACGCAGCTTTTATGATTTGGTGATTGAGGTAGCGATTATCCGGCCGGGGCCAATTCAGGGCGATATGGTGCATCCGTATCTGCGGCGCAGAAATGGCGAGGAAGCAGTGACTTACCCCAGCGAGGCCGTACGCGATGTGCTCAAGCGTACGCTGGGTGTGCCTATTTTTCAGGAGCAGGTGATGGAATTGGCTGTAGTGGCCGCAGGTTTTACGCCTGGCGAGGCGGATCAGCTAAGGCGTGCGATGGCAGCCTGGAAACGTCGTGGTGGTCTGCAACCGTTCGAACAAAAACTCAAATCCGGCATGCGCGAGCGAGGTTATCAGGATGTCTTTGCCGAGCAGATCTTTGCGCAAATAAAGGGCTTTGGTGAGTATGGATTTCCCGAATCACATTCGTGCAGTTTTGCATTACTCGTCTATGTGTCGGCATGGTTGAAATGCCATCATCCAGCCGCGTTCGTATGTGCGTTACTGAATAGCCAACCTATGGGGTTCTACAGTGCATCTCAGCTCACACAAATGGCGCGTCGTCACGGGGTCGAGGTGCGGGCGATTGATGTGCGGCACAGTGACTGGGGTTGCACGCTGGAGGCTACTGCCGATGAGCAGCCGGCATTACGTTTGGGTTTGCGCTTGGTCAAGGGATTTGGCGAGGATGCTGCGGGTCGGCTGGTACTAGTTCGCCAGACGCAAGGTTTTCGCAGCGCTCAGGAACTGGCTAGTAAGGCGCTACTCAGCCGTGGTGAGCTGGGGGCGTTGGCTGCGGCAAATGCATTATCCAAAATAGCGGGGCATCGCCACCTGGCTCGCTGGCAGGTGGCCGGTGTCGAGCACCATGATGATCTGCTGGCTGACATGTCGGTCAGCGAAGCGACGCCGTTGCTGCGCACGCCAAGTGAAGCACAGGAGGTTGTCGCAGATTATCGCCATGTCGGGCTGACGCTGGGCAGGCACCCAATGCAAATGCTACGTGACTGGTTTGATAAGCGCGGCTTTGTCAGCGCTGGTGCGCTGGCTGATCTTGATAACAACGCGAGCGTACTGATCGCCGGGATCGTCGTGACGCGGCAGCGGCCAGGCAGTGCTGGTGGCGTGAATTTCGTAACGCTCGAGGATGAGACGGGCTATAGCAACCTTGTGATCTGGAAGGACCTTGCGCAGCGACAACGCAAGACGCTCATTGGTGCGCGACTCATGGGCGTAAGCGGCAAGGTGCAAAAACAGGGCAAGGTGATTCATGTTGTGGTCAGTGAGATGTATGACTACAACACGCTGCTGGGCAAGCTGGCGACACAGTCGCGAGATTTCCACTAGGCAGAGCTCATCATCTTGATTGCTGCATGCGTGGTTTCACATGGCAAATATCACGCCACCCAATCAGGCATATCGATCATCAGGAGCGCGCCAGTAAGCAACTGGCTACAAGCGTTGCAGTGTCGTCTCTGACAACGTCAACGCGCGTTTCGATGCCCGCTCCACGCGATTTCTGCCTCGCCGCTTAGCCCGGTAGAGCGCGTGATCGGCGCGCGCCACCATATCAGAAATGTTGCTGTCTTCATCGGACAATTCGGCCACACCAAAACTTGCGCTGATCGTCAGTGGCCGTTCGCCGCCGACAACAGGAATCTCGATCGTCTCGGCGCGTATTGATTGCGCAGCTTGCGCGGCTTTGTCGAGTGTTGTGCCGGGTAGCAGGACCAGGAACTCCTCGCCACCAATACGCGCGACAATATCGTCGCCTTTTCGGTTAGCCCGCAATCGATTAGCGAAATGCAGTAGGGCCTGGTCGCCAACTGCATGTCCATATCGATCATTGACGGCTTTGAAGCGATCAAGATCGGCAATAATGACGGACAATGGTTTTTCAGCCGATCGTGCTTCGGCAAAAGCGCGTTGACCGAGCCCTTCATAGCCGTGCCGGTTCAAGAGCCCGGTCAGCTGATCCAGTACCGCCATGCCTTTGAGTTTGCGCGAAGCGTCGGACACAAACACAAACAGCACCAGCGTGCCGATAACGATATAGGCGATAGGTAGTGTCAGCAATTCCATATGTCGATGGGCCAGCAATGCTGATGCGTCCGCTGCCTGGCCGAGACCAAATGCCTTCAGTGTGGATATGACTTGAACAAGGCCAAACAGCGCCAATCCGCTGGCCAGAACCCTATCAGCGGAGCCCGCGCTCTTGTTGTATTGATAGACGGCGTATGCAATCAGTAGTGCCGTGGCTGCCGACACACCCGGGACCGCGGCCTCACGTATGCCGTCATGTGGTGAGATCAGCGTTGACCAGAGCAAAATTACGCTGCCGACGAGCGCGCACGAAAATATGTACCGGAGTACACGCTCGCTGCCTACCCGAAAACAATGCCCCATCGACGCGAAAATGATCACCAGCAACGCGAATACTTCGGTGAACAGCGTCAATAATGCCGTACCGAGAATATCGCTGCCGATGAGTTCTGCAGTCCAGCGGGCCGTCGCCGCCAGGAACGCTAGGTGCCAGAATAGGATGTACGGCTTGCGAAGGTAGATCCGCCAGGCAAAGAACGAGATCACGCTGTACATCAAGCAGGTAAGCGTCAAGGTCACGTACAAATAAACGGGTGAAGATAACAGCAT
>JBCCCC010000176.1:0-5712 GCA_039033695.1 Pseudomonadota bacterium | reverse complement strand
TTATTATTGCGCCAGCCTGCAGGATCGTGAAGCGACCACCGACGACGCGGCAGCGCTCGGTGAGATTAAATTGCTGCTGGAGTTGCTCACGCCGGTTGCGAAGTCGTGGCCTTCCGAGTATTGCCTGGAGGCAAACAAGCTCGCGATTCAGGTCTTGGGCGGTTACGGCTACACCCGCGACTATCCCGTCGAGCGTCTGTATCGGGATAACCGACTCAATCATATCCACGAAGGCACCCATGCGATTCATGGTCTCGACATTCTGGGGCGCAAGGTGCGGATCGCCGATGGCGCTGCACTCGATTTGTTGTATCGAGAAATCTGCGTGACGATTGACCAGGCGTCGGCGACGCCAGCGCTAGCCGATTTTGCGCAGTCGCTGGATGTCGCCTGGCAGCAAATGCGTGATGCGGTAGCGCATGTGCTGGCCTGCGAGGACCGCGAGCTAGGACTCGCGAACGCCACGCTGTTTCTTGATGCGTTTGGTCATGTGGTAATCGGCTGGCTGTGGTTGTGGCAGGCAGTCGCCGCACAATCCGCGTTGTCCGAGGTATCTGGTGAGGCAGATCAGGCGTTCTATCGCGGCAAGCTCACGGCCTGCAATTTCTTTTTCAAGTATGAGCTGCCTAAAGTCGCCCCGGCATTTGCGCTGGTGGAATCACTGGATGACACCTGTCTGACGATTCGCGATGAGGAATTTCTTGGTGAGCTAGCCTAGCTCGCTGTCTGTGAACCGGGTCATAGTCGATAATGTCGACCGTGTCACAGTGGGTGGCCGTTCACTGTGGTATCAAAACTACATTATTCCAGTGATTTTATGCACTTATGGAATATTTGGTTTCCAATTTCGAAGTGCTGCTCTATACTCTCACGCAACAAGCTCGGTATCGGGGCTTTTCTATTGATCAATCCAAACTTTCCACGGGGGAAAAACATGCGGATTAACAAACAGTTATCTCGCTTTGCGACGACTGGCATGGCTACGGCGGGAGTGCTCTTTGGCGCACTGTCGAGCCAGGCGCTGGCGCAGGACGAGTCTTTTATCGAAGAGATTGTCGTCACAGCTGCCAAGCGTGAGCAAACCCTTCAGGAAGTGCCGATCGCCGTGTCGGTGACCGATGCCGACACGATCCAGAATTCACAAATTCTGGACGTGATTGATCTTCAGTCGGTTATACCGTCACTGCGGGTCACGCAGTTGCAGTCATCCGCCAACACCAACTTTGTCATTCGCGGGTTTGGCAACGGCGCCAACAACGCGGGCATCGAGCCTTCGGTTGGTGTATTTATCGATGGCGTCTATCGCTCACGTTCAGCAGGCGCAATTGCTGATTTGCCGAATCTGCAGCGCGTTGAAGTACTGCGCGGACCGCAGAGCACGCTGTTTGGTAAGAATGCGTCGGCTGGTGTTATCAGCATTATCACGCAGGCACCGCAGTTTGAGTGGGGCGGCAGCGCAGAAGTCGTTGCAGGCAATTACGGCCAGATCATCGCCAAAGGCGACATCACAGGTCCACTGTCTGACAACGTGGCATTTAGTTTTGCAGCCAACACCAACACGCGCGATGGCTACTTCGATAACCTCGAGGACGGCTCTGAACTGAACGAACGCAACCGTTGGGGCGTGCGTGGCCAGCTGCAAATCGACCTGGCTGACAATGTCGGCCTGCGGATCATTGGTGATTTCGACGAGATCGACGAGAACTGCTGCGGTACGACAAACCTGTTGGACGGCCCAACCGGTGATGCCGTGCGTGCGACCGGGGGTAGCCTGGTCCCGAACGATCCAGCCTCATACGAGACGTTCCTGAACGCGGACTCGGTCAATGAAGTCGAGAACAGCGGCATCTCTATCCAGGCTGATATCGACTTTGATAACTTCTCGCTGGTATCGATCACGTCACTGCGCAATCAAACGTTGGTCACAGACGCTGACTCGGACTTCACGAGCGCCGATTTGATTTCGCGCAACTTTGCTGACCAGGAAATTGACACGTTTACTCAAGAGATTCGCTTCGCGGGTACGGTTGGTGAGCGTGCTGACTGGCTGGTTGGTCTGTTCTACTTCGACGAAGAAATCGAGTTCGTCAGTGACTTTGATTACGGCGAAGACTTCGCGCTGTACGCTGATATCCTCGGTGGCGGGCCAGGCGCCGTGACAGGTACGATCAACCCATTGTTGCCAACCCTCGGGTTACCAGTGGGCACACAAATCTGGCAGGCCGGCCAGGGTGTGGCCGAGACGGCCACCCAAGATAACCAGGCAACGTCGTTGTTCGCGCAGGTCGATTTGTACCTGTCACCTCGGGCGACCTTGACGCTTGGCGCTAACTACACCCAGGACGAGAAAGAAGTCTCCGTAAGCCAGGTCAACACGGATGTGTTCTCCTCGCTCGACTTCGTTCAAATCGGGTTTGGTGGCGCCTTCGCGGCTTTGACCGGTGGCTTGCCAGCAACGCCGGAGAACATTGCCGCTAACCCGGGCGCGGCCGCACAAGCGCAGGCGATCAGCACGACTGGCTGCTCCGCGGCAACGCCGCCGCCAGGTTGTAACGAGCTGCTGGCATTGCAACCGCTGCAGTTTCTGCCACCGTTCGTGGCATTCCCGAACGCAGTGGAGTCCGGCGAGTCTGATGACAGCAAGGTGACGTGGACCGCGCGGTTGGCTTACGACGTCACGGATTCGATGAACGTGTACTTAAGCGCGGCAACCGGTTACAAGGCAACGTCCTTCAACCTGTCGCGTGATGCGCGTCCGTTGCCGGGCGATGTGATTGCATTGCAAGCTGCAGGCTTGGGCGTCCCCAACCTCACAGCTGGTACGCGATTTGCGGGACCGGAGGAATCGACGGTTTACGAGCTTGGCCTGAAAACACAGTTTGAGCGCGGCGCTCTTAACATTGCCGTATTCGACCAGTCGATTGAGGGCTTCCAGTCCAATATCTTCATTGGCACAGGCTTCCAGCTCCTCAATGCTGGTGAGCAGTCTACCTTTGGTGTTGAGTTCGACGGCACGTTCTACCCAACCGATAACCTTGAGTTGACGTTGGCGGCGACCTGGATGGATCCCGAATACGATTCGTTCCCGGTCAGCAGTGTCGGCGATCTCACGGGTGAAACACCGGCGGGTATTCATGCATTGAGTGCGGTCACAACTGCGACTTACAACTGGGACATGGCTGGCGGTCGTACCGCATTTGTCCGTGCCGAGTATGTTTACGATGATGACATCCAAATCGTCGACAACATTCCTGAAAGCATCGCCTCGCGCGGCACCAGTACCGTCAACGCAAGCACAGGTATCTCGACGCCTAATGGCTGGGATTTTCGCCTGTGGGCGCGCAATCTGACGAACGACGAGTACCTGCTCAGCGCGTTCCCGGGTGTTGCGCAGACCGGTAGCTTCAATGGTTACCCGAATGCACCGCGCACCTACGGTTTGTCGATTCGTAAGCAGTTCTAGGCTTACGCGCACAGCGATAGTGCAAAAACCGGCTGGCTCGTTTGGGTCAGCCGGTTTTTTTTGCCTGCGCGCTGGCCATTCGATTCGCTCATGCGCGCTGATAAGGCTGGATTCTGGCAGTTTCGGGCGGGCAAGCGCGGATCTGGTCCTTGAACTTCCGCGCGGTTGGATTAAGCTTGCAGATGCCCAATCATTAGCCGAGTGATCACCATGCGTTCGTTTCCTAGTCTTGTCGTTCTGACAACGTTTTTTCTGGTTACCAACAGTGCACAGGCAACGCCGCGCGTCGATAACTTTCGCCTGTTAGATCAAGACCTGTCCGCGCACGAGCTCTACTACCATAAGGACGCCAGCGCGGTCGTGTTGCTGGTGCAGAT
The DNA here is from genome assembly GCA_039033695.1 of Pseudomonadota bacterium. Lineage (GTDB taxonomy): Bacteria > Pseudomonadota > Gammaproteobacteria > Steroidobacterales > Woeseiaceae > CALBPI01. The sequence continues at coordinate 1,872 of JBCCCC010000176.1, read as the reverse complement.
GAATGGCTGTCCGATCGCACGCAATCTGTTGCCTGATCTTCGCAAGGTGCGAGATCAATTCGGCGCCGACGTCCGCTTCATGTTGATCAATCCGAGCTTGCAGGACGACTACGCGAGTATTCGACAAGAGGCCGAAGAGTTTGCGATTGATTTTCCGATCCTGGTTGATGACTCACAGTTGATCGGTGAGGCGCTTGAACTTGACCGCAGCGGCGAAATATTGGTCATTGATACCAGTAACTGGCAGCTCGCGTATCGCGGCCCGTTGAACGATCGGGTCGGTTACGAAAACCAAAAAAACGAGGCTAGTGAGCATTACCTGGCCAATGCGCTTGCGGCTGTGATTGCCGGCGAGCCGGTCAGCGAGCCGCGTCGCGAAGCGATGGGCTGCATTATCAATTTCCCTGAACGCGAGCGTCGTGAGACGCATGCGAGCATCAGTTACACGGACACCATCGCGCCGATTCTAGAGTCGCGTTGCGCCGCCTGTCATCGTCCCGGCGGTATCGGTCCTTGGGCGATGACCAGCTATGAGATGATCCGCGGGTTTGCGCCGATGATTCGTGAGGTGGTGCGCACGCGACGCATGCCGCCTTGGGAAGTCGCAACCGACCTGCCGGACATTCACGGTTCGCGGGCGCTCACGCTAGAGGAGCGCAAGACGCTCGTGCACTGGATTGAGGCGGGTGCGCCGCGCGGAGACGGTGAGGATCCACTGTTGGCAATTAAGCCGCTCGAGAAGGGGTGGCCGTTGGGTGAGCCGGACCTTGTTGTCGAAGCGCCGCCCTTCACCGTACCTGCCACTGGCATCGTTGATTATCAGTTCCCGGCTATAAAGAATCCGCTGGATCGTGACGTGTGGGTACGCGCGGTCAGTATCGAGCCTGGCGAAACCAAAGTCGTGCATCACGTATTGATTGGCACCAGTGAGCGCGAGATTCCGGAGGGTGACGAGAGGCTCGATGCCGTGTTCGAGAACTATTTGATGGGTTACGCCCCTGGCGCGGAGTCCTATGTCTACCCGGAAGGGACTGGCGTGCTTGTAAAGGCCGGCGGGCAGATCCACTTGCAAATGCACTACACCCCATATGGCCGAGAAGTGACCGATGTGTCGAAGGTAGCGCTGTATTTTCATGATGAGCCGCCTGAGATGCACTTACGGCAACAGGTTGTGATTGGCTTTGACCTGAATATCCCGGCGGGTGAGGCGCGTCACGAAGAACGCGCCTATTTCGAGTTTGATCAGCCGGCAGTCATTTTCAGCCTGTTTCCGCACGCGCACCTTCGCGGGGTAGAGACGCGATTCGACATTCATATGCCAGATGGCAAGGTCACGCCGTTGCTGCACGTGCCGCGCTATGATTTCAATTGGCAGCATACATATACACTCGCAGAGCCGGTCGAAGTGCCGGCGGGCGCAAGACTGGTGCACCGTACCTTGTACGACAACAGCGACGCGAATCCCGCGAATCCGGATGCGGAACGTTCAGTTCCTTGGGGCTTGCAGTCGTACGATGAGATGCTTTATGGCGGCTTCTTCTTCCGCTGGAGGGACGGCACAACCGAGAATCCGGTACATGACGAAATCCACTTCCGGACGGCACAAGTATACGGTGCACTGGATGATGACTTCGATGGACAACTCGTCGTTGAAGAAATGCCATCCTGGCTGCGCCAGCCATTTGAGGCAGGCCACTTGACGCCATTCGACGCGAACAAAGACGACGCGCTGAGCCACCCCGAGTACCGCGCATTCGCCGAGCATCGCATGCGTGAGCGGCTCAAGCGAGCGGCCGCGGCACAGGAACAGGAAGCGTCAGGCGATAACTAGCGACTAGCAGCGAGCTTTACGGCGTGCAGTCGTTGTCAGTC
>JBCCCC010000175.1:0-5741 GCA_039033695.1 Pseudomonadota bacterium | reverse complement strand
TGTTGCGCGCTGGGGTCAATCCGTTGTTGACCGGGATGCAACGACGCTTGCTGTTTCCTGGCCTGGTTACCGCGGCCAACGGTCGCGATCGTCAACGCGGGTCGCTGCCGCATCAGCGACTGGTCAAGTTTGTATTGCGACACGTGGAACGCGGCACACGTTGGGCATTGTTTGCGCCTTTCGAGCCAAGCGTCTGGACGCGCGTCGAAAAGCAGGTCGGCGATTTTCTGTCGTCGTTGGCCGAGCAAGACGCGTTTGAGATTGATCAGGGCCAGCCTGGTTGGCTGGTTCGATGTGATGCGCAAACGCAGCTGGCCGCTGGCCACGGCATGCGCCTGTTGCTTGCGTTCAGGCCGAAAGGCGCGCGGCAGCCGCTGATGTACGCGATTGCTCAGCAGCAGTCCGGCACCACGGCGACAAGAACGGCGTTCGCCGTGTCTGATCATGACAGCACGCCATAGCAGAGAAAGCGCATCCAAAAGCGGTGTGCAAACGAATACCTGTTCAAGAGCTTGTTGGGAAAAACACCATGCGCAAGACAGACGAACAGCCGCACGCGGCCAATAGCATCCCAAGATCGACTTGGGTGGCTGGCGGCATTTACGCACTACTGATCGGCATGACCTTATGCTGGTTAATCTGACGGGAGCCTGAGATGGTAAAAGCGATCTGGCAAGATACGATTGTCGCCGAGAGCGATGCAACCGTAATGGTCGAGGGCAATCACTACTTTCCGCGGGCCTCGCTCAACGACGAGTACTTTAGCCCGAATACCAAGACGAGCTTTTGCGGCTGGAAAGGCACGGCTAACTACCTCGATGTCGAGGTCGCTGGCTCACGCAATGAAGCGGCGGCCTGGTACTACGCCGATCCTTTGCCAAAGGCGACGCACATCAAAGACTACGTCGCATTCTGGAACGGCGTGCGCGTGACAGAGTAGGGCCTGTAGGTCTAGCCTTCCGATGCGTCATCGATGACACCGTACCCGCCGCCGCCGGGCGTGCGAATCAACAACGCGTCGCCCGCCGCAAGTCTGGTGCTCGCGACGCCCGCCAGTACGTCGCGGGAGCCGTCGCCTCGATAAACGACGTTTTCTCCTGGCAGCCCGCGCTCCCCGCCGCGCAATCCTTTAGGGCCGCTATCACGAAAACCGCTTAGAATCGCGCAATCGACGTCTTCGAGAAACTCAAGATGACGCACGACGCCATCCCCGCCACACCATTTGCCGCGACCTCCAGAGTTTGTACGTTGAGAAAACGACCTGATACGCACCGGTAGACGACTCTCGAGTACTTCTGCGTCCGTCAGTCTTGAATTGGTCATATGGCTCTGTACCGCATGAGCACCATCGAACCCGTCGCCTGCGCCCGTGCCACCCGCGATGGTCTCGTAGTACTGCACCCGCGCGTTGCCGAATGTCAGGTTGTTCATTGTGCCTTGTGCGCTCGCCATGACGCCGAGCGCGGAATACAGTGCGTTAGTGACACATTGCGAGGTCTCCACATTGCCGGCAACTACTGCTGCAGGGTAGACCGGGTTCAGGAAGCTACCTGGCGGTACGATCAGCTTGACCGGGCAGAGGCATCCATCATTCAATGGAATATCGTGCGCAACGAGTGTACGCAACACATACAACGTCGCTGCGCGGGTGACCGCCAGCGGTGCGTTGAAATTGCCATCGTGTACGCCACCGCTACCGCTAAAGTCAATCACTGCGCTACCAGTATCACGATCAACAGTGATCGACACCGCAATCACAAGGCCATTATCGAGGGTCAGCGTGCAATGGCCGCCGTCCAAACCGCGTAGTACAGTCCGCACGCACTGTGCCGCGTTGTCGCGCACCGCGCGCATGTATCGAGCGACGGTTTGTGCGCCGAAGCGGGCGCGCATTTGCGCCAGCTGCCGTGCGCCCTCGCGAAGCGATGCAATCTGCGCCCTGATGTCGGACAGATTGCGATCAATATTGCGTGATGGCCAGCGCGCGCTGCCGAGCGCATGGCGCAATGCTTGTGTATCGAATTGCCCGTCGCGAACGACTCGCAGGTTATCGAGCAGCACGCCTTCATCGTCGATATGCGTGCTATTGGCAGGCATCGACCCTGGTGCAATACCACCGACATCTGCGTGGTGTGCACGGCTGGCAACGAAGTACTGCAGCTCGCCTTGTGCGCTGATCCACGGCGAGACGGCGGTAATGTCGGGTAGATGTGTGCCACCGGCATAGGGGCTGTTAATCAGGTAGACGTCCCCGTCGCGTAGATCACCGACCTCTGAGAGAACGTGGGTAACACTGGCGCCCATGGAACCCAAATGCACAGGCATATGTGGTGCATTGGCGATCAGCCTGCCTTCGGCATCGAACAATGCGCAGGAGAAGTCCAATCGCTCCTTGATATTGACAGAGTGCGCCGTGCTCTCAAGCACATGGCCCATGTGCTCTGCTACCTGGCTGAAGCGATTGTTAAACACCTCCAGCAGCACCGGATCTATCTCGGCTGGCAAGTTTTTTTTTTTTGCTGCCCGTGGTCGACCAATCGCAATTCACCGCAGGCATTGATGGTTGCTTGCCATTGTTGATCGACGACCAGCGTGCCATGCGCAGCAACGATAATGGCTGGCCCGTCAATCTGCTGGTTAGCCAGATCGGCAAGCTGATACACGGGCACATTCAGACTAGCGCCGTTGTCATACAGCGTACTGCTACCAATCGGCTGAAGCGTCGCGGAGTTGCTGCCTATGGGTTGCTGCGGTGGTGTGCCGGATCTGGCCAGAACCTGTTCGATACGCACGCTCACAACCCGCAGCTCTGCGACTGGCGCGACACCGAATCGTGCCTTGTGCATCGCAACGAACGCATCGATAACCGTGTCTTTGTCAGCCAGCGGGACTGGCAACGTCGTATCGGCTCCTTCGACGCCGAGTTCGAGGGTAGCCCGGACGATCGCCGATTGTCGCGCTTGTTGTGCCTCATGTACGAGGCCGCGGGAACGTCGCAGGCCGCGGTCAAGGGGCTCGTCGATCGCTACTTCGTGGCTTTCAATGTGTTCGGCGAGGCCGATACCCAACGCGGAGAAAACGCCGGCAAACGGGTGCAGCCAGATCGATTTCATGCCCAACTCTCGTGCGACCTTGCACGCGAGCTGACCGGCGGCACCACCAAAAGCCGCCAGTGTGCAGTCGCGCGGGTCCTCGCCCTGGCGCAGAGCAACCTTGCGCACGGCACCTGCCATGTTGTCGACCGCCACGGCGATGAAACCTTCGGCAAGATCTCTGGTGTTGAATGTTGCACTGATGGCGGGTGGCAGGTCTGCGTGCATGGCATCAAACGCTTGGCTGGTCGCGGAAACATCCAGTGGCGCATTACCGTCGGGTCCGAAAGATGGCGTGACGAACTTGGCCGGTAGTCTCCCTAACATGACATTGGCATCTGTGATCGACAACGGGCCGCCGCAGCCATAGGCGGCCGGTCCGGGCAGCGCGCCACTCGATTCCGGCCCGACGACGAATCGCTCATCCTGCCACTTGAGTATTGATCCGCCGCCCGCGGCAATCGTATCGAGCCGCAGCATCGGCGTGTTCAGACGATAACTGCCGATACGATTATCGCGTTGGCGTTGCAATGCACCATGCCACAGGCAAACATCCGTACTGGTGCCGCCCATGTCGAAGCCGACCACGCGCGTATGGCCGGCAACTTCGGCACAACGCGCAAGCCCGATAACGCCGCCGGCAGGGCCGGACAGCACCGCGTCCTTGCCACGGATGCGATCGGCATCCGCGAGGCCGCCGTGGCTCTGCATAAACAGGATCCGCTTTACGGTTGCAAGATTTCGCAGCGCTGCCGAGAACCTCTGCACATAGTCGTGCACTACCGGCGTGAGGGCAGCATCCAGTAACGTCGTTTCGGTGCGTGCCAGATAGCCGCGAAGTGGCGATACCTGATGGCCCAACGTGACGTTGTCGAACCCGACCTTGCGCGCTAACGTCGCGCACTGCAGCTCATGATTCGGGTTGCGCCACGCATGCAGCAAGCTGATTGCGACATCGCGGATGCCTTTTTGGTATGCCTTGCGAAGCAGACGTGTTAGCGCATCAGAATCGATGTCAGCGATGACATCACCCTGTGCCGACATGCGCCCGGCGCTGGCCAGAATTTTCGTACTCGGCAGCGTTCGCTTCTTCACATGCAACGCGAACAGCTCATCGCGGCGCTGGTCCGCGATACTCAGCAAGTCTTCGAATCCGGCCGTTAACACCAATGCTACCGACGGCGTCTTGCCCTCGAGCAGAGCATTGGTTGCCACCGTCGTGCCAACACGAACTTCGTCGATATGCCTGCCAAATTGCGGATGCGCGTCGAGGATGCGGCGAATGGCTTCGGCGGCAGCATCGGCATAGTGCTCAGGCCTTTCCGAAAGCAGCTTCTGGGTGGATAAGCCACCGTTCGGCGAGCGTGCAACGAGGTCGGTAAACGTGCCGCCGCGATCAACCCAGAACGCCCAGCCGGGCTTGCTATCGCTATGCGTTGTCATCATCGGCTACCATAGCACGATGACGCGCGAGGCAATTGTTCTGTACACGCTGGTCGTCTACAACCTGTTGCTGATTGCGATTGGCTTGTGGGCCGCACGGCGCAACCGTGATACGCGCGACTTTCTACTCGCGGGTGGCAAGATGGGCGGTTGGGTCGCCGGTTTGAGTGCCAGTGCCAGTTCTTCCTCGGCATGGACTTTATTGGGCGTCAGTGGCGCGGCGTTCGCGTGGGGCCTGCCAGCACTATGGCTCTTCCCTGCGACCCTCGGTGGTTTCCTGATCAACTGGTTTTTCGTCGCGCCCCGATTGCAGCGACTTGCCGCGACATCTGGTGCGCTAACGCTGTCAGGCATTCTGGCGCCGACGAGTTTTGGTGCACAACGCCAGCTCGTCCTGCGAGTTGCCAGTTGCATCGTGCTGTTTTGTTTCCTGTTCTATATTGCCGCGCAATTCGACGGCGCAGGCAAAGCGTTCGCGGCCAACTTCCAGTGGTCATCGACAACCAGCATCATCGTCGGCGCATCGATTGTCATGCTGTACACACTCGTGGGCGGGTTTTGGGCAGTGAGTGTGACGGATGCGCTGCAGGCGGTCACGATGCTACTGGTGGCGCTGGTGTTGCCGGTCGCAGCGATTCTGGCGGTCATGAGCGGTCCGCAGTCGTGGCTCGCCGCGCTGACCGATCATGGCGGGCCTGACATGAGCGGTTTGGTTGGTTTGGCTTTTGTGCTGGGCACACTGGGGATTGGACTGGGCTATCCGGGTCAGCCGCATGTCGTGAATCGGTTCATGGCGCTCAGGGACGATGCGGCATTGCGTCGCGGGCGGCGCGTCGCAATTGGCTGGGCGCTGCTGGTCTACGCCGGCATGCTCGTGCTCGGACTGTCTGCTCGCGTGCTGCTTGATGGCCTCGGTGACGGAGAGCAGGCTTTGTTTGTCGCCGCCGGCATGTTGCTGCCACCTGTATTGGCCGGGCTGGTACTGGCAGCGGTGTTGTCTGCGATCATGTCGACAGCTGATAGCCAGCTGCTGACCGCGTCTGCGGCAGTGGCGCACGACTGGCAAGGCGATTCGGCGGATCCGGACGATGCACCACGTAAAGCGCGCATTGTGGTCATCGTGTTGTCGATCCTGTCTGTTGCGTTGGCACTGTTCGTTCCGGACGACATATTCTCGCGGGTGTTGTTTGCCTGGCATGCCATTGG
>JBCCCC010000174.1:0-5781 GCA_039033695.1 Pseudomonadota bacterium | reverse complement strand
CTGGCAAGCTCGCGGGTCTTGGTATCGCAGGGCTCGTTTTGTTCAGTGTCGCCAATGACGCTGCATCGGCCGGCGAGCCGCCGGCTATGGATGGATTGACGATCGCCCGGGCCATACTGGATCGGGAGGAAAGCGCCGCAACCCAGCGTATCATTCGCATGACATTGACCACTCACAAAGGTCGCACCAATGAGCGACAGGCGATTGTCCAGAAGATCATTGATGCACAATGGCGTGCCACGCGGATCACATTCCTATCGCCAAAAAAATACAGGGCGATGGCGTTCCTGAGTCATGATTACCGCGATACTGCGAGTTCAGACAACCGCTGGATGTATTTGCCAGCAGCCAAACGCGTGCGCAGTATTCCATCGGCACGACGTGGCAATGCATTTTTTGGCACTGATTTTTCCTATGAGGACATTCAGTCTGAACTGAAGTTTCGTGAGGAAGACTGGCAATTCGAGTTTGCGGGCAACACTGATGTTGGTGGCGAAATGCGTTTGCGGTTGCAAGGCAAAGCCCGCGACAAGCGAGTGGCGCGTGAATTGGGCTATAGCAGTTTCGAGGCGCTGATCGACCCTCAGAGTTGGATGCCACGAAGAATAGACTTCATCGATGTTCGCGGCCGGGCATTGAAGCGCATCGATGTCATCGCAGTCAAACAGGTCGATGGCGTCTGGACACCAGTTGAGATCATCGCGGTCAATCACCAATCCGGACACCGTACCCGATTCGTCTTCGAGCACACTCGGCACGGCCTTTCGTTTTCCCGGGCACTTTTCGAACCTCGCGATCTCGGGCGGCGTTTAGCTGACAGCCACCTTGCTGGCGCGTCGACTGCAACCGCCGGACAAGGAGTCGAGTAATGCGCATTGCCTTGATTATTCTTGCCACCGTAGCGGGCCTGCCAGTCAACGCCAGTGAGTCTCGCAGCGCGACGCTTACTTCAGATTTGAGCTATGGGCATGCGTTGCAAGACCCGCGCAGCATGCAGGGGGTTTTGGAGGTAACACCAGCGCTCGAGTTTTCGTCATCACCAAATGAGCTACTGGTATTGTCCGCTCGTTTGCGGCTAGACCTCGAGGATCGACTGGAACCTGGCCGACCCGACACGAATAGCTTCGCGCCACTATCCGAACCGCTGGTGCTTGGCAATACAGGCACTATAGAACTCCGAGATGTTTATTGGGAACGCCGCTTCAAGCGGGGTTTGCTGCGTATCGGCAAGCAACAAATCGTCTGGGGACGACTTGATGGCATCAAAGTGTTAGACGTCGTCAACCCTCAGGATTTTCGTGAGTTTATCATTGATGATTTCGCGGATTCTCGGATCAGTTTGTGGAGTGCCTACCTTGATGCTCGCAGCGCACATTGGCGTGCCGAATTTGCTCTGGTACCAGACAGCAGCGCACATGCAATCCCGGTAACGGATGCCTGGTTCGCCTTGCGTGCGCCGCGCTTTCAGTTTGGCAATGCTGGCGATGCGAATAATGTGGCGATCGACACCGACCGTCCGGGACATCAGTTTAGGGACGCGGGCTTCGGTCTGCGGCTATCGCATCAGTTCGGCGGCACAGAACTGGCGCTGATCGCGTATTCGGGGGTTGACCCAGAGCCGCTCGGACGTTCACGTATCGCTTCCGGTCGGCCAGTGATTGAGCGCTACTTCAAACGACGTGAGACATTCGGTCTTAGTGCCGACATGGGCCTTGGCAACAGCGTGCTACGTACCGAATACGCCTACCAGCCCGGCAGGCGGTTCAATCGCAATATGAACGGTCAGTTGTCGGCGGTAGCGCTGGAGCAACACCGCGTTGCGATTGGGTTGGACGTGACCGGCCCCTGGCAGAGTTTCATCAATATCCAGTATCTGCTGGACCATGTGCGTGCAGCCCCTGTGGATCTTGTGCGGCCAGCGCGCGATCAGGTTGCCACGCTATTCATACGACGGGCGTTCGTGCAGGATACAGTTACGGTCACGGCGCGTTGGTACCACTCACTAAGCGATCATGACAGCATGTTGGTAGCGGGTATTAGGATGGACCTATCCGATGCAACCGCGCTCGACATCTCGGCACAGTCATCTAGCGGGACGAGTCGAGGCCTGTTCGGGCAGTTCGAGAAACAGGATCGTCTACTAGTCAGCCTGCAACACACCTTTTAAGACACCGATGGGCAAGCGTCGCGAGCGTATTGAGCACCTACTACAGCCGGGTGGAGGCAGCCGGATTGTCCAGGAACTTGGTGCGCATGTCGCCGATACGACGACGCAGAGGAGGCGTTATGCATTGTCTTGTGCGATTAGCGCAGCAATCCGCGCCCTGGCCTCAGACCACAAACGCTCGGCCGATCGTGTCGAGGTATCGAGCGCCGTCGCTGTCTCTTCGGCGGTCAAGCCGGCAAAGTAGCGGCATTCGAACACGCGGGTTAGACGTGAATCCTCGGCTTCGAGTATCTCGAGCATCTGATTCACCTGTAACAGAAACTGGGCTTTTTCGTGACTATCGTCGCCGATCACCGACTGGGTCAACGTGACCTCATTACCGGCACGCTTGTTGGCGGTGAAATAACGAATCTCATCCACAATAATCTGGCGCATGATGGTTGCTGCAAGTGCGAAAAACTGCTGTCGATCGCGCGCCTTGATATTACCGCCTGACAACAGCTTCACGAAAGTCTCCTGTACCAACGTCGTGGCGCCGCTCCCGCGCCCGCTGCCCGCACGTCGGCGCGCTACTTGTTTTAGCTCCGGATATAGCAGCGCGGCCAATCTATCCATGGCCGATGCATCACCGTTGCGATGCGCGTCTAGCAATACGGTGACCGACTCGGTCATAGACGCCACACCCGGGACTGATGGTATCGGGCAGTCGGTACAAGGCAACTGGGCGGATAGCCGTCGGCGCTTGCTTGGTGACCAAGCACAGATACTGCTACATGCGCGGGCGCAAGATACTGTCTAGTTAGATTCATCGCGGGTCTGATCAAGCGAGATCTTCGAGGACACTGTCGTTTCACCGAAGGACACTGGATAGCCGAGTCCTATCCACCCGAAGGCGCCTTCGTACAGGACCGCGAGGTTCTCGAAGCCAAGATCAGCGAGCTTTGCATTAACATAGTCCGCGGCCGCGCGCGGACACTCGCAGTAAGTCACAATCCAGGTGCCATCACGCGGCAAGTCCGCCGCAAGCTCAGTGAAGTCGCCGCGATCGTAGTAGTAAGGTAACGGTACGGACCCTGCAATGTGAGACAGCTGCCACAAGGCCATGTTGCGGGTGTCTAACAACACCATGCGGCGCTTTTGCTGAATGGCAGCGTAAAGATCATCCGCCATCACGTAATGATCATCGACCAAGTCGAACGTTGGCGCCTCGCCTTGCGGGTTGAGCACATACTGTTCTGGCGCCGGTGGCGTCCTCAGGACTGGCTTGCGCACCGCCCAACCGGTCGCCCGACTGCGAATGAATGCTGTCAGAGCGTTGATCTCATCGTTCGATAGCTGATCAGAAAATGCCTGCATCGGCGTGCCCTGACGCCCCTCGGCAATCGCATGGCGAACAAACGAATCTCGAGTCATCGCCAGCATGGCGGGGTTACCAAGCGCCGTGCCAGTCACACCCTGACCGCTGTCACCATGACAACTACTGCACTGCGCTGCATAGAGTGATCGACCCAGCTCGATATCGCCTGCAATGGGCGCTTCATCAAGCCCTATCTGAGTGACACCTGCCTGGCTCTCTAGCCAGAACGTCAACTGGCGTACCTCGTCTTTTCCGAGCGGCCCGCCAATATCGGTGTAGAAGCCTGCCATTGGCGTGCCGGGCCGCCCGTACGCTGTGGCCATGAATCGCTCCAGCTGGCCGGCCTCCATCAGGGACTTGGACCGTAATGAGGGCGCGTGGTCATTGGCATGTCCCTCGCGGTCCTTACCATGGCACAGGGCGCAATATTGCTGGTAGTTTTGCGATGCGCGCTGCGCCTGCGCTTCGGTCAGTCTTTCATCGGCCACCGACGGCCCGGCAGCGATGCTCATCGTCAAGACGCAGGCGACTGCCAGCCCACACAATCGCAATGTTCGATCCGGTGTCATTGCGCTTACCTCAGTTTTGGAGTCTGTCAAAAATACCATAGTCAGTTCGGCGGCCGCAGAGACCGCCGCTAATTCAGGGCATGCGGGACGTTTGACAGGATGCAAACATCGCCTGACCGCGAAACCCTGCCTCCGGCGCGCGGCGGGTTGGTCGTGGCCAGGATCGTGCCGCGCCAACTAGTTGCGAGGCGCAGCAGCGCGGCGCAAACGATCATTGATCGCCTCGCCCAGCCCTTGTTCCGGCACGGGCATGACCGCTATCCCGGCCGGGTTTTGCTGATCTAGCTGGCGCAGCATTCGATACAGGTTCGCCGCCGCTTCAACCAAATCGGCACGGGGCGACAAATTCAAACTGTTGGCCGGTGCATCGGGACCAAAGCCAAGCATCACTTCGCCATCGCGCAGCTTCTGCGCCCCGAGGCGCACGGAGGCGCCAGGTGCGTAGTGCGAAGACAATTGGCCGGGCGCGTTGATCGCCCCTTCTGTGGGCCCGACAAGATCGGGCAGGTAAGCCAGCAATGCGTCCCGGCTCACAATCCCGGGGCGCAACAAACGAGCGGGCTCGGACGGAAGCAATCCGACAATAGTCGACTCTATGCCGGCCTCGCACGAGCCGCCATCAATCACCATGGCGACCTCTTCGCCAAACGCATGTGCCACATCGCGCGCCGATGTCGGGCTCAGTTTGCCCGATGGATTAGCAGACGGCGCGGCGAGTGGCTTGCCGTATGCGCCAAGCAAAGACCGCGCTACGCGATGCGCGGGCACACGCAGTGCAATGGTCTGCAGACCGGCTCGCGCCAACTCGCAGACATGGCCCTCCGCATGGACTGGCACAACCAGGGTTAGCGGGCCGGGCCAGAACGTCTCGGCAAGCAACTGCGCCCGCTCATCCAACACGCCTTCGCGGCATGCCATTGCCGTCGAGGCCACGTGTGCGATGAGCGGATTGAACGCAGGGCGGCCTTTCGCTGCAAAAACCCGTGCGACAGCCTGTGGGTTGGTCGCGTCCGCCGCAAGGCCATAAACCGTTTCGGTTGGCAGCCCAACCAGCGACCCATGTGCCAACGCATCGCAAGCATCAACTATAGCATGTGCAGTTTCGTCAACGATCGCGGGAGCGGTCACAACGCCCTCCTCTGCAGCAATCGATCCATCTCCAGTCCACCAAGCGCGGTCGTTTCTGGCGATACGGCACGCCAGTATGCGAGTAGATGAAACCGCCATGCCTCGGGGTTGTATCCGCCTGTCTGGAGCTGACGGTACGCAGCGCTGGCTGCCGACGCTGTCGTTGCGCAATCGGCTACCGGCAATGCCACCACATGATTGCCGAAATCAAGGTCGATAGCCTCGGCGCGAGCATCACGCACAACGAGCGCGGTCCGCTCAGGCGTTGCAAACCGGGATTGGTCGATACTCGAAGCCGTCTGCGGCGGGGTCGCCCTAGTGGACGACCAACAGAGATCGCTCAAGCGTCCGGCGCTCATGCGCATACACAACCAACTTGGCAAAAGAACTCCTGGCGCCCGCGCAAGGACATGGTTAAACAGGGCGTCATACTACCGCACCGATGACAGACATTGGCACCTCCTGACGTGCCCTGGCGCGCACATCAGGTATTGCGGCTTGATCCAGCCATGGCGGCAATTGTCGGCAGCACCGGGCTGGTTGCCGTCACGTTGGGCGCG
>JBCCCC010000173.1:0-5829 GCA_039033695.1 Pseudomonadota bacterium | reverse complement strand
CGGAACAGGGGTGGCACCAGCGTCAAGACAAACAATGAGAAATAGCCGATGCCGTAGTTCGGCGCACCCACGTCATCGAGTTCCCAAAAATAGGTTTCACCTCTGACGTGGTGATCGCCCTGCCGGCCAATTTCGATAAAAAACCAACTGGTAAAGATGTTGTCGTTGTCCCAGGAATGGCGATGTTCTACCGGCGAATTCGGCTCACGAATCAAGCCATAGTGCCCCATGAAGTTCAGGGCTTCGAGCAAGAAATTCGACAGTATCCAAACCAAAGCCAACGCGGCCAGCCCGAGTGCCCCGCCGGCCCAAACGAACAAGAACACAGACGGCAAGCTGTACAGATAACCGACAATCCATTTGTTGTTGAGACTGAATGCAGACTTGCCCTGCCGCGCCAACTTTTTGCGTTCCAGATCATACGAAAACTTCGACTGCCCGGCGTGAGACAACCAGGTGTGCGCGTAGACGTTTCTGCCGCGCGGCGCCGTTGCCGGGTCACTCTCATGCCCCAGATCCAGGTGATGGTTATAGACGTGCGCATAAGTAAAATGCGATGCGCCACTGAGGCCCATGATCAGACGCGATACGAGGAAGCCTTCCTTCTTGTTGTGCGAAAGCTCATGACCATAAATGATACCGAGCCCAGCCCACAGCGCCGTCGAGAACGTCGCGCCGAGCAGATTGGCGAAAGTGATGCCTGCCTGATACGGCACGCCGGCGAGCAGCGCAGGTTCAATCGCAGCCCCGCTGGTGTATTCAAAAATACGCCAGGCAAGAACCACTTGCAGCGTCACGAATACTGGCAACATGATGTACATGACGAGGTACTGAAGCCGTTTGATGCCGAACGACTGCCCATTGGCGTCTTTCTCAGCGCGCCAACGAATATCTTTAGTCAGCGTATCAATGACGGTGTAGATGCCAAACAGAATGACACCAGTCCAGGCAGCGAAACCGCCAAGGAAAATCCCCAAGATAGTAACCAGGGACGAAACAGGCACGATCAAATACCGCGCGTTCACGAAAAGCTTCATCAGAAACTCCTAGTGCTACGTGTTAAATCCTGGGAATTAGGCACTCCGTTTTAGCGCTTTCTTTTAAATCGCGGCAATAGGATCAAATCACGATTGGTTTGGATAATACTGTTTTTTCGCCGCGATACAAGGAAAAATCCCGTCATCAAAATGTTTTATTTGAAACCAAACAACGGCGCCTAGGCGTGCAGTTTCAGATTGGTTGTGACGGGCGAGTTGCCCGTAGTCTTCTCCGTCTAATCGAAAGCGAGTAACAGAGCTACCTGGAATGCTGTTGCTAGGAGAAGGCTATGAGGGAGTCCCGATTTCGCTGTGTTGCAGATCGTTGCGACGGTGAGAGAAGCCGATGCAGGCATGAAGGTCAAAGAGATATGCCATCAGCACGGTGTTTCCAATGCGACGTACTACAAAATGGAGATCGAAATACGGCGGCGCGAAAGCAGCGGGCGTGAAGCCGAGAACGCCAAGCTCTAAAAGATGTATGCCGACTTGGCACTCGTGAACATAGCGATAAATTGCGTCACGGCAAGAAAGCTATGATGCTCGCTCGCCGTGAAGAGGTTGCGCAGCCGATGGCCATAGCGCATCGACTATCAGTTAGCCGCGCTTGTGCCACTGTACGTGCCAAGGGTGCCCGACCCGGCCTGGTCGGCTGACTTCGTACACCCTAGCGATTCGTGATACTCGGCGGCGGAAGACAAGACTTACCGGCCAACGTTACTCGCGCATATCCGCACTTGCATCGCGCAGCGCCTTGAACTCACTGCCTTCTGCCCAGTTGGGCCAGTCATCGCTGTTGCCGAGTCGCTCGGCAACAGCATAGACGAGTTGGGCGTCGCGCACGAGGCCGCTCAAATCCCAGTCGGGTGACCACTCATCACTTTGCTGGTGATAATCCTCAGCGGCGTAGTTGGCCGCGATCGTTGCTGCGCGCTCGGTGCCGCCGTCGACAAGGTCACGTCCTGAGCGAAAGCTAACGGCCGGTACGCCAACCTGCGCAAATGCGAAATGGTCGGAGCGGAAGAAGCTGCCCGCAGCCGGGTTCGGATCGGGCGAGTAGGCACGGTCTAACTTCGCCGCTTCCTCGACCAAGACATCGAGCAGGCCAAGCTTGGCGCTGCCGGAGATCGAGAAATCCCGCGTTGGGCCGTGTACGCCGGGTGCGTCGGTATTGATCACGCCCACTGTTGTTGCCAGCGGATAGAGTGGGTTGGCGGCGTAGTATTTCGCGCCAAGAAGACCACTCTCCTCCGCACCAACGGCGAGGAACACCAGGCTTCGGTCGGTGCCGCCAGCTTGTACGAACGCACGGCTCATTTCGATCATAAAGGCGAGACCGGTCGCATTGTCGATCGCACCGTTGTAGATCGTGTCACCGGTATCGTCGGGCTGGCCGACACCAAGATGGTCGTGATGTCCGGTGAACACGATGTGCTCGTCGGGGCGCTCATTGCCGGGCAGGATGCCAACGACATTCTTAGCGGCGATCTCCTCGCTCGTCGACAGAATGGTGGCATCGATGGTCGCGCCCATATCCATAGGCTGGAAGTCTCGGCGCTGCGCCATGGCCTTGGCCGCCTCGTAGCTGGTGCCTGCGGCCTCGAAGATACGGCGCGCAACATCGATGTGCATCCAGCCTTGCAGCGCTGAGTGTGCGGCAGCGGGATTCTGGCGCACGATATCCAGCGTGACATCGTTGCCGTTGGAGATTACGCCCCACGGGTAGCTGGCTGGCTTGGTTTCGTGGATGACCAATATGCCAGCGGCGCCGCGTCGCGCAGCCTCCTCGTACTTATATGTCCAGCGACCATAGTAGGTCATCGCCTCGCCACCAAAGTCGCCTTCACCGCCTTCGAAGTCTGGGTCGTTAACCAGCGCTACGATAACCTTGCCGGTGACATCCACGTCCTTGAAATCAGACCAGTCACGTTCTGGTGCGTGCGTGCCATAACCAACGAACAACAGTGGCGTGCTCTCAAGGCGTACGTCGGACATGCCATTGACGGGTGAGCGCACGGCAAGGTCCTGATCCTGCAACATAGTGACGCGTTCACCATCAATGTCGATGGACAGATCGGGCGCTGCGGTCATCGTCGACCGATACAGGACCACGTCCTGCGTCCATTTCCGCGAGCCGTCCGCGCGAAGGTCACCGCCTGGCTGCAGCCCGACGCTGGCGAATGCACCCGATAGATAGGCCACCGTCTTGTCCTCACCCACAGTGCCCGGCGCCCGGCCCTCGAACCAATCGTCGGATAACGTGCGGATGTGCTGATCGAGGCGCTCGACAGAAAAATCCTGCGCAGCGGCTGGAAGAGTCATCGCGGCAAGTGTGATAACACCGGCGGCTGCTAGCAAACGAGTCATAAAGGTCTCCTGAAGATGGGTCGTCGCGACACGGCGCGAGGCACGTCGCCGACAGACGGCAACGTAACATTATAACTGCCTGGCGGCTGCTGCAAGACAATCGCTCAGGCGGCGGCGCTGCGAAGAGAGGACGAGCCGCAGGGCTCGTCGCGCAAGACTGAATACAACGCCGGAAGCGATTGCGCCAGGCGCTTGCTCGCGATTGTTTCATTCTTTCGGACACTTCCGTGCCGCGATCCACAAGAACCTGTTGCCAGAATAACTACGCGCTGGGCTTACCGGGCTATGCCATAAGGAATAATAACGACTATCGCGTAGGAGAATTGCTAGAAGCGATAGGGCCAATATTGCTGAGCTTACCTGAAACCAAGAGCGTCAGAACGAACACCGGGATGACGTTTAATGCTACACGGGAGCCAGCTGAATCGACAGGCATTGACAGGCCGTACTGAACCCAGGCACCGAATGCAGCATCCAAAAAGGCTGAAGTATTGTCGAGAGAAACGCCCACTCTCAGGACGGCAAAGAGAGCCAGGTCCCAGGACAACGCGGGCGTCAAAACCGTGATCAGTTGTGCACCCCAGAATATCGCCAAGCTCTTGGTCGAACTGCGACCAATCATCAGGAAAGACCCTGCGAACACCCCAAACAAACAGATAAACGTAGCAATTCCTACAAAGACCATGTCAGTCGGTGTGATGCCTTGGGAGAGCAAGGGCAGAAATACGAATACGCCTACGAAAGAAACGCCGATACTCCAAATACCAACCAACACCCTAATAAACCGCTGATATGACAACATGAAAGTCTCTCTTTGGAGCGAGTTGCTTGCCAACCTAAGAACAAAGCCGGCATGTTCTATCGAGTACGGACATTATCGGAATAGTAACAAACAGCCAAGCGATCATCAGCCTTATCCAGATGACGGCTACCGCGATACCTCTATGGTCGCGTAATCTCGGTTGCAATTGGCTCTTGTATTTGAATTTGCATGCGATTCTGTAAATATCCGCGATCACATCTGTTAGCGGCATCTCAGCGCCTCGCGCAACTAGATAGCTGATCCCGACAAGGTACGCTAGAGCGAGAATCGAACCGATCAGACTCGCAGAATAAAGATATTCAAAAGTACTCAAAAGAAAACCTCTAATTCGATACTGCCATGCCGGCACCAAATTGCGGATTCCCAACTCGACCCCTTACGACCCATCTTCCCGTAGGAACTCCATTCTCGCCGTACCAACTTTGGCGATAGATCCTAATCCCAAAGTAGCCAGCATCACCAGAGAATCCGATTTTGACGGGATATGCATCACTCGGCGGTGGTGGCGCAGTCCGGTAGATGTTCGCCGACGCATCAACTAAGAGTTCAAGATCGATATAGTCTTTTGGGTTCTTCGGTAGTGTGGCCATCCCGCCTTCCACAGACGTAGAGTAACCATCGGGGTCGAGACTCACCGATACCGAACCATTCATTGTTCCTAGGCGGCCACTACCACTCACAGTAACCTCTGGCTCGGACGCTTCGGCTAGATGCTCAAGCGTTTCAGAGGTCTCAGCAATAGACTCATCGACGGCATCTTGGAGTGTTGAAGCTACGTCGGGTACTCCAGAGTCACTCAAGAATCTCAACACAGGGTCAGCCACATCGAGAAACGAACCAAAATCGTCGCCATTATAGACACTGACAAAGGATGCCGAGAGCGCTCCGTTTGAGAATTTCCCACCACCCAGCTTACTGGCAGTGCCGCCGATTGCCGCAGACACCGCAGCCCGTGCCACAATGTCATTAGAATCACCAGTCTGGTATTCACCCGCAATCTTCTCCGTTAACGGCGAGAGCATCTTACTTGCAAAGGCACCAAGGAAACCATCACCGAAACGTCCTCCACCGGCCGTTGTGATTGCCCCCTGACTTATACCATGCAATGCCCCTTTGCCTAACAGCTCGGAACCGAACAGTTTAGCGTTAGACTCACCAATTCCACTCGCAAGGCCGGCGCTAACAGCACCAAAGAACCCAGCCTTGATGTCCCCGCCCGACGCGAGGAAACCCTGCACGAAGCCGTTCGCTATCGTGCCCAACCCGGGGATCGGCGCAAAGTTCATCGCAAAGCTTGCGATCTTCATCAACTTCTTGATAAAGAACCCACTAGGGTCGCTATAGCTCATCGGGTTGTTCCCGACATACGTATAGCGGTTGAAGCCTTGCGTACTCTCCGGGAACTGTATGTTCGGGTCAGCCGACAAGAATCGGCCTAGCTCAGGGTCATAGACCCGCCCATTCATATGAATCAGCCCAAGATGATCCAAGTGCTCGTGACCGGTGTAACCGCGCGCGAGGTAGGTATTCGTCATGAATACGCCGGGCGAGCCGAAATCGTTCCAATTAGTGGCTACGCGGCGTTTGCCCCACGGGTCGAAT
>JBCCCC010000172.1:0-5940 GCA_039033695.1 Pseudomonadota bacterium | reverse complement strand
GCAAGTACCACACCGACGCCCTGCGTGCCTTCGAGCAGCTTGATCACCACGGGTGCCCCGCCGGTCATTTGCAGCAAGTCGCCGGTATCATCAGGAGAGTGCGCGAAACCTGTGACCGGCATACCAATACCCCGCCGCGACATGAGCTGCAGCGAACGCAATTTGTCACGCGACCGGCTAATGGCAACCGACTCGTTCAACGGGAACACGCCCATCATTTCAAACTGTCGTACCACGGCGGTGCCATAGAAGGTTACCGAGCTGCCAATTCGCGGAATAATGGCATCGAATCGCTCGAGTGGCTCACCCTTGTAGTGCACCGCAGGCTTATGCGCCGCGATGTTCATGTAACAACGCAAGTGATCGATCACGCGCACATCATGGCCGCGCTCGGTACCGGCTTCGACCAAACGGCTGGTCGAATATAGGTTGCGATTACGAGACAGAATCCCGATTTTCAACAGATGAACTCCTCAAGGACGAACATGGCGTTTGCCCATCAAATAAGACTGTGAGGGGTCGACGATCAGGCGATCACGCATGGCTGTGCGCCCGAGCAACATTCGAAACATCATGTCATCGCGCGCAGTCAAAGTCACTTCGATAGGCCATTCACTGCCAGCCAAACACAGCGTGGTCTCAATCACGTAGCGCTTGTCGCGCTGACCACCCGAATTGGTCACGAGTCGCTCATCAACGATATCAGCTTCGCAGACTTGCACTGTGGCATCCGAACGATGCACTGGGTGCATGCTGAAGCGGACCCGAGGTCGTCCTCGCTCCTGAAATGGCGTGACCTCGAACGCATGCAATGCCGACGTCCTCGCACCTGTATCGATCTTCGCTTTGATATCTGACAACCCAAGATCGGGCAAATCCAGCCACTCTCGCCAGCCGATCGTGATCGGTGGGCGGCTCATGAAGCCACCACCGACTGCGACCTGCCCGCTTCGTCGACGATATGATTTCGCAACACACCAATAGCGGATATTTCGACTTCCACCGTATCGCCCGCCTTCATGTAAACCGGTGGCTTGCGAACGTAACCAACACCGCCAGGCGTACCCGTCACAATGACATCGCCTGGTATCAGCGCGCAGAATGACGAGATGTAGGCAATGAGCGTTGGCACGTCGAACACCAACTCAGCCACCGATGCAGACTGCATGACATCGCCATTCAAACGCGTGTGTAACGACAGACTCGCCGGATCGCCAATCTCGTCGGCCGTGACCATCCAGGGACCAAAACTGCCGCTGCCGGTGAAATTCTTGCCCGCAGTAAACTGGCTGGAGTGGCGTTGGTAGTCTCGCACGCTGCCATCATTGAAACAGGCGTAGCCGGCAACGTGCCCCAGCGCAGCCGCGGCCGGAATATGCCGTCCGGCCTGGCCGATAATCACCGCAAGCTCGCCCTCATAGTCAAACCGATGCGACAAAGAAGGCGCCACAAGCTCGCGCTCGTGTCCCGTCTGGCTGCTCGCAAACCGGGTAAAGAGTAGCGGATGCTCCGGCGCATCGCGGCCCGTCTCCTCGATATGAGGCCGGTAGTTGATACCCACGCAAATCACCTTGTCGGAAACGGGAATGACCGGCTCGAACACCACGTCGTCAAATGCGTAGTCGGCGCTTTGTTGTTGACCCAGACTGTCCAGGTCCGGCAATGCATCGTTGGCGATAGCATCCCGCAGATTCGCAAAGCGTTGGCCGAGGCGGACGCCAGCGTCGATGACACCCGATGCGCAAACAACGCCAAAACTCGGCTTGCCATCAACAGAAAAACTCATCAGACGCATGCAATTGACCTCGTCATTGATCCGACAGAGGGTACGTTACGCGACAACCGATGCAAAGTTGTGGCGATGACGTTGTTGTTCGCTCAGTAGCTGGTTATCGTGACGCCACGTTACCAGTCAAACCAGACACCATGCACCGATTCCTTGACATATTGCCGGCAGCATTAGCCGAACGCTGTCGCGTCTTGCATGGCGCGCCGCTGCGCCAGAGCGGTCACTATGTGCTGTACTGGATGCATCACTCAATGCGTGCTCACGACAATCCGGCGCTCGAAGTCGCCCAGGCTTTGGCTAATGAGCATGGCAAGGCACTGCTGGTCTACCAGGGTCTGGCTGGCCGACATCCCTATGATAGCGATCGCCATCACCTGTTCATCTTGCAAGGTGCACGCGACGTTGCGCGCGAATGTGACGCGGCAGGCATCGAGTATCAGCTTTTCCTACCGACCGAGATCGACCAACCCTCACCGTTGCCGGAATTGCTCGCGCACGCAGCGGCTGCCGTGTTCGAGCAAATGCCGGTTCCACCGTTCAGTCGCTGGTACCGGCGACTGACCGCAAACGCGGATGTCCCGATTGTCTCTGTCGATGCACGCTGTATTGTGCCGATGACGCTGTCGGCGCGCGCGCCGACGCGCGCATTTGCGTTCCGTGACACCTTCAAACACGAGTATTCAGCCCGCATCGCGAACACCTGGCCGGGCTATGTGGCGACGTCACCGGCGCGCGCAAGCCAACACGTTTTCGAACCGCTCGCGGTTGCCGATATGACAGACACGCAACTGCTGGACGTCATTGCGACACTCCCGATTGATCACAGCGTCGGGCCTGTAGCCGATACGCGAGGCGGTAGTCAGGCCGGGTATGCGCGCTGGCAGGCGTTTCTTGCCGATGGCATGAGCCGATATCACCGGCTACGCAATGATGCCGCGCAACTTGAGCCACCCGGTGTCAGCCGGATGTCCGCCTACCTGCACTATGGTCAGGTTTCTCCGTTCAGGCTAGCCAACGATGCGCAGCGCGCGGGATCGGCAGGCAGTGAGAAATACCTGGACGAGTTGACCATCTGGCGCGAGCTTGCACACCACTTTTGCCAGCATTGCGACGATCCGAACGCGCTCAGTGCGCTTCCCGACTGGGCGTTGCAATCACTCACCGAGCATGCGGATGACCCCCGTCAGCAGCTGTTGTCGCTGCGCTCGTTGCAACAAGCCGAGAGCGGCGACGCATTGTGGGACCTGTGCCAACGATCACTGCTCGTACATGGAGAGATGCACAACAATCTGCGAATGACCTGGGCGAAAGCTATCCCGCACTGGACCGCGGATCCGGAGTCGGCGTTAGCGGCATTGATTGACTTGAATCATCGCTATGCGCTCGACGGTAATGACCCTGCCTCGTATGGCGGCCTGCTATGGGCACTGGGGCTTTTCGACAGACCGTTTGACCCACCACAGCCCGTGCTAGGGCGTGTACGCTCGCGCTCGCTGCGTGCGCATGCCAAACGCCTGAATACCAAACTCTATGAGCAGCATGTGCGGCGATCACAAGGTCGTGCGCTTTCCATCGCTGTTATCGGCGCTGGTATCTCCGGGCTGGCCGCAGCAAAAACGCTTGCGCAGCATCACCATCAGGTGCGTGTGTTCGAAAAGAGTCGTGGTCCCGGCGGGCGCAGTGCTACGCGACGGCGCGATGCGTCTGTCTTTGATCATGGCGCACAATACTTCACCGTGCGCGACCCACGCTTTCGACAGCATCTGCAATCCTGGCAGCGCGACGGCGTACTCGAGCAATGGCCGGAACGCGTCGTTCGACTCGATGAAACCGGGACACAGCCCGCAAACTCGCGCGAGCGATGGCGCGGCGCGGGCGGTATGAATGCACTGTGCAAACACCTGGCGAGCGGGCTAAGCACGCAGTATCAGGCGCTGGTTCGGCGCGCTGCGTACGCGGATCAACAGTGGCAGGTCGAGTGGCAGGATGCAGATAACAGCATCCACCACGAATCATTCGATGCGCTCGTAGTGTCTGCGCCTCCAGAGCAAACCGCGTTGCTGCTCGGTAGCGGCCATCCCCGGTTCTCGGCAGTTGCCGGTAGTGTTGCGTCGACCCCGTGTTGGGCAGTCATGTTACAGACCCAAAAGAATAGCGATGCGGCGGCGTGGCAAGGCGCATTTGTCAACAGCCCAGCGATCGCGTGGATAGCTGCTCGGCCAGCGCACGAGTCGGGCCAGGTAAACTGGGTCGTGCATGCAAGTACCGAATGGTCTGTGGCGCATCTAGAGCACGATGCGACCGTGGTGGCCAATACGCTCAGCAAAGAATTCACGCGCCTAACAGGACTGCAGCCGATCCCGAACAGCGTTGTCGCCCATCGCTGGCGCTACGCACGCACGGCAAAGCCACTTGCAACCCACTGCCTGTTCGACCCGGACACGGTGCTCGGTGTGTGCGGTGATTGGTGTGGCGCGTCGTCACGGATTGAAGACGCCTGGCTGAGCGGACAGTCAGTTGCAGGCAGCCTTCTGGGGCATGCGGTTAGCGAAGCACCATCGCCGCTACCAATTCAAAAAAACTTGTTCCGTTAATGAATGCATCAACTCGAGAACGAAAATCCTGCGCCGTATGCGGCAGGGAAATGCAGTGGCGGCGCAAGTGGTCGCGCAGCTGGGCTGACGTCAAGTATTGTTCAAGTGCCTGTCGCAAACGCGGCGGCAAGCCAGTCGATGCATCGCTGGAAAGCGCAATACTCGAGCTGCTGACGACGCGCAAGCGCCGCGACACCATTTGTCCCAGTGAGGCGGCACGCAAGGTTGGCGGCGCGCAGTGGCGTCAGCTAATGCCCGATGCTCGTGCGGCTGCGAATCGTTTGGTTAGCCGCGGCGACGCCGAAATGATGCAATCCGGTCGGGTTGTCGATCCGTCGACGGCAAAAGGGCCTGTTCGCATTCGACGGCCGGACAGCAGCACATAAAAAAGCCCGGCCTGCATCGCAAGCCGAGCTTTTCGGTTCTATGGATGTCTCAGGTTAGCCGGCGCGCTGCACCCAAGTGACACACCAGCCTTTGGCACTTACGGCCTTGCCCGGGAAGATGGAGCACGGGCCCCACTCGGCGTCAGCATTCGTAAACAACTGGCAGTTGGCGCAGTTCTGGCCTTCGACAGCAGCCGGTGAATCAGCCGCTTTATGCTTATAGCTCAATGCGACGGCCTGTGGATCATCTTCCGATAATTTCGGCATATCGTTGGCACCGACGTCGCGACCGCGCAGCACGGCAGCAACCGGTACGGCAGCCACAACGCCCATCGCACCTTTTACGAAGCCGCGACGACTGGTCTGTGTCGACATTTTATCCGATGACATAGAAAACTCCTTGACGATACGCGGCGCACGGGGCGCGCAACTAAAGCAAAAAAAAGGCCGGCATCAGTTGAGAGGCCGGCCCAGCCGCCTCTTCCAATGCGAGGAGAAGAGACTATTGGGGACAACGAAGTTAGTCAACCAGCGAAGCTGTGGGGACGATGACTAACTCGTGGGATGAACAATGCCTCAACTTGGCCGCTCTGTCAAACTTTTTTATGAACTATTTCTCTACATTAAGAAAAACCGCACAAAATTTCCTCCTCAAAAGCTCGACAATCAGAAAATTGTCACCGATACGTCAACATTTGCGACGGCAAATGTGAGACATCGTTAAACGTGTCTAAGGAAATCCGGTTGCTGGAGAACGTAAACCGTGTCACCGAGGCGTTATGCACCCGCCAATTCAGCTCTGCCGCTTTGACCTCCGGCGCCTCGAGAATCGTCTGAACAGCGATGCCGACCGGTCCGCCGGACGTGAACACGGCAACATCAGAAGAACCCGGCGCATCGCTCATGATGCTTCGCAGTGCCGCGCGCACGCCGCCGCTGAATTCTGCCCAGGTCGGCAGGTCCACCGCTTCCTTGTCATATTCCTCATGCACCCAGGCCCGCATCACGGATTCGAGCAACCGGTGCACGGTCCGATACCGCTCTGTCTTGTCCGCCGCGTTCTCGAAGGCCAGCGCGTCCTGATCAATCTGCGGATGCGTCCTGCGCAACACCGGCGCAAGGTCGCGCATGATCTCATCCGCCGGGTATTCATCCAGTCCTGCGAGCGTCT
>JBCCCC010000171.1:0-6052 GCA_039033695.1 Pseudomonadota bacterium | reverse complement strand
TTCACACTGGATCAACTGCGCGAAGCCGTGCAGATCAACAAGGACAGCGACGAGCCAGCCGAACTGGAAGCTTCAGGCGGCATTGAAGTTGATACGTTACGCGCGGTCGCGGAGACTGGCGTGGACTTTATCTCGGTGGGCGCGCTGACCAAGCATTTGCGCGCCACGGATTTCTCAATGCGCTTTACGTTCTCTTAGCGTCAAGCGATGGCTTGCAACACCTTTTGCGGCTCGGACACGCCGTAGCCCTGCGCATAGTCGATCCCCATGCCGCGCAGCATAGTGATGATCTCAGAGTTCTCCGCAAACTCGGCAATTGTTTTCTTGCCGGTCAGATGACCAATCTCGTTAATCGACCGCACCATTTCACGATCAATGGGGTCATGGAGAATTTCCTTGACGAAGCTGCCATCGATTTTCAGGAAGTCGACCGGGAAGTGCTTGAGGTAACCAAAAGATGAGAGCCCGGTACCAAAGTCGTCCAATGCAAACTTGCAGCCCAGCTCCTTGAGCGCGTTGATAAAGCGATTGGCTTGCGAATAACTGGCGATCGCCGCCGTTTCAGTAATCTCGAAACACACTTTGTCGGGCGCAATGCCGCTGGTCTGGAACTGCTCGATCACGAACGGCAGGAATTTCTCATCGCCGAGGCTCTGGCCCGACAAGTTGATGGAACACATCGACAACCGCGCGCGTTCGTCAGCCTCTGACACCAGCCAACGCAATGCATTGCGAATTACCCAACGATCAATATTCGGCGTGATGCCGTAGCGCTCTGCCGCGGAGATAAACAGTTCCGGAGACACGAGCGCGCCATTTTCGTCACGCATGCGCAGCAGTAGCTCGTAATGCGCGCCACTGTCCTGCTCTTGCAACGGCAGAATTGTTTGGCGAAACAACTCGAAACGGTTTTCCTCGAGCGCATTGTTGATGCGCGCTGCCCATTGCATTTCTCGCCGGCGGCGCATCATATCGATGTCGTTCTCGTGGTAGGAATGCACGCGGTTGCGTCCGGCATCCTTAGCCGCGGCACAGGCGCTATCGGCGGCCGAAAGGACGCCCGCGACGTCTTCCGCCTCGGTGGCGGTCAGAGGCACCACGCCGACACTGACAGTCAGGCGGAAACTGCGCTCGTCCCAAATGAACTTGAACTCGCCCACGGCCTCACGCAGCGTATCGGCCGTGGTCATCGCCTCTTCCAGCGTACAGCTCTCGAGCAGCACGCCGAACTCATCACCACCCAGCCGTGCCAGCGTATCGCGCCAACGAATCTTGGACTTGAGCAGTGCGCCCAGCTGACTGAGCAACGCGTCGCCCGCACTATGACCACAGGTGTCATTGATAATCTTGAACTGATCAAGATCCAGATAGCAGACCACGTGCGAGGTATCGCGCGTCTCTTTGCTCTTCAGCGCGCGCTCGATACGCTTTTCGAATTCGCGACGGTTAACCAGGCCCGTGAGCACGTCGTGGCTCGCATGGTAGCTGAGCCGACGGTTCAGCTCACGCGCTTCACTCACGTCATGGAACACCAGCACGCCACCGGTAATAACCGAGTTGCCATCACGAATGGGCGATGCAGTGCTCTCGATATACAGCTCATTACCATCGCGGCGAATCAACAGTGTCGGACGGTTCGACTTGACGGACCGACTGCGTCGCACCGCGACCGCGAGCGGGTTCTCCAATGGCTCGCAGGTCTCTTCATGGAACGCCCGGAAGATCTCGTCCAGCGGCCTGCCGGTCGCATCGTCCACCTTCCAGCCGGTCAACTCTTCGGCAACCGGGTTAATGTACTCGACGACGTTGTTCTCGTCGGTCGTGATCACGCCATCTCCAATGGACTGCAGCGTAATCTGAGCGCTCTCCTTTTCGCGGAACAACGCTTCCTCGTAGAGCTTGCGCTCATTGATGTCGACCTCGACGCCAATCAGGCGTTGCAGGCGGCCGCGTGCATCCATGATGCCTTTCGCCTTGCTGGTCACCCAATGCCATTCGCCGTTGCAATGACGCATGCGATGCATGCTCGAGAAAAACGGGCTGCGGCCTTCCAAGTGATCACGCATCTTCGATTGCACGGCCGACATGTCTTCCGGGTGCACGAGCCGGTACCAATCAGGCGCGATGTCATCATCGTCGACGTCGTAGCCAAGCATTTCTTTCCAGCGACGCGAGAAGCGGATCTTCTTGGTCTGCCCGTCGAAATCCCAAATGCCATCGTTGGCTGTCGTCAGCAACAAGCCGTCACGCTCATGCAGATCGGTTAGCTCCGTCTCAACCTTGCAGCGCGCAAGCCCGGCCCCGAGGTTGGCCGCGAGCAGCTTCATGAGAAGATTGAGGTCGGTTGGCCACTGCTCAGTGGTCGCCTCATTGATCAGGCCAAGGATCGCCGTTAGCTGCGGACGATCGGCTGCGGTCTCGGCGCGCTCGCAGGAAATACCCACCAACAGGCAGGAACCAACATGGATTTCGGCAAGATCGCGGGCGGCCAATTGCATGTTGCCCGCTGGGCGCTCGGTGTCCGAAATCTCGATGACGCGCAAGTCGTGAAGGCGCTCGCTCAAGACCGGCCAGTCCGTTAACGACTTGCCCGACAACACCTCCGGCCGGCAGCGCGTGAATGCGGAGTGCGCGGCGACGACCGTGTCGATCGACTGGTCCGCCTCATTGAGCAGCGCAACGAACGCTGCATCGGTGCCTGTCGCCTCTTGCAGCATCTGCACTGGCAGGCCCAACGAGCTTTCAAGGCCAAACGCATCAGGGGAGAGAAAGCTGACGGCGATCTGCGTATACAGTGCGTCAACAGCGGGTGCCTGAACGCCTGTACCGCGCGCGGCAAGCGCCGGGGAAATACTGGTCGTTGAGTCTTCTTTCGACGCCATACGCTGTTTTGTTTTCTACTGGTTGACGCAGTGCGTCCACTGCTTGGCATTATTCTCTCACGGATTGTGAGGAATACAAGCTAAGCATCTGAAAAACATCAAATAGGCGCCGATTCTTGGGATTCGGCCGCCCCGCCACTAAGGACAAGGCCTCGCAAATGCGTACGGACTTAACTTAATCGGTCCGATCACGGTGACAACAGGCCGGAGGGTGATGGTGCCGATGCGCAGATTCGAACTGCGGACCTACGCATTACGAATGCGTTGCTCTACCAACTGAGCTACATCGGCGAAGTCCCTCGAGGGCCAGCGATTATAGAGAATCGCTGCGCGGCCGACAATCGCAACGTGCGGATTCGTCGGCGCCTGTTTTTGGCGATGTCAGCCAGTTAATCGCCGGGCTGCGCGAGTCACGGGCTCGCAGACTGAGCACATGCGATTCACACGTCCGAACCAGTCAGCTGCCGAAGGCTTCTCGCTGATCGAACTGCTCGCGGTTTTGGCCATCGTTGCTGTCGTCGCAGCTCTTGGCGCGCCGCCACTCGGCGACTGGCTTGCCGAGCAACGCATGCGCGCCGACCTTGCGGCCCTGGCGAGGGACTTTCACTTCGCGCGCCATGAGGCCGCCAAGCGCAACGTTACCGTTAGCCTCTGTGCGTCGAATGATGCGGTGAGCTGCTCGGGCAGCAGGACATGGTCGGCAGGCTGGATCGTGTTCGCCAACCTTGATGGCGACCGCCCTGCCTCGCGCGATCAGGGGGAACCCCTGCTGGTCGTTCGCCAACAAACTGCACGCAACAGGATCGTGAGCAATCGCGCTGACTTTCAGCTGCGCGGTGATTTGCGACGCGCGACCAACGGCACCGTACTGGCGTGTCATACCAAGAGACGGATTGCGCCGCGAGCATTAGTGATCAGCTATACCGGCCGACCGCGCAGCGTCCGCGGCAATCCATCGCGGAGCCTCGCATGCGACTAGCGCGCGGCTTCACGTTAGTCGAAGTGCTGGCAGCACTGGCCATCGTCGGGATCGGGTTGACCGGCAATTACCTGGCGTTCTCGCGCAGCTTGCAGCTGCAGCATCACGGCATCTACCAATCGCGCGCGACAGCCCTAGCCAGCTCAACCGCCGAATCGCTGCTAGCCGGGCGCACCATGCAGCTGGCAGACGACCTTGCGTGTACCGAAGGCTCGCTTGCCGCGTGCGCCGCAAGCAGTTGGCGCGACGCACGCATTCAAGACGCCAGGCGGGAGGTTGCCGGTCAACTGCCCAATGGCGCCATCGGCCTGCGCCACGACACGCATCGGCTGACCATCACCGTTAGCTGGCGCGATACCCTGTCGCTGCTGCGCAGCGAACACGCGCTGGAGGTGGCGTTGTGATTGGTCGCCAAAGACAACCACACGCTGGCGGCGTGACCCTGATCGAGCTGCTGATATCGATGACAATCGGCCTGCTGGTGCTAGCCGCAATCGTGCATGCACTCACGCTGTCCAGCCGATACTTGCGCCGCGCTGAAGCACTTGCGCTCATGCAGGAGCAAGCCGATGTGGCGATGCGTTATCTGTACGATGATCTCACGCTGTCAGGTCATTGGGGAGTAGCAGGTCGCAGTGAAAATATCAGCGGCGGCGCGCGCAGTAGCAATGACAACCCAGATGGCCTCGCGCTGCCAACGCGTTGTACGCCACGCTTCGTAACCGAGCTGCAACAGCCGGTCATGGCTTTTGAGAACCCCAGCCCATGGGGTTGCTCGCTTGAGGCAGTTGCTGGCGCCGACGCGTTAGTTACGCGTTATGCGCAACCGGCGCTGGTTGACCCGCAGCCCGGCCGATTGCAAGTCGAGGTCACGCCAGGTGCCGGTCGACTGACGGCCAGCGGCGTGCCGGGCGCGGCTGCGCTGCAGCAAAGACACGACTATCGCGTCGCCGGATACTATGTTGCGGCGCGCTCCAACTTGTTCCCTGAACAACCCGTATTGCGCCGCATCACGCTGGGCGCCGGCACTGCTGGCCCGCGCTTCGTCGATGAGGAAATCACGCAAGGCATCGAAACACTCCAAGTGCGCATCGCGGCAGATAGCAACGGCGATGGCGTCCCTGACGCCATGCTGGACGCCGGGGACCCGCGCTTGCAGTTACGTGCAACGGATGGGGGTCACCGGTATCAGGCAATGGCCGTGACCGTTAGCATTATTGTGCGCAGTGCCGAGCCAAACTGGCCGAATGAAACGTCGGCTGCCTTCGAACTGGCCGACCTCCATTGGCAACCGCCTGCGGATGGTTATCTCCGGGCGAGTGCATCACGCACGGCTATGCTGCGTAACGCGCCACGATGACAACGCCCGCTCAGCAATCGCCTGTGCACCGTCAATCAGGCGCCGTTCTAATGTCCAGCATCATTCTGCTCTTGATGCTTGCAGTGATGGTCACCAGCCACGCACGGCAAACGGCGCTGTCGTTGGCGCAGGCACAAACACAGCGCAGCGCGCAGCAGGTGTTCTTCCTTGCAGAACAGTCTCTACACAATGCGTTGAGCCAAGAGTACTTTGTACGTGACCCAATGGCGGCCACGCTTAGTGCAGCACACCACGCGAACGTATCAACCGTTACCGAGCTGACTTACTTCGGGCCTACTGAGCGTATACCCCACCGTAACTTCGACGCCGATACACATCGCGCGTGGCACGCGCATTGGTTTAGTGCGCGCGCGACCGTCACCACCGCGACAGGCGGGCAACGCTGGCATGAGCGAGTATTCGTTGTGATCGGGCCGACATCGCTGGCACCTGATACACGGCTTGCCGGCAACAGCACTGAGATCAATGACATCTTTGGCGATACGGTCTTGCCGTTGTCGTGGCGGGCTGGCGCAGAATGACGCCGGGCTCTCGCCAGCGTGGATTCACATTGCTGGAAATCATGATCACGTTGCTGATCATCGGTTTGGTGTTTGCCATCGCCATACCGAGCTACCGGGCACACCTTACGCGAGCAGAGCGCACCGAAGCGCGTGCATGGCTACTACGAATGGGTGCAGACCAGCAGTCCTTCTTTATCCGCAATGGCCGCTATGCGACGAGCATCGCCGAACTTCGGCAGAACGACACATCAACGCTAGTACCAAACGGCGATTACCGGTGGCAAGTGGTCAGCACGAGTCCGGACGG
>JBCCCC010000170.1:0-6097 GCA_039033695.1 Pseudomonadota bacterium | reverse complement strand
GTCGACCCGATTGTGACCGCAGCACAGATCATTACAGCCGCGCAGACTATCGTAAGCCGCCAGGTTGATGTCACGAAGGCGCCTTCGGTCTTGTCATTTGGCATCGTGCAAGGTGGCGTGCGCAACAATATTATTCCCGACGAAGTCGAGTTGGTCGGCACGATCCGCAATTTTGACATGGGTATTCGTGAGCAGATTCACGCCAAGCTCAAGCGCACAGCACAAATGGTTGCCGAGAGTGCGGGCGCCACGGCCGATGTGCGCATTGATCTCGGTTATCCGGTGACAGTGAATGACCCGGCACTGACCGCGCAGATGTTACCGACCGTGCAACGCGTGGTCGGGGAGGGGAAGATGGTTGAGTCGCCATTGGTGACGGGCGCCGAAGACTTTAGCTACTACGCGATGGAAACACCTGGCTTGTTCTTGTATCTCGGTGGATCGCCGGCCGATGTTGATCCGCTGAGCGCGCCGACCAACCACTCGCCGTTGTTCTATGTTGATGAGTCGACGCTGAAAACGGGCGTCAATGTATTTACGCAGCTTGTGATCGACTACTTCGAGCAGGCTGCGAATTAACGGGCATGCCTGCCCAGGCCAACTGGGTACGGCATCATGACAGGGGGATCGACTGATGAGTACAGCAGCAACAGAGCTTTCCGTGCGTGAGCAGGTCAGTGATGATGAATGGCAGACCCGCGTCGACCTGGCCGCTGCGTATCGCTTGATTGCGATGCATGGCTGGGATGATCTTGTGTACACGCACATTTCGGCTGCGGTGCCTGGCGAGGAAGGCCACTTCCTGATTAACCCTTACGGTCTGTTTTTCGAGGAAATCACCGCAAGCAGTCTGGTCAAGATTAACCTCGCAGGCGACAAGATCATGCCGTCGCCATATGAGATCAACCCGGCCGGCTTCACCATTCACGGTGCAATCCACGAGGTCCGCCACGATGTCGCTTGTGTGCTGCATACGCAC
Organism: Pseudomonadota bacterium; assembly: GCA_039033695.1. Taxonomy (GTDB): domain Bacteria; phylum Pseudomonadota; class Gammaproteobacteria; order Steroidobacterales; family Woeseiaceae; genus CALBPI01. Next base: position 5,118 of record JBCCCC010000170.1, on the reverse strand, counting down.
ACGCGGGCGGGCATTGCGGTGTCTGCCCAAGATGCCGGCTTGCTGCCCATTTCACAACACAGCCTGTTCATATTGTCATCACTTGGCTATCACGACTACGAAGGCATCGCCTTGAACGAGGACGAAAAGCCGCGCCTGGTTGCTGCGCTTGGCGAGAAGTCTACACTGATGCTGCGCAATCACGGCTTGCTAACGGTCGGGCCAACCATCGCTGACGCCTTCCAAGCGATGTACTTCATGGAAGTGAGCTGCCAAATTCAGATTGCGGCGCAATCTGGTGGTGGTGACCTGCGAATGATCGACCCGCGTATCCTGGCCGGTATCCAGGCCCAGGGCGAGGAAGTCTCCCGCGGCATGCGCGGTGCGCTCATCTGGCCAGGGTTGTTGCGCAAGCTCGACCGCAGAGATCCTTCCTACAAGGAGTAATCCCGGGAGATCTTAGACGGTCGACAGGTTACCAAGGTATGGCCGTTCGCGGCCGCAAAACCTATAAGGCGCTTCACCTCGCGGTGTTTCCAGCTGCGCCGTTCTTAAACCGCCGCCGGGCATGATGCTTCAATTTCCACCGACTGGTAGATTGCTTGGCACATACACCGGCACCTGGCGCGGGAAGTCGTCATCTGTCAGCGCATTAAGGAACGCTTGTATGTCGCCAAAGTCGTCTTCCTCCAGAACGACGCCGAGGTCATCGCGATCTTCATAGAGGGCGATGGCATCTCGAAGGGTTGGTCGCGAGCCATCTTGCATGTAGGGTGGGGTTAGGCTGACATTACGCAGTGTTGGCGTTCTTACCGCCGCCTTGCCAGCTTGTATACGTTTCACCGGATCGATCAGGTTGTCTGACAGCATCGGTCCCGAGTGACAGTCAGCGCAACCGCCATTGATAAACTTGTTCAGACCAGTTATCTCTACCCCGGTCAGTGCCGTATCATCGCCGTCAAGAAAATCGTCAAATCGTGTTCGCTGGGTCGTCAGGGTTCGCTGATAGGTTGCCAGTGCCTTGGCAATGTTCTGCTCAGTAATCGGATTGCTGTCGTCGAACGCCGCGGCGAACAAACCCTGGTATTCGGGGATCAAGGCTAGTCGCGCCACAATCGCGGGTAGAATCTCTGTGTCGAGGAAATCGCTGCTACGCATTTCGATTTCGCTTCTGATGGGCTCGATCGCCTGCGCCTCAAGCGTTGCTGCCCGCAGGTCCCAAAAGTAACCGCCAGAGACGAATTGAGCTTGTGGTTGGGTTTGCGCGAGACCGGTAAAGGCGACGTTGAGGACCGAAGGTGAGTGAAATGCGGTTTCCAGGCTGCCAGTGCGTTGCGGCCCGAGCCCCTGCCCATCCGCACCAATCGAGAGTTGTCGTCCGTCTGCCCAGCCGTGGTCGGGGTGGTGGCAGCTTGCGCAGGCAACATTGAACCGTCCTGACAGAATCGGGTCCCAGAACAAGAACTCACCTAGGATGCGTTTTTCCTCAGAGAATTGGTTTTCTTGTGGAAAAACCGCCATTTGCGGCAGTGGTGTAAAAAAACTGGTATAAGGCTCCACTGGCGCGTCGCCATTGGCGCCGTCCTCGGCGCAGCCGACCATCAACGTCAGCGGTATCCATACGATTAATGCTACTACCCTTGTCACTCTGAACTCCTTACTGATTGAAGTATCGAAACCCTAACGTCCTGTTGATCACCGCACGGCCCATATTTCATGGATAGTGCATCTACTTCTTGAGTTGTCATTTACTGATCGTGAGTCGTCTGCCCCAATTCAGCATGAATCTGTCCTCTCCGCGTAACCTCCGCCTGGGCGCGCTCGTATTGGTGTTTATTGCCATCAACCAGGTTGATGACCCGTTAGTCGATGCGTCGCTTGCCCAGGAGCTCATTTATTGGTTTGCACGCAATGCAGTGTTGGCCTGTGGTTTGTGGCTCGCCGACTCTTGGGTGTCAACGGTGTTTGCGCAGCGTTTTTTGCGCCATGCTTGGTTCAAGCCGGTGATTCTGGTGACTGCGATCGGGTCGCTGCCGCTCGCCGTCACTGAGATTCTGATGGAGCCGCACCTGCCGATGAGGCCCGAGTTCGTTGACGATGATTTGTGGTCACTCTCGCCACTGCTGGCGCTTTTCAGCGAGTACGCAACATTGCTGACGATCCTTGTTCCTGTTCACCTGCTGCTTTGGCTCGTTATTGACAACGTCTCCTCGAACACCGCGGTCGACGACCAACCCGAGTCATATCCACGTCCCGACTTCCTGCAACGCGCATCGTTTTCGAATGCGAATAAGGTATTGGCGCTACAGGCGGAGGAGCACTACCTGCGGATCTACACGGCAAGTGGCGAGGAACTAGTGCACTGCCGTTTTGGCGATGCGGTGGCTCAGATGCCGGCGGGCCTCGGCCTGCAGGTACATCGATCGTGGTGGGTTGCGCAGCGTGCTGTTGTGTCAGCAAAGCGAGGCTCCCGGCGATGGCAACTGGCACTCGAAATTGGTGTTGCTGTGCCGGTGAGCGATAGCTACATCGGTATCGTCCGGGAGCATGGGTGGCTCAAGAGGAAGCGCGCGCCGCAACTTCTTGCCTAAGCGCGTTACATCATGCGCCCAGCGCTGCGACAAAAACCGTCGCGTCCACCGCATTTCCACATTCTTGGCCGGCTGTCAGGCCGACAGGGCAATCGTGTGTGCTGGGCAGCTGTTCTGGATTTCAAGGTGACCTTTTGTGAACGTTACGATAGCCAGCCACGAGCTCGCAATGAACAGCGGCTAGGTCAGGAATAACCGATACGCCGGGTTGTCGGTTTCGTCCCAGTAATCGAAGTGCAAGCCGGCAAGATGCGAATCCAACTCGTCGCGCTGGTGCGCATCGACCTGAATACCAGCGAGTACCCGACCGAAATCCGAGCCGTGGTTGCGATAGTGAAACAGGCTGATGTTCCACTGCTCGCCGACAGCATTCAAAAAGTCCATCAATGCGCCGGGCCGCTCGGGGAACTCGAACCGGTAGAGTCGTTCGTTACCGAGCCCTTCGCTGCGCCCGCCGACCAGATGGCGCACATGTAGCTTGGCCAATTCGTTGTCGCTCATGTCGTCGACCGCATAACCTGCATCGGCGATGCGTGTCAGCAGCATCTGTCGTTGATCGGCGCCGTCTTGCAGTGCCACACCGACAAAAATGCGTGCCTCACGACTGTCGTCGAGACGATAGTTGAACTCAGTCACGCTCTGCTGGCCCAACGCCGCGCAAAACCGCCTGAAGCTGCCTGGCGTCTCTTCGATACGTACGGCGAACAGCGCCTCACGCTGCTCGCCGAATGCTGCGCGTTCGGCGATGTGTCGCAGTCGGTCGAAGTTTAGGTTGGCACCGCAATTGATGCCGACCAGCGTCTTGCCTTGAATATCGTTGATACTCGCGTACTGTTTCATCCCCGCAACCGCCAACGCGCCCGCCGGCTCGACCACGGTGCGCGTCTCCTCATAGATGTCGCGAATTGCCGCACAGGTTTGGTCTGTGTTGACGGTGACAATGTCATCCAGCCATTGTTGGCACAATGCGAAGGTAAGGTCACCCACGCGTCGAACCGCGACACCATCGGCGAAAATGCCAACGCGTTCGAGTGTTACCGGCCCGCCGGTCGCAAGCGCTTGCCGCATGCTGGCGGACTGATCCGGCTCGACGCCGATAATGCGGGTGTTCGGGCGCTGGCGCTTGATGACACTGGCGATACCGGCGGCCAACCCGCCGCCGCCAATTGGTATGAACAGGTAGTCAATGTCATCGGCGACCTGGGTGTCGATCTCGACGCCGATAGTTGACTGTCCGGCGATCACCAGCGGATCGTCAAACGGATGAATCACGGCCAGACTGCGATCTTCGGCAAGCGCCATGGCATGCTGCTGCGCGGCGTCATAGGTATCACCGTGCAGGATGATCTCGCTGCCATAGGCTCGCACGGCATCAACCTTGATCGCCGGCGTGGTCACCGGCATCACGATCACTGCGTGCACGCCACGCATGCCCGCGGCCATTGCGACACCTTGCGCATGGTTGCCGGCAGAGCTGCAAACAACGCCATTGCCTATATCATCGCGACCAAGTGCAGCGATCTTGTTGTACGCGCCGCGCAGCTTGAATGAAAACACGGGTTGCAGGTCTTCACGTTTTAGCAGCACGCGCGCGCCGAGCTTGCTGCCGAGCGATGTCGCTTCAGTCACAGGCGTTTGTTTTGCGACCTGATAGACCCGCGTTAACGCTTGTTCGGTAAGCGTGCGCCAGTCTGTTGTTGCGATGCTGGCAAGCGTAGCGGCTTGATGACTCATGCAGCGATTATTGCAGGTTTCTGGCAGCGAACAATGGTTACTCGCGTTAGCTTTTGACCAATGCCCTTGGAGCGGCAAAAAAAACGGAGCCGAAGCTCCGTTTTAGGATCGCTTGGCGATGAGGCCTAGTCGACAGGATTGCCGTCCGTATCGATGTACTGAATGTCGCCAATTCCAAGATCGATAATGTCTTGTTCGATCTTGCTCCGGTCTCCCACCACAACCCAGATCATGTTGTCCGGTTTAAGCGTTCGTTGCGCTTGCGCCATGATGTCATCGACAGTCAACGCGCGGGTGCGAGTCGCGAAGGTATTCCAGTAGTCGTCGGGCAAGTCGAAACGCACCATCTCTGCCAGCGAACCACTGACAGCGCCAATGGTCTCCCAGCGACCTGGCAGTGACAGCGTATTGCCCTCACGCACGCGTGAGAGCTCAGACTCGCTCGCCGGATTGTCATTGAGGTAGTCTCGCAGTTCCCGACGCATCTCGGCGATTGAATCGGCCGTCTTGTCTGTCTGTACCGGTGCCGAAAGAATCAACGGCCGCTGTGCTGCCGTATCGACAACAAACGAGTAACTGCCATAAGACCAACCCTTGTCTTCCCGCAGGTTCATGTTCAATCGAGCCGAGAAATCACCGCCCAGTACCTGGTTCATAGCCTCAATGGCAAGATCGTTCGGGTCAGCCTTCTCTGGCACCACATGACCGGCAAAAATGATGGACTGGTCGGAATCAGGCCGATCGATAAGATAGACCATTTCCTGGTCGGCATACGCAACGTTTGCCAGTGTCTTGCTCGGTACATCGCCGCTTG
>JBCCCC010000169.1:0-6122 GCA_039033695.1 Pseudomonadota bacterium | reverse complement strand
CCCGCCGCCTCATCAATATCGGTGAGCACCAATTGCGCGCCCTCTTTGGCCAGATACTCAGCATCAGCGCGCCCGAGCCCAGATGCTGCACCCGTGACCAGCACTACTTTTCCGTCTACACGCCCCATCGGCAAAGCCCCCGTATTGAAAGGACGAAGGTATACCAGTCAAGCCTGCCGGTTTCAATCCGCTTTGACTTTTTTTAACTAAACCGCGAAGCTTGTGACCGCGAAGATCAACACTGCTCGGGGACCAGAATGGCCGCCAAACTAGCCCGTAAGCCGCGCTCCGGCGCACAAAACCCTGCCAGCTGGCAGGCTCAGAAAAGCGCATCGACACGTAATCAGATCGTCGAAGCCGCGATCAAGGCGTTCGTCAGCATGGGGTATGCCAACACGACGACCACGCACATTGCCGAAGAGGCAGGGTTGTCGCGGGGCGCGATGTTGCACCACTTCCCGTCGAAGATGGACATCGTCAAGGCGGCGGTCGAGTACTTGCACGCCAAACGCCTGGCCGCATTTCAGCGCTCAATAACCGAGCTGCCACCCGAGGCAGACCGCGTCAAGATGGCGGTAGAGGCTTACTGGCAGCATGTGCAACACCCAATGTTCGTGGCCTTTTTCGAGCTATCAGTTGCCGCGCGCACTGACGACGACCTGAAGGCAATTCTGCGACCAGCCCAAAAAGAGTTCGCCGCGGCCTGGTACAAGATGGCCCAGGACCTGTTTCCGGAATGGGACGGCAAGCAGGAGGCGTTCGACCTGGCACTGGACCTGTCTGAGTACATCATGGAAGGCATCGCGGTCAGCTATATGACCCATCACTCGCCCAAACGTGTGGATCGGCTGTTGGAATACCTGGAAAAGTGCCTGCGCGAGCTGCTCAACGAGTAGTGCAATGGCAGGCCACATGAGCCAGCTGTATTTTACGCACGGTTTTGAAGCGCCTATCGAACGCTTCGGCGTCGGCAAAACGCGAAAGGTCTGGTACAAGGTGTTGTTCCTGCCCGCTGCGCTCAAGCGCGAGCTGCCATTTGATCGCTACCCGCGACTGCGCGTCGACGGTGAAATCGCCGATGTGCCTGTCAATGGCGCCTGGATACCGGCCGGTGACGGGCGTCATTACTTCATCGTCGCCCCGCACGTTTTCAAGAGCGCATCAGTTTCGTTGGGAGACTGCGTCGAGATGCGGTTTAGGATCGACGACCAGGACCGTGTCGATACGCCTGACGCACTATTGCAAGCAATCGAGCGTCACGCCGCAGCGAGGACCATTTGGACATCACTGACGCCAGGTAAGAAGCGCGCACTGGCCCATCATGTGGGCACAGCGAAGACCGCGCCAACGCAACGCAAACGGATTGACGAGGCAATCGCGGCATTAACCGAAAGAAATGGCATGCTCAGGAAACCTCGAGCATGATGTCGCCGCTTGAGCTTGGTCAGCCGTCGCCAAGCTGCTGGCGATGCGCCGGGTCGGCAATACTGATGAGCCGCTCGGCAATTTGCGTAGATGTCGCACCTGCAAATTCGGCGACGCCATGCTCAGTGACAACATGGGTCACACTGCTGGCAGGCAATGTGGGTGCTTGTGCATTTGCCACGCGCCTAACAATTCGCGAGATACCGCGCTTGTGATTGGCCGACGGCAGCGCAATGATGCTGCGGCCGCCTGCCGAACGACTGCCGCCAAACGCATAATCGGGCAACCCGCCCGGGCCGCTGATCGTGCGACTCCCCAGCTGCTCAGCATTGATGCTGCCGTCCAGCCCGACTTCAATGGCACTGTTGATAGCAACAAACCGCTCGATGCTGCGCAACGTCTCGCGGTCATGCGTTCGCTCCACACCGGCCACTTCAAAACCGCGCCGACCGTCCAACCAGGCGTACAGCTGTGCGCTGCCCATTGCCATGCCGTAGACATGCATCGCATCGTCATCCAGCGCACCAGATTCGGCCAGCGGGATCAATGCATCGCTGACCATGCCACTGAACACGCGCAACTTGCGGTGTTTTGCGAGCAATGCGAACACGGCGCCGGGAATCACACCCAAACCCGCCTGAATGGTGTCACCGTCTCGCACCAGGCCCGCGACGTTGGCGGCGATCTTCTCGCTGACCGCATCCGTGCGATCTGCGGTGATGTATTCAATCAGCGGCGCGTCAGCATCGACGACAAAATCTGCACGCTGCGCTGGTATCTGGCAGCCCGATACTGGCGTTGCCATCAGACCGTTGTTGATCACGCAGATCGTTTCCGCCTTGTCGCAGGCCACAGGAATCAGCTCGCCGGTGATGCCGGTGCTGAAGCTGTGATCGACACAGATGCGCCCTTGCACAAAGGCAATATCCAGGCGCGGCAACTCGGCAAAGAAACCGGCCAGCGCCGAGTACGGCAATCGCAGTGCCTCAGCCTGCCCGCTAGCAATGGCGTCATGAAGTGCCGGCTGCGCCATGAAGGTGGTCAATCGACTGCCTGGGGCAATACCAGCAAGCTGGATGTTGTTGATGCCAGGTATGAAGCTTGTGATGAGATGCACGCCGGCCATGTGATGCGGATGCTCGGCCAAGTACTCAACCAGCGCGCGCGGCTCGCTCGTCGTGCCGTGAATGAACGCGGTCATGCCGGGTTTCAACAACTCGGCCGCCTCTGCCAGCAACAGTTTCTTCATCGTCATACACACACCATCAAGGCAATCGCCGCGGAGAATCTAACGTGAGTCCCTACATATTGCACCATTTCGATGCTTCACCATTCGCCGAAAAGATCCGCCTGGTCTTCGGATTGAAGCAACTGGCCTGGCAGTCTGTCGAGATCCCAATGATCATGCCCAAGCCCGATCTCACGGCATTGACCGGCGGTTATCGAAAGACGCCGGTGCTACAGATCGGCGCTGATATCTATTGCGACACACTGCTTATCGCTGAGGAACTGGAGGCTCGTGAACCTGCGCCCTCGATCTTTCCGAGCGGTCAGCGCGGTCTCGCGTTGGCGCTATCTCGTTGGAGCGACAAAGCGTTTTTCGAGCCCGGCGCAGCGCTCTCGATGGGCGAGAACCCGCAAGTGCCCGACGCAGTCATCAACGATCGCAAGGCGTTTTTCAATTTCATGGATTTTGGCAAATTGGAAGAGTCACTGCCGGCCGCACGCTGGCAATTCCAGGCGCAAGCGCGTCTGGTTGAAGACCAGCTTGGCAGTGGCAGCGACTACCTGGACGGCGACACGCCCGGCTTCACGGACGTACTGGCCTGGTTCGTCGTCTGGATGGCCGGCGCGAACATCCCGAGCGCCGATAAGCTGCTCGCACCGTTCACACGGCTGAATGCATGGTCCGCGCGTATGGCAACCGTGGGGCATGGCCAGCGCTCTGACATACCGGCCGCGGATGCACTGGAAGTTGCCCGCAATGCCGTGCCCGATGATGCTGGCGAGGTCGCCGGCGACAACTGGCTGGGGCTTCGCCGCGGCCAGGCCGTGGCTGTGTGCGCCAACGATTACGGTCAGGACCAGGTGACCGGCGAGTTGCTGCATCTTGATCTGCAGCGCGTGGTGATCCGCCGCCAGGATGAGCGCGTCGGCGCACTGAATGTGCACTTCCCGGCGATTGGCTACCAGGTACTGACGACGTGAAAAAGCGCTACCTCGAGGATTTGATCGTTGGCGATGTCAAGACGTCCGGATCCATGATCGTCGACAAGGCGCATATGATCGATTTCGCCAAGCAATACGACCCACAGTATTTTCATGTTGACGAGGCGGCGGCCAAACAGTCACGTTTTGGCGATGTTATTGCCTCTGGGCAGTACACGATGATGCTGTGGCGCAAGCTGGACAACCAGATCGCGCACGATATCGCCTGGATTTGTGGCGTCGCATGGGACGACGTGCGATGGCCGGTTGCCGTACGTGGCGGGGATGAATTGCGAGCGCGCGCCTGGTGCATCGACAAACGCATCTCGGCTAAGGACCCCACTCGCGGCGTCACAAGGTTCCAGTACCAACTACTCAATCAGGATGACGAGGTTGTCTTTACCGCTGTGTCGACTAACCTCATTGAGACACGACCCGAATAGGTTGCTGCTATGGCCAAACCCGTCACCCACGGCTACTCTGGAAAACCGCTGTTCCAGAAACTCGGCATCAAACCCGGCATGCGCTGCCTCACGATCAAAGCCCCAGCGCACTATGATCAGCTCATTGCCGGGCACGACGATGCCAACGTGTCCAACCGACTGCGCAGTGCAGAAATGGTTCACCTGTTCTGCCGCCACCGTGCGGACCTGGACAAAGCGTTTCCCAAGGTTCTCGATCGCATTTCGGACGGCGGTATGCTGTGGGTGTCATGGCCGAAAAAGTCGTCGGACCTTTTTGAGGATTTGACGGAAGACACGCTGCGGGAAGTTATCTTGCCGACGGGTTGGGTGGACGTTAAGGTCTGCGCGGTTGACTCGGATTGGTCGGCGCTCAAGTTCCTCAAGCGGCGCAAGTAACGTGCGTTAGCGTTGGCAGTCTTCACCGACCGCAGGGGCATGGCCATGCTGATCACATCGTGTGGCGTTTCCGTTCAGAGCAAAACTCACGTATCACGCTCCTCAAGAAATGCCAGCAAACGGCTTCGAGCGCGCTCGAACGTGCTGTCCCAGCCCTCCAGGCCCGCAGCAATCTTGGGATGGCTAGCCAACTCAGCGTTGTGTGGCAACTCAAAAAACAGGCGCAGTGTGCTGTTTGGCAGTGCCATCTCAACATCAGTGAAAACCTCGTCGACCATAAACGTCACGAATTCCTGCTGCTTGCCACTGAGTGCCAGGTAGAACATATTGGGCATCTGCTCTGAAGTCATGTCACGAGCAGTCTCGGCATAGTAGCGCTCAATAGCCAATGCATCCTCGCGCTGCGCCTCGCGACTTCGAAGCGAGGCGAGAATTGGCGAGACGATCAGTCGGCTGAATCCGACTTTTATGTCGACATCGGTATCCAGAGTATTGGTTAGAAAGCCCGGATACAGTGATTCGAGATAGTCGACGCCTTGTGCGAGTGTGCCGCGACCAGTATGCGCCAATAGAAATTCACCAACCGTCGCGGTAAAGGCACCGTGCCGGTTCTCAATATCGTCTTCGAGCAAGCGCATCGCCAGCCTGATAGCGGCCTCGGTATCGCCGCCTGCGTTCAGACACGATAGCCGAACACTGTCGGCATAGTCGTTCTCGGCAACGATTTCGGCTGATTTTTCAAGATACGGCAGCGCCTGCTTTGCAAGGCCACCGAGGCACAAGGTCGATGCAATGAACAAAGGCTGCTCATGATCAGCCGGGTCCAGTTCCATCGCGATCTCGACGTTCTGGACAAAACCCACCAGGTCGCCTCCCCGCAGATCCATCTGGCCAAGCGCTGTGTAGAGGTTTGGCTGCTCGGGCTCCAAGCGCAAGGACTCACGAAATGCAATACGCGCTTCGGTGCGACGCCCCATCAGATTCAGCAGCACCCCGTGGTCGTAACGCAATTGCGCATTGAGCGGGTCAAGCTCAAGTGCTCGCTCAAGCTGCAGTAACGCTTCATCAAACCGACCAACAAACAGCAAGTAACCGGCGTACATCCTTTTTGGGGCTACTTCGCCAGGCACGCTCTCGACAAACGCGCGCATGGCATCCGCGTCACCGGTACCAGCTTCGAAATTGCCACGTTCGAACGCCAGTCGACCTGACGTTTCCATACTAACGCCGATCGCCTCGGCATTATTCGGATCCAGCGACAGCGCACGTTGTGCAGCATCGCTCGCCTTCAGCAAGCCGGCCTCATACGCCAGCATGCCAGTCATCGTTTGCGCCAAATAGACCGATGCCATTACCGAATACGCTTCATCAAAACCCGGGTCGAGCTCAAGCGCCGCGGTCAGCAATTGCTCTGCCGAACGCAGGCTGCCGAAAGAACCCTTTTGAGACTCTGCCAGCGCCTGCAAATACAAGTCATACGCCTCGACATTGCGCGTCGATACACCGCTGAGACTCGCGCTGCCCTGCCCGGCCAGCAATGACACGCTCAATGCCTTGGCGACCTCTTCGGCGATTTCGTCCTGAATATCGAAAATGCTGTCGAGCTGCTTATCGAAGCGTTTGGACCAT
>JBCCCC010000168.1:0-6125 GCA_039033695.1 Pseudomonadota bacterium | reverse complement strand
CGCGGCGGCCAGCCTGAGCTTTGTGTTTGGCTTCATTGGGCTGATGGAATGGCTGATCCGCACACCCAGCCAAGTGCTGCGATGGGCCATTGAGGTGTCCTATTTCACCTACATCGCCCACCTCTTGATCGTCTACGAGGCCTCGATCTGGATGGTCACGCAAGGGTGGGATCAGCATGTGGCCGTCCCCGCAGCCGCCGCGTTTGGCCTGATCGTTTGCGTCGCGCTCTATGTGATCTTCGTCAGATACACGCCGCTCAATTGGCTTCTGGCTGGGTACAAGAAAAGCTGGTTTGGGCAGCCGTTTCGTCGGAACGGTTGGGGGTACAGGGCGCCAGAAGGAGAGTGAATTTGGCCCAAACCTCGACGTAAGCGCCTTTGGCGACCGGTCATCACGAGCGTACTCAGTGAGCATCAGCCGATTGTCTCGGATATCATCCTGACGTGCTTCAATTGATTTTCGGGTTATATAGACATGAGTGGATAGCAGCAAAGTCAATTGCCGAAGTCATAAAAGGGCTTATGCGCTTTTTCGCCACTGGGTGTTGCAGCCGTCACCTTTAAAATCGGTTATTTATGATTATGTGCCACGGAATACTTCGGGCTGTCGCGCCGGAACCAATCGGATAGACGCCGGCGCAATGTCACCTTGTTCACCGTGCCGTACCCGTGACTGAACACGCCCCGGCGTACAACATGGTTTTGCCCGCTGCTTCCAACAGGCAACGATTGTCGTAGGTACGCCCGTCGCTGGCGCACACCGGTTCATAGCGGTTTCGGCAATTGTTGTTCTGGCAATCGCCCGGCGCCACGATCCGCACGCCACGACGTTCGGCCTCGCAGGCATTGCCGTAGGTCACATTGTCGGCGCCACAAACCGGCACGAACACAGCCGGGCACGGGCGTTGATCACAGGCGCCGAGCGAATCAATGCTGGCCTCGGCGGCTTCGGCCAGACAAGCATTGGCATAGGTGCGCCCGTCGACCGAGCACACCGGCGCATACACATCCGGGCAGGCATTCAGGTCGCAAGCACCATCGTATTCAACCGCAACTCGCGAGCGTTGCGCGGTGCAGCGATTAAGAAACGTCCGGCCATTGCGCCCGCACACGGGCACTGCCTCAGCAGGGCAGGCATCGACTGCGCACAGGCCCGCCTCTTTGACGGTCGTCTCTGCGAGGGCTGCGAAACAGGTATTGGCATAGGTGACACCGTCATCGCCACAGACTGGTGCAAATGTGGGCGGGCAATTGCCGCGCGCATCGGGTTCGGTTGCCTCGGGGTCGCTGGGACACTCGCCAACGCTCAGCAGTGCAACGCCTGCCTGTCGCAGCATGCATTCGTTGACATAGGTTTGGCCATCGGCGCCGCAAATCGGTTGCCAGACCTCAGGGCACATCGTGGCGACTGGGGTCACCTGTGCGTGTGTGGCCGCAGGAACCACAGCGAGCACACACAACCAGAGCAGCACCCGGCTCATGAGCCTGTTCTCCGTTCTAGACTGAGCATGTCTTCGTCAGCGATCACATGCCCGCGGGTCGCCAGCCAGTCGCGCAGCGCATACCCCGTGCCGCTGGCCCACGGTTGCACCTCAGCTAGCGGCACCTCGCGGTAACCTTCCAGCTCGCTCGCATCCAGGACGATGTCGCCGTCTGGCACCGTCACATGGTAGGCAATGAGTAACTGGTTCATTCTGTAAAACGGATACATGCCGATATAGCTGCCCATACTCGCCTTCAGGCCCGTCTCTTCTTCGACCTCACGCAGCACAGCCTGTTCCGGCATCTCGCCCGCTTCGAGAAAACCAGTGACCAGGCCATACCATCCCGGCGGCCAGCCGTGGCTGCGAACCTGGATAATGCCGCCGTTGCGCTCGGCAATTGCCGCCACAACTGGCGTCGGGTTATCCCAGTGAACAAACTGGCAGCGCGCATCGCTGCAGCCCATGCGCATGCGATCACCATGGTTGGCGGGCACCAATGGCGCAGCACAGACGGGACAATAGCGAAACTTCGACATGACTTAACTGCTCGATCGGTTTGAATTTGACCGCATTCTAACGCGCCTTGGCAGTCAGGTTACTGGGATTGACGCGCTCGGCATGCGGCTCGGGTATTGAGACCAGCATCGCCGGCGATACCAGGTCGATACCACGTGCGTCTAATGTCTGCGTGAACTCTTCGAGCAACTCAAGCGTGGCCGGCAATGGATGGCCAATGGCCAGCGCGTGGCCCTTGCGTTCGGCGATTGATAAAAGTCTTGCCAACTGTGCGCGCATCGCCGACTCCTGGCGGTCACCATCAATGAACACATCGCGACGGATACTTGGCAGCTGATGATCATGCGCGATGTCATGGGCAACACTCAGATGCGTCGTGTAGCTATCGACAAAATACAGGTTGCGATGACACGACAGCGCCTGCATGAGCCAGCGCATCGGCTGCGGCTGCTGCGTCAACAGGCTGCCCATGTGGTTGTTGACGCCCGTTGCCTGCGGCACCGCGGCCAGGCTAGCTGCGAGCCGGCGCCGCAACGCAGTTTCTGTCATATCAGCGTGCAGCGCGCCGGGACCGAGCAATGCGTTGTTCTGGCCGGGATGCAGGGACTGCATGGGCAAGTGCAATAACACTTCCCGTTTCTGCGCTGCGGCCAGTCGCGCGATACGTTTGCCATGCGGCGACTCTGGCAAGACGGCCACGGCTACCGCGGGCGGCAGCTCAAGAACACGATGGTCCTCTATATGCCGGTAACCGATGTCGTCAATGATAATCGCGATACGCGGACGATCGGCGCCGCCAACGGCGCCCGCCATGCATAGCCATAGCAGCCCGCAGCAAACCCGCATCATGGAGTGTCGTTCAGCACCAGGGTTGTGTTGCTGATCAGGCGTTGCGCCTCTTGCAACTGTTTGTCCTGCCCGTTCGGCTCGTTGCGCACAACGATGTCCGGGGTGATGCCCTTGTTTTGAATGTAGTCACCGGACGGGGTGTAGTAACGAGAGGTGGTCAACTTGATTGCCTGCCCACGCGACAACGGCATCACTGTTTGCACGAGCCCCTTGCCAAACGTTGACGTGCCGAGCAAGCGGGCGCGCTCGTTGTCCCGCAGCGCGCCAGCGACGATCTCGGCGGCGGAAGCCGAAGCGCCGTTCACCAGTACAATCATGGTCGCGTCGGGGACGATGCTGCCGCGAACCGCATGATGCTCGAAGCCTGCCTCAGAACTGCGACCGCGGGCGCTGACGATCATGCCTTCATCCAACAAGAGGTCAGCAACATCGACCGCCGCATCGAGCAAGCCACCTGGATTGTCGCGCAAATCAAGCACAACGCCGCGCAGTGGTGTGAGGTTTTCCTCGCCGAGCTGCGCGAGCATTTGCTGCATCTGCATCGCCGTTTCTTCATGGAACTGGCTAATGCGTACGTAGCCAAGGCCGGGCGCCAGCAGTCGGCCGTTGACGCTGGAGATTTGCAAGCGCTGCCGATGTAGTTCAAAGCGCAGCATTTCTTCGGACGAGGGGCGCAGCACCGAGAGCGTCACTGGCGTACCAGCCTCGCCGCGCATGCGGTGTATGGTCGCGAACAGCTCATCGCCATCGGCAGGGTAATCATCAATCGCAACAATAATGTCGCCAGCGCGAATGCCTGCGCGATCGGCGGGCGAACCCTCGAACGGGGTGATTACAGTCACATCGTGCCCAACCAGGGTCACCTCCAGGCCAACACCGGAATAGTGACCGGTCGCGCCGACGCGAATATCGTCGAACTCGTCTTCATCAAGGAACTGCGAGTGGGCATCCAGATCAGCAACCATGCCTCGAATCGCCGCCTCCATCAGGCGGGCGTCGTCGACCGGGTCGACATATTCGGCGCGCACGCGGTCAAGAACCTCGCGCAGAAGCCGGGCTTCTGCGGTTCTTGCCTGGTCGACTTGGCGTGGCTGCGACAATTGACTACCAACCACCAGCGTCACGCCCAGCGAAAGGCCAACCAGTATTGCGATGCATGCCCGGCTAAACAGCGTCATGAATGGGTGCCTTGAATCACGGACTCCGAACATAGCACATGGGCTTGCGCAATTCCGAGCGTCGGCCCACAGCGGCAGCCTAGCGGCGGTCTGGGCCCGGCCTATTGCGGAACCACGGCCGCGGGTTAACGGCCTCGCGGCCGCGCCGCAACTCAAAATACAACGCAGGTCGTGCCTGGCCGCCACTGTTACCCACGGTCGCGATAACCTCACCGGGCGAGATCCAGTCGCCAACGGATTTAAGCAGCGTTTCGTTATAACCGTACAGCGAGAGCAATCCATCGCCGTGATCGATAATCGTCAGCAGGCCAAGGCCGGGCAGCCAGTCGGCATAGGCAATGCGTCCGTGGTAGATCGCCCGCACTTCGTCTCCGGTGTTGGCCGCGAGCACAACGCCTTTGCTGCGCACATTACCAACGCCCCGTGAGTCGCCGAAGCTGGTCACGAGCCTACCCGCCACGGGCCAGGTTAACTGCCCACGCAATTGGCTGATGGGTTCCTCAGCGTTGATTGGATAATCGGACAGAATGCTGGAGAGCTCGGCCAACAACCGCGACAGGTCTTGTTCCTGGCTCTCCAGTTCGGTGAGCATGGCCGCTTCCTGCTGCAGCTTCTTGTCGATATTGGCAACCAGCCGCGAGCGCTCTTCGCGGCCGCGGGCAAGCGTCGCGATGAGCGTATCGGCCTCGCTCGCAAGCGTTGCCAAGGTATCGCGCTCAGCCTGCGCCTGCGCGCGCAGGTCGGCAAGCTTTTGCAGCCCGCGACGCAGGGAGTTGATGTTGGCCAGCCGCGCATCGCCAAGATAGCCGTAGTAAGTCATCATGCGGCCCAGCGTCGCCGGCGACTGCTGGTTGAGTGCCAGCTTGATGCGCTCCTGACGCCCGCTGGCGTAAGCCGCGCGCAGCTGGCGTGCCAGTTCTTCGCGCTCGGTATCGAGCGACGCAGACTGCAGGCGCGCGCGCTCGTCCGCCAACACCAGGCGCTCGGCAGCTGCGTCCTGCTCACCGCGAAGCTCGCGCCGGCGCTGCTGGGCGGCCGCCAGTTTCTTCTCCGAATCAGACAGCGCAGCGGTTAACGTATCGCGTTCACGCACCCGCTCGGACATTTGCGCCGTCATGTCCGCGATGCGCTGTTGCACCTCGCGCAGCTGTTTCTCGCTGGCGACCTGCGACTGCGCGACGGCCATCAGCGGCAACAATGCCAAGGTGGCCAGCGTGAGGCCTAGAGAGCAGGTGGGTCGGCGATGATCGGTCAAAGCGCATGGGATCCGGGTTATGTAAGGGCAAGTGTACGCAACACCTGCACGCGCGCAACAACGCTAATCACCGCAATATGGACCAGTATTGGTATACTGCGCGGCCGGCAATGTCATTGATCGTCACCACATGCAACAGCTTATAGAATTCACTAACAACAACCTCTTGCTGACCGGCGGTTTGGTCGCCAGCCTGTTCCTGCTGCTGTTCACTGAGTTTCGGATCAAGGCGCGCGCGCTGACCGACCTCAGCGTCGCTGATGCCATCAAACTGATTAACGATGATGCCCAGGTCCTGGATATCCGCTCCCCGGATGATTTTGCCAAAGGCCATATTGCCGGCGCCCGTAATCTCACGGCCGACCAAATGGAAGCCAGCGAGGACCGGCTGAGTGACCTGAAAGACAAAAAGGTGATTGTCGCCTGTCAGACCGGTATGCAGTGCAGCCGGGTTGTCGGCGACCTGCGCAAGAAGGGCTACACTGATGTGTTTGCACTGCGCGGCGGCATTGCTGCCTGGCAGCAAGACAACCTGCCACTGGTTAGCGGCCGCAAGTCGAAGTCGCGCAGCAAAGACAAGAAGAAAAAGCACAAAGGTTGATCGCTCATGGCTGAAATCACGGTCTATTCAAAAGGCTACTGCCCTTACTGCAGCGCTGCCAAGGCATTGCTTGATGCCAAGGGCGCCGAGTACACGCTTATCGATGTCACCACCGATGCTGCAGCGCGCGATGAAATGCTGCAGCGCTCAAACGGCGCCCGCACGGTGCCGCAGATCTTCATCGGCGAGCAACATATCGGCGGCTTTGATGACCTGAATGCGCTCCACAAGGCCGGTGAGCT
>JBCCCC010000167.1:0-6348 GCA_039033695.1 Pseudomonadota bacterium | reverse complement strand
CCGCGTTCGGCGTCTTGACCGGGATAGTCGCTCGTCGCACCGGCCGCATCGCAGGCGATGCCGGTCTCCAGCCCGGTCGCGCACAAACTCACGCCGGTGTCATTGATCGCAAAGCCGGCAGACGGTGTCGGGGCTACGGAATCGTTGTCCACAATGGTGATCGCCGCGCTTGCAACCGCACCAAGGGTCGCGCCGCCACCCGGATTGCCCAGTTCGATCGCGAAGGTCTCGTTGCCTTCTGTCTCCGAATCGTCGATGACGGTAAAGGCAACATCCTTCGCGGCATTGTCGCCATCGCCAAACGACACCGCAGTAACATCTAGTGACACGTCCGAGATGCCAGCCGACTGCGCAATGAACACGACATCGGCCGTCACGATGCCATCCTGGCCACCACTGCGTTCGACCTGAACCGCGGCAATACCGGCGGTTTCATTGACGGTCACACTATCCAACACGAACTGGAGTGAACCTGGTGTTGGCGTGGATGATGGCGGCGGGGTTGCCGGAGGGTCAGTGTCAGAGCCGCCACCGGACGAGCAGGCGCCCAGGGCGATCAATGCGATAGCGGCGAGGATTCGAGAAATCATGGCATCTCCGTGTGCCCTTGGTTGTGGGCTATAATCGTTGGCGAGCGACTTTAAGCCAGTCGCTACTAAGGGATACCGCAAGCGGCGGCATAAGGGATCAACGAGGGCGTTCCGGTTGATCGCGAGCCGCAGGAGTCGACTCTTGAGCGACACTTCAATTACGGAGCTTTTGGGCGATGCGAGCGCTGGCGATGGCGTGGCTCGCGAGCAGCTGTATCGATTGGTCTATGCCCACTTGCGCAAGCTGGCGCATTCGCAGCGCAGTAAGTGGGTTGGCAATGAAACCATGGGCACGACGGCGTTGGTCAACGAGCTGTATATCAAGTTGTCCGGGTCGGCCAGCTTTGAGAGTCGCGCGCACTTCTTCGCGACAGCATCGCGCGCCCTGCGTCAAATCCTGGTCAACTATGCTGAGCAACAGAATCGACAGAAGCGCGGTGCCGACCAGGTTCGTATCAGTTTTGATGACATCGAGATTGGCACCGAAATCAACGTTTATGAGTTGCTTGCGCTGGATGAGGCGATCCGTGAATTGGAATCAGATTATCCACGCCGAGCGCGGGTACTTGAGGCGCGCTTGTTCGGTGGGTTGAGTGTGGAAGAAACCGCGGCGGCGCTCGGGATTTCGACCGCCACAGTGAAACGTGACTGGCGACTGGTCCGCGCATGGCTTGCGCAACAGGACGAGTCCGATTGATCCCTTTTCAAAGCAAAGGCGGTATCTACCAGTAGCTATTTAGGATTACGCATGCCAAGTGACGACGAGCTATCGCTTGCGGAGGAGATTTTCCTCGATATCTGTGATCTGCCGACCGCGGAGCAGCGTCGCGAGATCGACCAGAGAACCTTCGATTCGCCGGCCTTGCGCGAAGAGGTTGAGGCGATACTCGCGGCCGACGCGAGAGCCGACGCAGCGTTGGTTAAGCTTTCCAGTAAACTGCAACTGACGCTACACCCTGGTAAGCCGCCCGACGATCGCACCGGAGAGGACTTCGGTCACTATCGCTTGCTAAAGCGTGTCGGCACTGGCGGCATGGGTGATGTCTGGCTCGCGGAACGCAACGATGGTCGCTTCGATGCGCACTATGCCGTCAAATTGTTGCGTCGCGCCATCGCCACCGAGTCTGCCATCCTGCGTTTTGAAAAAGAGGGGCGTCTTCTTGGCCGATTGGCACACCGCAATATCGCCCAACTCATTGACGCGGGCACCCATGGCGATCAGCCCTACCTGGTGTTGGAGTACGTCGAAGGTGACGCCATCGACCACTACTGCCATAGCCGGAAACTGGGGCTGCGCAAGCGCATTGATTTGTTCTTGCAGGTGCTCGACGGTGTCGCACATGCCCACGCCAACCTCGTAGTGCATCGTGACCTGAAGCCCGCCAACATCTGCGTCACGGAAAGCGGCACCGTTAAGCTGCTGGATTTTGGCGTTGCGACACTCTCTGACGATACGACCAACGACACTGGCAGTCTGACACAAACGTATGGTCAGGTGTTGACCCCCGACTATGCGGCGCCGGAGCAGCTCATGGGCCAGCCCATCAGCACGGCAACGGATGTCTATTCACTCGGTCTGGTCTTGTATCAACTCTTGGTGGGCGACAACCCACGTCCGGCGGGCGGACGGTCGCCCGTCGATCTTGCCGCGGTAGCGTTACCTACGGCATCGTATTACGCGGCCGAGCGGGGCGCTGAACATGCACGCCGGGCACTGAGCGGAGATCTAGACAACATACTGCATAAGGCGACCGCCCTGGATCCGGTTGATCGCTACCAGAGTGCTGTAGCGTTTGCCGCCGACCTCAAGAATCATCAAACGCACAGGCCCGTTTCTGCGCACCCGCCGACGTTAAGCTATCGAACCGTCAAGTTCATCAAGCGCTACCGCGGCGGTGTTGCGACAAGTCTCCTGCTCTTGGTGACCTTGATTTCGGCCGCGCTGATCATCAACACACTGAGGTTAGCGGCTGTAGAACAACGTGACTTCGCTTTCGAGCAGCAGCAGCGCGCCGAAACCGCTGGCGAGCTACTGGATAGACTTTTGGGTGACGCAAGCGTCGCGAGTGACTCGACTTCCGTTGCCGATGTATTTGTCGCCAGCGCCGCGACGATTGCGTTGCAGACTTCGACCGATCAGCGTTACGCCGGCCAGTTGTTTTTTGACCTTTCGCGCGGCTTTGACAGCCTGCAGATGAGCGATGAGGAGGGGCAGTACCTTGAACGCGCCCGGAAGGCAGCAGAGATCTCTGGTGATACGGACTTGCTGGTCAATGTGTTGTGCGAAGAGAGTCGCAACGCAAATCGTAGGTCTGCAGCAGATGCACTCGCATTGTTCGAGCGGGCGCAGATACTGGCTCAGGATGTGACGCGTTTGTCACCTGATGCCGTGGGGCGATGTGCCCGTGCACAAGCCCTCATGTTGGAAAACAGCGGCGAGCGTCGGCAGGCGATTGACGTGCTTGAGGCCGCTCGCGCAGAGATAGATGGGTATCCAGTGAAGGCGCCGGTCACTGAACTGCGCCTGCTCAACGAACTCAGCAACCACTATTTCCGATTGGGCCGCCTGTCGGAGGCACAGGACACGAATGATCGCTTGCTACATCTTTTTGGCAAGACGGGCAGACTTGCGACAACCGGGGGGATCGTCGCAGGCATTAACAATGCCACGTTACTCGGTGCATTCGGACAACTCAAAGAGCAGCATGACGGGCTTATCGGTATTCTGAACAATGTCGACGCGACCTCGCCGAGACGGGACGATGTACTCACAAGTATCGCTGTTTCGCACATAAAGATGAGACAGCCAAAAGAGGCACTCGCAGTGCTCGAACCGCTTATAGTGCGCGCAACTGCAGAGTACGGCGCATCGCGGCGCGCGGTGTTCGAGCTTAGCCTGGCACGCGGCTACGCCATGATCGGGGAGCTCGAAAGCGCGCGCGAGTTTGTAGAAAAGGCGAAATCGGTGTTCTCGCAATCTCCGGCTCGCTACGAAGTGTATCTCGCGGGCATACGGCGAGTCGAAGCCTCATTGCTCTGGCAGCAAGGGGATCACGAGCAGGCCGTCGCGGACTTGGAGGCCGCACTCACCGAATTTGGATATCCATCAACTCGATCATCACGTGGTGTCTTGGTATTGCTCGAGGTCGCGACACAATTTGCGTTGGAATCGGACATGTCGCAACGCGCATTGACGCTGGCGAACGATTGGGAGGCCATCGCGAGATCGTTCGCGCGCGACAGTGCGAGCAGTGCCGACGTGGGCAGAAGTTGTGCAGCCAAAGGCGCCGCACTGCAAGCACTGAGCCTCGCCGAAGATGCAATCGACGCGTTCTCCTGTGCCGTTCAGTCGCTCGCTGGGGGACTTGGGCCGAATCACCCAGAGGCAACATCGGCCAAAGCAGCCCTAGCGACGCTCGTGAAGCCTGTCCGGCCGGGTACGGATCCTGGCTCCTAAACCCGTTCGGTCGGCGTAGTAGCGTTCGGTGCTTGCGCGATTAAATGATCCAGATAGCTTTGGCCGACAAACCGGCTACCGTCAACAGTCAGGCAAATCCAATACGAACAACACAGCCGAACACACGCCGAGGTAGTTGGTGTTGTGACGTCTGATCAGAGACTAGCCTAGCCAACAAAGGCGAAGCTGGTAATTTGTACCGCGGTCACCTACGACAATCGGACGGTCGACTAATCAAGGTCGCGACTAGGCAACGCGACTCACAACAGCCTTCTTGGGCTTAGCGGCCAAATCTCTGAGCAGGGCTCGCGCGGAGTCAGCGTTCAACAGGTACGGATTGAAATCCTTGGTGGTCGAGTAACGCAGGTAGATGGCGTTATTCTCTGTCGTTGGTGTGGCGTAGTTCATCGACCACTCGGCCCAGGATCGTGCGCTGATCTCCAGACACTCGATGACTTGCAAATCATAATGACGTCTGTCGCCGATCAACTTTGCAAGCAACCCATTGATCTGCGCGCGCGGGCCTTCAATTGTTTGTAGAAAGTACTCTTTGTTAAAGGTCAACATCCCCGTGATGCCGGCCGCAAGGTTGTTTTCCTGTGCCTGATCGAGGATCTGCTTGAAGTCTTGCGATGACACGTCGGGGTTCGCCCGGCTTGCGTACGTGAGACTGATGAGAATGTGAGCATCCGAGTGTATGTCGTACATGGCGTAAGTCCTCTTATCGACCAGCGATTAGCTGGCTTTGCGCAAACCGAACAAGCCGCGTTTTTCGACCACGTTCTTCTTGGCTTCCTGTTCTTGCATTTTTGTTAGTGTCTCGATGAGCATCATGATCTGACGCTTACTCATCAAATACGGATTGAATTGGCTTGCACCCGAGAACTGCAGGGCCTTGTCCTTGTGACGCGATGTCGGGGTCAGGTAGTTCATGTCCCAGTGCGTCCAACGGCGCTGATCGATCTCGCGTGCTTCAATGATCTGCAGCGAAAAGTGTCGCGGGTCTTTGACGAGTTTTCTCAGCAACTCATTGATCAGTGGCCTGCGACCTTCAATGCTCTGCAGAAAATAGTCATGATTGAACACGAGCACGCCAGTGATGCCACGACTGGAGTTGTTTTTCCGAGCTTGGTCGAGAATCTTGTTCAGCTCATCGTTATCGTTATGCGAGTTGTAGCGGCTGATGTATGTCATCCGAGTCAATATGTGTTCCCCGTGTAGGAACTTTGCGTTTTTTTCGGCAGCTGCCTCGGCTAGGCTCATGTTAGGTCTCCTGATAAATTTATGTGATGCTGTTGGTCAGTCGCAGGTCCGATCGCTGCTTACTTCGCGCGAAGTCGTTTTTCTAGCTTGGACAGATCGCGCGGTGCTTTGATGCCCGCATCTCGCAATCCGCGGATCAATGCGACGAACTCAACTGCGCTCGTGCATTCCTCGAGTCGGAAAAGCCAGTTCCATGTGTCGGTCAGACCACTCGAGGCCTCGATAATCTCGGCTAGCGCCGTACGCACTTCATCAACAGAGATAGGCTGACTAATGGTCGGTGGTGCGTTGCTCATGCTTGCAATGCTATCAAGTAGCTTGTCCTCTCGATGCTGCTCGAGGTTGACCACTCGCGCTTCGATAGTTGGTGCGTCTGATCCGAGCACGATCTCCTCGACAGGCTGCTGTGATTGGGTCGGCTTCACAGGCTTGACTTCCAGATAGTCCATGCTAAGTAATAGGTCGACGTATTGATCGATGCCACCCGCATCGGCGAATACTTTGCTCTTGTTTAGGGACGCCCGATAGTCGGCAAGGCTGCTCTTTCCATTAATCAGAATCAGGATGTTGCGGGCCTCGCGTGGCAGAATCGGATCGTTCTGCTCTTTAATTTCCCGAATCCCCAGCTCGGTTTTCTGGAGAATGTCGTTTGGGTTTGGCATGTGTTAGTCCTCGCTACTCGCCAGTTAGTGACGCATCGGTGGGCAGTTGACAAGTTCTGTGAGAATCTCAGCGGAGACAGGACGAGAGAAGCCGAAGCCTTGCCCGTAGTTGCAGCCTAGTTCGGACAAATAGATGTCCTCCTGGAGCGACTGCGAGCCTTCTGCGACGACTTTCAGTCCCATGTCATTCGCCATCTTCAAGATGTGCTTGACGGCTTTGCGGGCGACCGAGCTCGTCGGCAATTTCGATACCATACGACGGTCGATCTTCAGCCCGCTTATTGGCATGTCCACAAGGCTGCTCAACGTGGCGTAGCCATAGCCGAAATCGTCCAGCATCATGCGTATCCCCAGCTCGGCCAGTTCTCGCACCGAT
>JBCCCC010000166.1:0-6447 GCA_039033695.1 Pseudomonadota bacterium | reverse complement strand
CCGTTTCGACTGGCCGCAATTTGCTAGCGATCAGCAGCTGATCGCGCTTATCTGGGCGGCTGGGCGTGGCGACCTGGATGAGCTTGATGACCTGATCGGGACGGGTGTTGATGTCAATCGTCGTTCAATCAGCGGCAGTACAGCGTTAATTCAAGCGGCTCGCAACGGCCATCCCGCTATCGTTACGCGACTTCTCGATGCCTCGGCATCAATCAATGCCACGGACGTTGTAGGTGATACCCCCCTGATTCATGCGGTGAGCGCCGGGCATGCGGATGTCGCACGCATACTCATAGAGCGCGGAGCGGAAATCGACCAGACCGGCCTGTTTGGCAATTCCCCGATTCTCATTGCCACAAAACGACAACATCTGGACATCGTGCAGGATCTGTTGGCGGCCGGCGCTGATGTGTCGCTAGCAAACGCGAGCAATCAGACGGCGACACAAATAGCCGCGCTGAGCCGGTCGGAGGACGTGGCAAGAGCGCTGGGCGTCACACAGCCATCGCGAGCGGCATCCTCTTCGACCGCACATCTGCAACTGGATCAGGTGAACCGTGACGGACGAGCGATTTGGTTTGTGGCGGCTGACCGTGGCGATATTCGCGCCATCAACAAGCTACTGGAAAGCGGTGCTGCCGTGGATCAGGTTGACGAGAATCAACGTACCGCGCTGACCATTGCCGCGGAGCGGGGACATCTTGCGCTCGTGACGCGCCTCCTTCAGGTGGGAGCGTCTCCGGTGCTATCTGATGCGACTGGGAACACGGCGATCGTCGCTGCGGCAGCGCTTGATCGAAGCGATGTGCTTATTGCACTGCTTGGCTCAGCATCGTCGTCCGTCTCAGCATCATCATCAGAGCCCGCGATTGCGGCAGCGATCGAGACTGGCGCTGACAGGAACCTAGTGTTGTTGCTCAACGCCGGATTCACGCCCTCGACTAACGCGCCTTTTCCCGCCCTTATGCATGCAACGCAGGTCTGCCGCCCGGCCGCAATACGAACCCTTGTTGACGAATTGCTCGACCCCGACATTACCGATCCTGCAGGGCGCACGCCAGCCTGGTTTGCGGCAAGTAATGCATGTGCAGAGGGCCTCGTATTACTGCGAGGCGCTGGCGCCGATCTGAGTAAGGCTGACCGCGACGGCGTTACGCCTTTGCATCGTGCAGCGATGACGTCGTGTACCGACTGCGTTGAGGAATTGCTAAGCGCGCGCGTGACACCTGATCCGCGTGATCGACATGGCTGGACGCCTTTAATGCTTGCCGCTACGCATCATCAGTTTGGCAATCTGCAAGCACTTGCTACAGCAGGCCACGATATCGACGCCGCGAACAGCGCGGGAAACACCGCGTTGCTAGTTAGCGTTCAGCGTGGCGACGCCACCGCCGTCGAGAAGCTACTGCGTCTCGGTGCGAAAAAACGTATTGTGAATAAGGAGCGGCAAAATGCTGCCGATGTGGCAAAGTCTTTTGGTCATGACGGCGTCACAAGTCTGTTGAGATCGTTCTGAACCACTGCCTTTGTCGCCAAACACAGACGGTGTGTTACCCGCAAATGTCGGCATTTGAGCATTGGGTCGCTCTCTCCTCACAATTTCCGGTTAAGCCGCCCAAGTGAGGTGCCGCTCCGCGTCTTTGCTGCGGTTTCTACGAGATTTCTTGCGTTAGAGCAGCACGTTATGCGCCGTGCGAGAACATTTTTTGAACATTCTTCAAATTTGACCTGCGTCACAGAATGCGACGAATAGAAGAGGTTATGTCACAAAGCGCTATCTGCGGAATGTGCGTTGGTTAGCCTCGGTCCTCGAAACTGGATGGGGCGTCTGGTTGCACTTGTGACAGCGAATAACGTCTGTGCCGTATCGGGAATCATTTGCATCAGTCGATCAACAGGGAGATCTCGCCAATGATCGGTCTAAAAAGGTTAGCGCTCGTATTTGTGTCGCTGATGGTGGTCGCGGGTTGTGTGCGCGACGAGGAGGCTCTTACTGCGAATGAATCCGACCCGATCGGTTCGCCACCGCCTGCACCTGCCGCACTGGCAATCACTGCGCCTGCTAACGCAACAGCGGAGGCAACCGGACCCCAAACGAGCGTCACGTTGGGGACACCAACAGCGACGGGCGGCGACGGCAATTTTACCTTCAGTAACGATGCGCCAGTCAGTTTCGCCCTCGGTGCGACGTCGGTTAGCTGGACAGTCACCGACGGTTCCGGTGCTTCGGCCTCGGCATCGCAAACTGTCACGGTCAGCGACACCACGGCGCCGATACTTTCAAAACCTGATGACATGCTGGTGACATCGACCGGTATGCGAACGATGATTGACATTGGGGTCGCCACGGCAACTGATCTTGTTGATTCGAGCCCTGCGATTAGCAACGATGCGCCGTCGACGGGTTACCCAATGGGGGAGACTGCGGTCATTTGGTCAGCAACCGATGCGAGCGGCAACGTAAGTACTTCGATGCAAATGATCACCGTTGCAGCGCCGAGCAGCGGCCCGCTCACAATCACGGCACCAGCCAACATTAGCGCCGAGGCCACTGCGGCTAACTCGAACGTCGCTATTGGCAATGCAAGTGTTGCAGGCGGTCAAGCGCCACTGATGATAAGCAACGATGCACCTGCCGGAGGATTTCCGCTAGGTACGACAGTGGTCAGATGGACTGTGACCGACGCGACTTCGGCCAGTGTCAGCGACACGCAGTCTGTCGTGCTCGCAGACACCACTGCGCCAATGCTCAATATTCCTGGTGATGTGACGGCGAATCAGGATTTCAACATGGGCCCGACGCCGGTAGATATCGGGGCGGCGAGTGCTACGGACAGCGTTGATACGGCGCCGAGCGTGACCAACGATGCGCCTACAGGCGGATTTCCGGTCGGCACGACAACCGTCACATGGACGGCGGCAGATGCTAGCGGCAACCAAACCACTGCGACCCAGAACGTCGTCGTTAGTGCATTCATTGCGCAACAGTGTTCTGAGCTTGACGTCGAGTTTGCCAGCGTCATCTACCCGTTGATGGATAGCACCAACCCAGTGACTTGCAGTGGTTGCCATACCGGATCGGCGCCTTTGTCCACGCCAAACAACTTCGCCTTTCCTAATGACCCACCGACTACCGCTGACTTTGAGCGCTTCCGCACAGTCTCAAATATCGACTTCGGCGGTGAATCTCTGGTCATCGCCAAAGCGCGGGGCGCAGCGAGCCATTCTGGTGGTAATCGTTTCCCGGACGGCGATAACGACCCTGACTACGTAACCTTCGTGGACTATGTCCAGCGCGCACAAGCATGTCTGCCCGACAATACCGGTGGCGGAGATAGTGTTGTGCAAAAGGGTAGTGGTTACGAGCAACTGTTCAAAGTGACATCGACACTCGGCTCGCGGCCGCCAATTGAGTCGGAAATCACGGCAATCGAAGCCGCTGGCACAGACCAGATGGCGATTGACGGCGTGCTGGTGAACGTAGCCGGTAGCCTGATGAACGAGCCTGAGTTTTACGAGCGTGTGCTCGAGCTATATAACGACCTGTTGCTGACAAACCGCGACATGGATGACCGCGGCTCCGTCGACAATAATTTTGATCTTGATGCATTCCAGAATAGAGATTACTACGAGGACAACTTCAGTGGTGGTCAGCGGAGCGATTTACGCGAGGCTGCCAATTATGGCATCGCTCGTGCGCCCGTCGAACTGATCAGGTACGTGATAGAAAACAATCGGCCGTTCACTGAGATAATGACGGCCGATTACGTCATGGTGAACCCATACTCGGCTGTCATTTTCGATGTAGACGCTGGTGATCCCACATTTCCGTTTACTTCCAGCAACAATATGGCTAACCATGACCCGGACGATTTCCGTCGCGTGAATGTCATGAGACAGCAGGACGGCACAACAGTGCCTCTGTCCGGAATACTGACGACGCACACGTTTCTTGCGCGATATCCATCGACAAACACCAACGTTAACCGTAAGCGTGCAGCCTTTACGTTTGATTACTTCCTCGGCATCGACATTGAAGGTCTAGCTGCTCGGGACGGGTTAGATCTTGATAATGTGGTTGGCAGCGTCCCAACTTATGAAGACCCGCAGTGCACCGTATGTCACAACGTAATGGATCCAGTCGCGGGCCTGTTTACAAAACGTGACAACGGCGGCGAGTACGATACTGGTAATACCTTCCTGCATACCCGGACAACGAACGGTGTGCCGCGGATGGTCACAGCTGGCTATAGTATGGATCCGGCCGATGCACTACCTTCGGCCGATGAGGATCAGCCACTTATCTGGCTCTCCTTGCGCATTGCAGCCGATGATCGATTTGCGCGCAAAACGGCACGCACGGTTTTCACAGGCTTGACGGGCATCGAGCCGAGCACACCCGCGGCAACGGCATTTATCGAGGATCTGAAGACGGCATTCGTTGCCTCAAACTTCGATTTCAAGATGCTGGTACAGGATACGGTGCTGAGCGACTTCTTCCTGGCCAGAAATCTTGGTAGCGGGGCAACTACCAACGACTATCTCGACTATGGCGCTGGGCGTCTGTTGACGCCGGAAGAGCTTGATCGTCGCGTTCTTGCGGTAACCGACGGTGAATACCGCTGGCGCGGCCCAAATACCAACTCGGGTCTAACCGGGACTCACTATTTGTTGTATGGCGGGATTGATTCTGACGAGGTCATCGATCGCACAACGTCCCCAAACTCGATGATCGATGGCATTCAAGAACGGATTGCCAATCAGCTATCCTGTTCGCGCGTCGCCGATGATCTTTATAACGATGGCGTGCTGTTCCCGCATGTCAATGAAACGACAACCCCGGACACAGGTGAGGCGGCAATTCGCGACAATCTGGTATTCCTGCACCGGCGATTACTCGGTGAGGATTATGCGACCGATGATGCGGAAATTGACGCAACCTACCAGTTGTTCATTGATGCGCGTGCTCTTGGAGAGACGGCAATTCCCAACGAATGCCGTGGCGGCGGTGGCGCCACGGATACCAACGGTACGGTGCTGCCTTGGATGGCCGTTGTCACCTATTTGATCGCTGATTACCGATTCCTCTACGACTGAGTGTGAGCGGAGAAACGACATGAAACGAAGAGACTTTCTGCGCCTGTCGGCGACTGCTAGTGGAATGATGTTGTGCGGAGGTGTCCGCCTGGCGCAGGCCCAACAGGCATTTTCCGGCGCACACTGGCTGTTAATCGAGGCTAACGGCGGCTGGGACCCGACCAGTTTCTGCGACCCAAAGGGTTTCGGACTGGGTGTAAACGGCGACATCAACAACTATGACCAGGCAGATATCGGGCAGGCTGGCAATATTCGTTTTGCGCCGCCGCCCGACTCTTTTGCCAGTAGCTCCTTGTTCAGCAACGCAGACTTTTTTAACGCGCACTTCGAACGGCTGGTAGTCGTGAACGGAATTAACCACGGCACAAACTCACATACGGTCGGACGAACAGCGAGTTGGACGGGCACACGCGTACGCGAGTACCCGAGCATCGGACCCATGGTTGCGTGGGGCAACAACCCAGAACTGTCATTGCCGTTCGTCGCTAGCCAAAGCAGAGAGAGCAGTAAGACGCTGGGTATTGTTCCGCGAGCGCTGCTTTCTAATGGCAATCAGAACGCGATCCGGGAAATTGCGTCACCGAATCTTGTCAATACCAATCGATCTGATCAATATCATTCCAACAGCGCACGGGCGCTTATTGATGCCGCGGCAAATGCTCGGCGTGCGCGACAGTTGGCGAACCAGAGACTGGCACGTTTGCAGAACGCACTTGGCGAGCACAATGCGGCGCGGAATCGAGACGTCAACACACTGCGAAGCTTTGTAACCGAGCTTGACAATGTGGCAGCGCCTAACAGCTATGTCCAATCACGAACTCAGGCTCGGAGCTTGTTCAATCAGGCGCAAACAGCATTCGCCGGCTTCGAGTCCGGCGCCGCAGCGACGGCGCAGATTGGTATCGGCGGTTTCGATACTCATGATGATCACGATGCAAGGCACTATCCACGACTCATGGACTATTTGGCTGGCGTCGATAACATCATTTCTGACGCCCAGGCGCGCGGTATTGCCGACAATCTTATTATTGTCATGGGCTCGGACTTTGGTCGCACCAACAAGTACAACAATGACAACGGGAAGGATCACTGGTCGCACACCAGCATGATGGTCTGGGCGGGCCCGGCAATCATGGCCGGTAACCGAGTAGTTGGTGCAACCGACGATTTGCAGCGTTCGCGACGGATAAATCCAACGACGCTTGAAGTCAACGATTCAGGCATCGAGCTCTCGCCCGAGTACACACATCAGGCGTTGCGCCGACTTGCCGGTATCGATCAGGATCCCCAAGTGACTTCGGCCTTCCCGCTGAGTGTATCTTCACTACCAATCTTTGCCTGATTGGCAGT
>JBCCCC010000165.1:0-6523 GCA_039033695.1 Pseudomonadota bacterium | reverse complement strand
TACGAATTTTCAGAAGAGGAGATGCGCGAGCAAACGGAGAAACGAGCATGAAGAAATCTGCGCCTATTCTTGCTGCGATTGCGGCGTTGTCCACTTCAATGGCACCTGCACAGGGCTTGGTGCCAACAATTGATAGTGGATATGAGTTTTGCCAGGATCGACCTCCTGAACCAGAATGGATGCAAAATCTGCATGTCCGCGAGAGCTACAAACGGCTCTTGGTGCAATCGATTTATCGACTCGAAAGCTACGAACGTGTTGCTGACGCCGGTGACTGTACCTGCAGTACACTGTTTCCACCTTGGACAAGTGCCGTTCAAAACTTCAACGACAACTATCTGCATCTCGAACAGTTTGAAGCCATGCAAACTCGTCGTGAGTTCCAAGATCAAGGCACTGCTATACGTCGATCCGTCCAGGATCTTTGTGAGTCAGAAGGCAACTGGTGACCTAGGAGATTAACATGAGCGTCGTTTCCTACCTTGTCGATACGGCCCAAGGTTTTTTGGATGACGCCGCCGAGACGCAATTCGGCGCCGTAGCGGCCACCGTGGGCACCATCACGACACTCGGTGTCACGTTGATTCTCATACTCGTCGCCATAAACATGGTTTTTCAATATCGATCCATGGATGGACGAACGGCATTTTGGCTCGGAGTAAAAATAGTCCTAATTGGAATTTTTGCTCAAAACTGGACCCAGTTTAATGCTCTGTCGACTGCCATCCTGAATGGCATCGACAGCATAGCTGGTTCACTCATTGCAGCCGTTGGCGGAGGTACGCCTGGCCCATCAGGAACATACGCAGAACAGTTCGATCTTATGATTGCAGATTTTGGCAACTATCTCAACGCAGCGGGAGAAGAATTGAACTGGATGGCGGGAGCTATTCTGTCAAACCTCGGGGTCTTCTTGCTTTCCCTCCTTGGTGCACTGGCAGCATTTCTCATGGTCGCATCACGCTTGATGATTGCTCTGTTGCTTGGTCTTGCGCCTATCATGATCTTTCTGACCCTATTCGATGTCACTAAAGACTATTTCGCACGCTGGCTCACCGCCGTCGTATCGTTTGCCATGTATCCCATCATCATTGCGGGCGTTTTCTCGACGATTACGGGCGTATCTAGCTCTCTACTCGGTGAGCTTGGTGATCCAACGGCGGCACCGAACATCGGCGCACTTGTACCATTTTTCATGATGGTTCTTATGGCTAAGGGTTTCATATTAGCGACGCCATTCATCGTGAGGGCCATTTCAGGAAATATCATGATGCCTGCTATCTCTGGAGGACTTGGCGGCACTTATGCCTTTGGACGCGCTGCATTTGGCTCTCAACAGGCAATCAACCGTTACCTCATGGGCAATGCTAGTGGCGCGGAGTACGCAGCCCTACGTGCCCGTTCTATGATGGGAATTTCGCCGATGCCAACGCGACCAGGTTACGGACAGCAGTCTCCAACACCTCAGCCCGCAAATACTCAACCATCACCAAGCCCCAACGCTGGCTCAGCGCCGAACTATCAAGCACAGATCGACCGCAACAAGCGGATCGGCAGATAGCGTTAGCAACTCCCAAAAACGGCCCGCATCGCGGGCCATTTTCACTTCACCAAGCGGACACTCATGGAACAGATCGTCGTTGATCAAAATCTCATTATGCTGGATGGAAAGCCGCTCGCGCTCGTCACAAAATCAGGAATCGCTGAATGGGAAAAGGCCGGGATAACTTACAATTGCCGATACGATGAAATCACCGACGATGGAGACAATAAAGGGAAATACCGATGCCTCTACGAGAAAGAAGGATCACACGAAATCTTCCTACTTGTGGTGCCACCTTCAGATCCAGATGGATTCAGTGTCGTACTATTTGATCACTCACCTCGTACTTTGCACTAAGGCCCTAACCACTACTCCCGCACACCACCAGTGCCATCCGTGTCGGTGTCGCGTTCCTCATTGAATTCACGCAACTCGCGAAGATCTTCCTCAGACATACGCCCGGCAGCAACAGCCACCTCGGTCGACCGCATTTGCGCAGCTTCGCGTTCTTCAACGGTCATCGCGTTATCTTCCATCATCCGTGCTGCCCTTGCCGAAGCGTCGACTGCCCATTCCGGTGGGTCGCGAAAGCGAAAAGCGTCCTTGTCCAAATGACCAACGATTTCCGTCCTGCGACCAGAATTGTCGTAGAGTGTCGTTTTGTCGGCTTTCTCAATGGCAGACGGCAGGTTCTCTAACGAACGCTCATAACGCCGCACAATGTCCTCTTGCGGCACGTCATGACCACCTCGTGCCACACGCTCCGCAACACGGTCGATGCTGCCCTGGGGCGTGCCCAAACGCACATAGTGCAGCTCGACCTCATAACCTCGGGCTTTGGCCTCATCCATGAGCTTTAAGGTGCGGTTGCCTGAGAGAGTAGTTTCCACGGCAAAGCTCTCTCGTCGATCCAAGAGCTCCTGCTGCTGCCGAATTGTCTCGCGGGCGGCCTGAACTGCACCCGCGCGGATGTCGCCGGGGCTCAGTCTGGCTGCGACCGCATCTGGATCAATAACAGGCCGATTGCCGGCGACACCATAGGACGTGAGCGTGCTTTTGCCTGATCCATTTGGTCCCGCCATCACGAACAGTGATGGACGATCCTGGGTCATGCTTTGACCGTTCGGCCTTCATCCCGATAGCCAAGTTTCTCGGTGCCGTCAGACGTGACCCGCTCCCACTCACCATCCTCACCACGTTGAACAAGAGCGTGACCATCCTTCAAGTCCTGAGCAAACTGCTTCTCTTGCTGATCGGCAAACGGCGGCACAGGATTAAGCTCGCCGTCTTTGTCAGCCTCGTCGGGCATGCTATTTTTCAAATCTTCCAGATCACCCATGACACCTTTTAGCGCAGATACATCCGCATCGGTAGGCGCTTCTAGTGTCAGCTCTGTTTGGGTTGCGAGGTCCATTTCGATCTGACGTTGCTGATCGGCTTCAACCGCAACAACACCTTTTGCCCGTTTTCGTTTGGACGTTTTCACAGTGGCACGTTGATCGCTTGCTACGGCCATCTTAATAGATTCACGCTTAGGGGCCGGTCGATCAACTGGGGCAACTGGTGTCTTGCCATGCTCCGGTTCTGGTGCTTGCGGCGCCGCTGCTGGTGCCTTCGCTTGAGCCTTCTCTGAAAGGCTTGTAGCACCTTCGGCGTTACTGCTGGCATCCTCCCTGCCCCTCTCGTCGCCGCCTGAAACACTGGTCGACACCTCTTTCTCTGGGAAAGGAAGGTCGCCGGCCTGCGCCCCATGGATGCCCTTGAAATACGGATCGTTGAAATACTCGATGCGCTTAGCACGGATGGGCATCTGCGCGTCGATCACCATAACGATTTCTTCAAGTGGCAAGCGCCTGGCTTCGTCCTCTGGAAGCAATGAAACTTCCTCCGTCCTCACCGACTGGCTGCGACCTTCGAACGGGTTCTTGCCGATTGCGCGCGACCGCGTGACCACCTTCTTTGTCGTCTTACCAACCGCCTTGCTCAATTCCTCGACAGTCTTCTCGTCTGATGGCGTGAGGTAGAGCTTCACCCCGGCATTACCCTGCAAAGCGCGCCGCGTGTTCTCTCCATAAATCTCATCAAGCGCCGGGATCGTCTGGGTGACGATGGCAAGGTGCCCGCGATAAGAGCGCAGCGTTTCGATGCTCTTTGTCACGATGGGCATTTTTCCAAGGCGGTTGAACTCATCGAGCATAATCATGACGGGCCACGGCTCGTCCGGACCTGGTTCTTTGTCCTGCATCGACGCAAGAAGATCAGAAAAAAACAGGCGGATCAGGGGGGCCATCGGCTCCACCATGAGCGGCTGCACGATCAAGTAAACGCTGAACGGCTCTTTTCGGATGTTCCGAAAATCGAAGTCTGACACCTGCGTCGCTGCGTCGATGGCCGGGTTCTGCCATTGGTCCAAACCCGATGTCATCAAGAGCGACACATAGGATGTCAACGTGTCGTTGTTCGTCGATGCAAGACGCGTGAAGATCAGTTTTGCTGCTTCGTTCTGAACCTCGACGCCGCGGGCCATGTATTCCTTTTGCTTGTTCCCACCAGACGCGGCGATGCGATAGATCTCGCCAAGTGTCGGCTTCTTGCGCTGGAATGCCAAAAGACCGGCGGCGACGAGCAAGTCGATGCCGCCTTTCAGGAGGCCCTGAACGCGCTCGTTCTCGTTCTGCAGGAAGAGCGATGCCAGTAGCTGCAACTCCATCTGTTGCTGTGCCGGGTCCTTCAGCTCCGAGATACGCAATAGCGGGTTATAGCGATGCGTTCTGCGGTCCTCGAAATCGGTCGGCGCAAAGCGGAAAACCTTGTCGCCTTGCTTGCGCCGGTGCCGCGCCGTAGCCTCGAAACACTCGCCCTTCACATCAAGAACAACGGCCGAGCCCTCCCATGTGAGAAGGTTCGGGATCACGAAACCGGTGGTCTTACCACGGCCCGTGGGCGCGACGATGAGTGCGTGCGGAAACTTCTTTGCAACAAGGTATTTGCCCTTGCGCTTTGGCTTCGACATCTTGCCCAGGATAAAGCCAGTGCCAGGCTTGCCGTAGAAACCATTTTTGGAAAGTTCACCGGTTTTCTGCCAATGCGTAAGGCCAAATTTCGTCAACGCCGACCCTGACACTGCAATACTCATCAACAAGCCAGCAATGCCAAACCCGGCCATGATTAGGTTCACAAGGCGGAAGTCGTCAGGCCGATAGTCCCGCAAGTAGAAGTAGTTTTCAGCCAAATAGGAGAAGTCGATGTCCGCTTGAAACCCTAAATCCTTGAAGGTCAGGACAGCAGACGACACGACATAGCCGATGGCGATAGCCACCAGTGTGAGGAGAAAGACGCCAAAGGCGATACGACCCTTACCCATGGACTGGTCCTCCTTCACGCTCGGAGTCGACCAAACGGTCCTTCTGCAACTCGTATTGCTCTTCGGCAATCTCCTGCACAACCTCTCGGTAGGCTTCTGAATTTGCCGTTGCTGCGTCCGATTGCAGATAAGCTTTCGCCGCGTAGAGACGCTCTAGCCGGTCGTCAGACACGTTCTCCAAGGCGTCGCTGTCACCCTCGCGCAACCGCTCAATCTGCTCGTCATCAAGCTCTTTCTCGATCTGCTCGCGATAGCTGAGACGCTCTTCGTCTGTAGCCAGCGACGGCGACACATCGCCAGACCTTTCATGCTCAACCACGCGCCGGATTTCTGGATTGTCGATCTGCTGGACCTGATAGGGTTGCATAGCAAACCTAAATTCTCTGCGCCGTTCTATCTCAAACTCGTCAGCCCGTTCGTCTCGGCTGAAGTACCCATCATCATGGATCGACATGAATTCCCGTGTGTCGTCACGTTGGAGGCCGTCTCGCATCTGACTGCCATACTTATCGGCGGTGTCCCGCAAGATCGCATCGGCCCGCCGCGCTTCTTCGGGACTAAGCTCGTCGTTCTGACGGGCGAGAGAAAGTTGCGTGAACTCCGTCGCCAAAGCCACACGCTGTTGTGTGCTGGCCCCATTTGCTTCTAGCAAATCGCGCTCTCTCACCAGTTGCTCAAACCGATCATCGGTGTAAGCCCGGTCATCGTCATTTGCGCCCTCTCGCACGTTGGTCTCAATCACTGTGACCAGCTCGCGCCGTTCTGCCGCCGAAATACCATCCGCCTCGGACTGACGGATGCCATTGACCAGCCGGTTCGCTTCAAGCGCAGCGTCGCGTGCCGTGGCATTCTCAGCCGCTTCAAGCTCGGCCTCACGCAACTCCTGCTCGTTGTTCAAGCGGAAGCTCGTCTCATAGGTGTCACCCAAGCCTCGGACGACGTGATCCGGCATATCCGGGTAGCGCTCCTTGAAGTCGGACGCGACAGCCTCGGAAATACTCTGGTTGGCGGGCGCGCGGTCAAGGATGACCTCAATCTCACGATCAAGCCGATCCGCCAACTCCTGATCCGTGATCCGGCCCCTGCCCTCTTCGTCAGTACGATAGACGGCCCCTGGGTCAGACAAAATTTCTGGCCGCGTTGCCAGATATTCCCGCTGCTCAGCCTCAACTCGGTCAAACGCGCGGCTTTCAATCTCAACAGCACGGGCCTCAAGCTGCGCTTCGTTGACCCCCTGCCCTCTCAATTCCTGGCGCACAGCCCGCATTGTATCGTCCAGACGCTCCTGATCAAAATGGAAGCGGATTTCGCGCGCTTCTTCGATCACGCCGTCGTCGCGCAACACCTCGGCCCGTTCAAGCGCCGTACCCAACTCTACATGCACTTCGTTCAAGCGCTCTCGCGCAACCTCAAGATCGTCCTTGCGCTCCAGGTTCAGACCCATTGCCTCGGCAACTTTTGCAAGATCGTCGGCAACCCATTGACGCTCCAGCGCGGCGTTTGGAGCGCCGGTCTCGATCCGGTTGACGACGGTATCGGCGCTGATCCCGGTCCCTCGCAAAGCGTTGTCAATCAGGGCGCGCGTGCTGCCATCCTGCAATCGTCCAACAAGCTCG
>JBCCCC010000164.1:0-6531 GCA_039033695.1 Pseudomonadota bacterium | reverse complement strand
CATTCCTTGCTGCCCAACCCCGTTCGGTCCATTGCCGGGAGCAGTACGATTTCGTACGCTGCGCAGTGTTTCACAAGAAGCTAGTCAAAACTGTGATTCGTATTCAAAAACATGAAGCCGAATTCAACAAAAGCCAGTCAGTGTGGCCAATATGACAAATAAACTCGACAAAAAGTCAACAGATCAACACTTGCTGGTCGCCAGATTCCTTACGGGTACGACCCTTGCGGCTGCGATTTCGGGCTATTCGCTCACCTTAGCGGGGATCCGTGAGGGCTGTGATCGCCATGTCTGGCGTGCATAGCACCATGGTGTAGGCGGTCGCGACGAGCGCCATTGAATGTGAGTGGGATCTTTCGAGACAGGCATCTATCAATTCTGCGAGTTTCAGGGAGTTCAGCTCCGGCCCGAGTAAAATCATGATTACAAGTAATGCGGCAGCAAAGGCAATACTCACCGCCAGACCGAACCATGTTGCACGCGTCACTTTGCCGAATTGTTTGATATCGAATATGGCGATCGCCGCTAACGCGGCGAGCCAGGCGGGCATTGTTAGACTCTCTGCGCCGAGCGGCTGAAACAAACGAGCAATCGCCGGCGTCATGAGTGCTAGGCTCGCGAACAGAATCATCCTCTTATGCCAAACCGCGTCTTTGCGTCGAATCATCGCAGCATCAAAGAAGATCGCGAAAGTGACCATATTGGTTGTGTTCGACACGACCTGAATCCAACTGAATGCTCTCTGATTAAGTTCGACAATCATTGTTGAGCCTGTAACCACAACCAGTTACGCGACGATTTGGCCGAATTGTCCAATGAACTTGTGCATCGAAATGCTGCGCTTGTTGATTGGCAAGGCCTGACCTACGACCAACAGGAACCAGGCGGCCATGACGATGATGTGCAGCACTAGCGTTACACGAACGGGCGGCCAACACTCTGGCAAGAACAATGCCCGGCTGCCGAAGCCAAGAATCACGAGTACCAATAGAAGAACGCTATAGTGATAGGCGAAAGATCTCACTGCGACCCGATTTGACATTGTCGATCTCCGCACAAGGAACTAGCAAGCGCCCGGCTATGGAGCGTTGGTGTCATCGCTTGTATAAACTGGCGCCACAGTAAATAGTCTAACCGTCAATCTGGCCCGTTAGGTGAACCTCGGTTAAGTGCCGACGCTTAGCCGTTGCAGTACATGACGGTGAGTCAACTCCCGAGCGTCGGTCAGCCCAGTGCTCAGCAGCGTGGATCCAATACCTCTGCCGTGCGCGTCAGAAATCGGGGCCCAGTCACGTGATGGAACCTGAAGCGTGCACAAGATACATGTACCGAATCGCGGGATGCGGTCAACGACTCAATGCTAAGTTATCCGACACAAATTCTATGACCGCGCCGATTGCCGCCGGTTCGCGAAACGCGCCGCCTCCATGCGTGCCTTCAGGAAGGATCTGCAGCTCCACTTCTGAGCTTGCGGGGCTCGCGGCAATGGCATCGTGCAGCCGTTGCGACTGGCGAGCCGCGATAAGCGGATCACGTGCACCATGCATAATCAACACTGGCGGCAGTAGCGCCTCGTCTGGCAAGGCCGCAATGAAGTGCAGGGGGCTCGCCGCGCGCGCCAATGCTGGATGCTCGCCGACAGGCGCTCCAATAAGCTGTGACTCTGGCGAGCTTGGACCATTGGTGTCGCTTGTTCCTTGCCCCGACTCGGCCATATCTGCATCCATCATGCTGAAGTCCACCGGCCCGAACCACACGACAGCGGCCCTAACGATGTTTGCGTCATTCGCGGCGAGGCTGAGTGTTGACGTTGCGGTAAGGTGCCCACCGGCCGATTGGCCAAAGATCGCAATACGTTCAGGATCAATGCCAAAGTCTGCAGCTTTGTCATGCAAAAATCTGACAGCCCGAGTGACGTCCGTCAATTGCGCTGGCCAAGTTGCCTCGTCCGAGAGCCGATAGTTGATCGCCGCTACGGCAAATCCCGCCTCAAGAAAATCTTCCAAAAAGCGTGGCCTTGCCTTGTCGCCGGCCTTGAACCCACCGCCGTGCACAAGAACGATGAGAGGCTGCAGTTCAATGGTGGTCGTCGACAGATAGACATCTAGAACATTCCTATCGCTGTCCTCGCCGTATGTGACGTCCTTAAAATGCGGCTGTATCGCTGTCGCCACATAAACTACGAATCCAGAAAACGCCCCGACCGCAGCGACAAGGACAACTACAATAGTTTTCTTGCTTGAATTCACCCTAACGGCCCGCAAAATCACTCCGTGTACAGAATACACGAGCGCGACCAGAAGCGTTTGCCGGCTCCAGGCTACCCAATGCCAACCTCTGGCGAAACCGCACAAGTCAACGGATTGATTTGTCGTGCGTTGAGTAGCGTATGAAGAATATGTGGCCACTCACACTGCTAATGCTCGGGGTTGCCGGCTGCGGGAGCTCGGGCAGCCCAGGGGCTGATGACACTTTTGACACTGAGCTCGTGCCACCGGTTAGTGACGCGTGGGCGGAGGTCGTCGTCATACTTGATGATCATCCAATTGATGATCTTGCCCTGATTGTCGGGGATGTCAGTGGCGAGATTTTTGTGTACGAGAAAGGCAACGTTGCCGCGACCGATCAATATGCGACCGCATCGGCTTCGAAATGGCTTACGAGTGCGACCATATTGACGCTGGTGGAGCAGGGCGCGTTGCGCCTCGATGACCGGCCGCAGCGCTATCTCGACTTTTGGACCGATGATCCGTTGGATATACGCAGCGGCATAACCCTTGCGCAACTTTTGAGCTTCACTGCCGGCTTCCATCGTTCGCCTGCCGATGCCGGTTGCATCGGTCAAAGCACGATAACACTCCAGGGCTGCGTTGCTGAATGGTATGCAATCGGCGTCGACGCGACACCCGGCACGACCTATCACTACGGCCCCGTGCCGATGCAAATCGCCGCGGCGATGGCGGAGGTCGCAACGGGCCAGCCGTGGGCTGAAATTGTCCGTTTGAGCATCGGCGTGCCATTGGGCTTAGCGAGTACTGAGTTCGTCGGTATAAATCCCAGAGCGTCCGGCGCTGCTCTCAGCAGCGCACGTGACTATGCCCGATTCCTGCAAGCCCATCTCACCGGTGAGTTGATCGCTGGCACATTGACCGAGCTGACGCGTGAGCGAACCACCGGCGTCACGATTTCGTCTGAGCCCGCCGCCATCTCACAGAACCAGATCGATTGGCAATATGGCCTGGGAGTTTGGCGCGAATGCGATCGGACGTCCTGGGATGCCACTTGTGCCGGACGCACGGTTGTCTCAAGTCCGGGCGCATTCGGTTGGTATCCGTGGCTTGATCTGGACAATGGCTACTATGCTGTCCTAGCGATGGAAGAAACGCCGACACTGTTGTCTTCGCCGAGCGCCGAGTCGGTGCAGCTTGGTCTGGCGCTACAACCTCTGATCTTAGAGGTGATTCGCGACTGATGTCGACGAAAATCGGTGGCGTTGTACCGAATATTGGCGCTGAGGTTGGCGGGTCCTGCGACAACGGTTTATCTGTCATATTACGGCTCATTTCTCAATATTGTTCGCAAATTCTAATCGAACATGAAACAACAAGCGTCCTGCCCAATCAGCCCGCTGTCACAATGTAACGCCGCTTCGGCCTGTCCAGCAGAGCCAATATCAATGATCGCTTGCGCTTCTTTTTGGTAAGACCCGTAGTTTCGTCCAGCAACGAATGACATGACCCAGTCGCTAGCACATGCGCAGCGGCTTCCGCCTTTTTCTTGCGAGTTCCATTAGCGACCTCAATCCGGTAACGGTTAAATTGAGTCCTTGGCACGAGTCGCAGCCGGGCTCGCTCTTGCACTATTCAACAAGAGAAGCGTTTGAACGATCCAGCATAATAGTAGGCGCTCAGCCAAACATCGCGACTGTCACGACGACGTGGTATACCCTGCCTATATTGACGGGCCGTATCTACGAAAGGTCTTTTCATGAGATTGGTACTGAACCCCAAAACCGATACGGTTACGATTAATGGCCGCACCATAAGGTTGCGCCCCAAGACGCATGCGGTACTCGAGTACTTCATGAATAACCCCAATCAGCTACTCAGCAAAAGCACCATTATCAAGGCGATCTGGACGGATAGCATTGTCACGGACGATTCGCTGACGCAGTGCATTGCCGAACTGCGACGCGCACTCGATGACGACGCAAAGACGCTGATCGAAACCGTGCCGCGTCGTGGTTTCATATTTCACTACGACCAGCCGACACCAAGCGGATCCGACGATACTGATGTGAGGGTTTTGCCGCGCATAGTGATCGGCGTTGTCATCCTGCTTATCGGCAGTGGACTTTTGTTTTTTGCGCTGCCGTCGTCGGTCATTGAGTCAGATAGAGTCCAGGAATATATCGCTGTCGCGAACATCAACACGCAGGGTGACCAGGCGTTTTCATCCGCCCAACTACTGTCCGAGGCCATTCGACTCAAGCTGGAAGATGTCTCGACGCTGTCCGTTCGTTCCATTCGTGACTGGCGACCGACTCAGCACGTCGCGCAGGAGCTCTCCGCCGTTCGCAGTCAGGGCGTTGATTGGTTGATCTCGGGCGACATCATGACGCTTGAGGGTGGCGGCTCCCAGCGGGTCAATCTGTGGTTGTGGAATGTGTCGAGCAGCGCGCGCTACTCACTCGGCGTATTCGCCATTCCTGTGGCATCCGATAGTGCTGCGACAACGGAATTCGTTAAACTTCGAGATCGCATCGTCGAGCGTGCATTGCAACGATTGCCGGGTCACACCGTTCGGTCTACGCGAACCAACTTTCCGAGCACGTTGCGCGACTTCGAAGTCTACGCCCAAGTAATGGTCGAGTTGGAGAAGGAGCGCTGCGATCCGAAGTTGGCCGAGATGATGCAACCCGTTGTTGCCGACGCCCCGCAGTTCGCTCGCGGTTGGATGGCGCTAGCCTGGACACACTGGGTCGAGTTTTGGGCGTGCGGCACAGACACGCAGTCACTATCCGAAGCAGTAGCTGCGGCCGACCAGGTTTTAAAGTACCGCCCGAACGACCCACTCGCGATCAAGGTCAAGACTTCCTCACTAGCTGCAATGGGGGACGTCAGTGGTGCCCTGCAGATTGCTGATTCAGCCGCCAACGCGTCGCCTCAGGAGGCCGCGTTGTGGTCGACCGTATCGTATTTGCTAAATTACACTGGGGATCTGCAGCGGTCGGAATCAGCTATGAATCGCGCGCTTGCGCTCGATCCGTTGGTGTTGGTCTCGGAGACTGGCGAAACACCTAACGTCTATTTGTACGTGAACCAGTGGCAACGGTACATCGATACACAACCACCGTTCGACGCGCCGTTCTTTAACTTTCAAAGGGCTTATGCGCTGTATCGCCTTGGCGATAAGGCGCAGTCGGCAGATATTCTGCGCGACACCCGACAACGCTTCCCGTCTGATCTGTATTCGAGGTTTTGCTCGGTGCTACTCGCTATTATCGAGGATGAGAATGTCGTCGCCCAAAACATACTCATCGGCATCATCGAAGAGCGGGACGCTAGTGGGCAGTCCGATGGTGAGGTTGCCTATCGAGAAGCCGTGCTTCTGATGCTCGCTGGCCGCCCTAGACTTGCGATTGAACGGTTGTATAAGGCGACGTCGCAAGGTTTCTTGTGTCTCGAGTGCGTTCAGCGCGATCCAATCTGGGAAACGACGCTGGCCAGCACCGCATTACAAGAGTGGATAAAGACTAACCACTAGTCGCTGTATTTCGTCATCGATTCGTAATGGTTGTGCACATTCGTGCAACTTTCAGCGTTTTTTCGGTGTTCTTTCGGGACAAAACGGCACACCAAACGCGATGGTCAGCGCTGTCCAGCGTGTGTTGTTTGAAAGAAACCAAATACAAGGAAACGAAACATGAAGAATCGAAGCGTTCTTGGTGCCATTGGGATGATATTTGTGATCGCAATGCCGGCCACCGGCTGGGCAGGGTCGAGCTCAGGCTGGGCAAAGGCTTGGCACTGCGCCGCCGAGCCCGTAGTGGACTTTTGGGAACAAGAACTTATCGGGTCTGAAGCGACCGGCCGAGCGAGACTGTGTACCACGCCGTTTGGCATGTACTCTTCCATGAAGGTACGAGGATTGACCCCGGGCAATGCTTACACTGTATGGTGGGTCTACGTGGACAAACCAGAGGAATGCGTCAATTTTCCGCTGACACCAGAGAACTCGGAAGTACCAGTAGCTGAACCAATCGGCTATGCAGCACCGTGCGGCTTAGCAGATTTCTTCTCGGTGGATCCGAGCGGTGAGTTTCTCAATCCGTTGGTGGTGTTTGGTCGCATGGATGGCATGGTCGTGAACAGCGATCGACGGGTCAATTTCCACGGCAGCTTTCGTAGCTTCCAACCATCACCAGGCTCCCAGGTTTGGTTGTTCGCTTTTGGGCATGGGCCAGCTGATATCTATGATAAGCGGCAACTTGCACGCCAGTTGCTGACGCCAGAGGATCCATTGTCTGGT
>JBCCCC010000163.1:0-6592 GCA_039033695.1 Pseudomonadota bacterium | reverse complement strand
TAGATCACATTCTGGTTGGAGTTGTTGGAGTAGTAGTGGTAAGAAACTCTTCCGCCTGGGCCTCCTTGCGGCCCGCCTGGGCCGCC
The DNA here is from genome assembly GCA_039033695.1 of Pseudomonadota bacterium. Taxonomy (GTDB): domain Bacteria; phylum Pseudomonadota; class Gammaproteobacteria; order Steroidobacterales; family Woeseiaceae; genus CALBPI01. The sequence continues at coordinate 6,506 of JBCCCC010000163.1, read as the reverse complement.
CTGAGGGCCTCCTGGGCCACCTTGTGGGCCTCCCTGTTGGTTAGGGTAGCCTCCAGGTCCCATAGGTCCCTGTCCGTAGCCTTGGTTGTTGTAGCCTCCCTGGTTGTATCCCTGAGGGCCTCCTGGCCCTCCCGGGCCTCCCTGTGGCCCTCCAGGGCCACCTGGGCCTCCTCTGTAGCCTTGCTGGTTAGGATTGAAGCCTCCTTGGTTAGGGCCTGGGCCGTAGCCTGGAGCAGCTCCTCCGCCTTGTTGGTTCATGTAAGCTCCCGACCCTCTGCTCCCAAAGCAGATGCGCTACCAGACTGCGCCATGCCCCGTACAAGGAGTTCTGTCTTCGTCAGGGGCGCAAATATACGTGGGGTCGATATACAGCGTCAATGAAAACAACCGCATATTCACGAAACTCCTCGCTTCAACCCATGTCTGGGCTCTGGTATGTTGCGTTTCAACACGTACCGGGAAGCCAGACCATGTTGGATCGTTCACTACTAATCGCGCTCGCGGGCGTGCTTGCACTGCTCGTGCACAGTGCAGGCGCCGACGGACACACGGAACCGACGCTGAGCGGCTACCCTCAGGTTCTGGTCGACACCTCGCATGGTGAGTTTGTCATTGAGCTGGAACCGGCCCGCGCCCCGATCACTGTCAACAACTTTGTAGCGTTGGTGACCAGCGGATTCTACGAAAAGACGATTTTTCATCGCGTGATGGCAGGATTCGTCGTTCAAGGCGGTGGTCACAACATGGACTACTCGGCAAAGGAAGAAACGCCAACAATCGTCAACGAATCCGGCAATGGGCTGAGTAACCAGCGCGGCACGATAGCCATGGCACGACAAGCGGCGCCGCACACTGCGAACAGCCAGTTCTACATCAACCTTGCCGACAATTCACGGCTGGATCCGCGCGAAGACCGATGGGGCTATACGGTGTTCGGCCGGGTAATCTCTGGCATGGAAACGCTGGATCGGATCGCCAGTTTGCCGACCGGTCCGGCAGGGCCTTTTGCCTCCGATGTACCGTCAATGCCGGTGATTCTCAATACCGCGAAGTTACTCAGCGATGCAGAGGTCGAGGCACGCGCGCAAGCGGAGCTTGAAGCAGCGCAAAAGCTGCTTGAAGAAATGGAACAACCGTGAATGTGCTATTCATCTCCGACCTGCACATTTCTCCGGCACAACCGGAGATCGGCGAACAGCTGATCGCGTTTCTGAGCTCGCAGGCAACTGGCGCCGATGCACTGTATATCCTTGGCGACCTGTTCGAAGCGTGGATTGGCGATGACGACCCAGACCCCCACTACGCCGAGGTGCAAAATGCGCTGCGCCGACTAACCGATACGGGGGTGCCGGGGTTTATCATGCACGGCAATCGAGACTTTCTACTCGGCGAGCGGTTTTGCGCAAGAACAGGTCTGACGCTGCTCAGTGACCCACTAGTGATCGATATCGCTGGCGAATCGGTTCTACTCAGTCACGGCGATGCTTACTGCACCGACGATACGGAGTATCAAGCGGTGCGACAGACGGTACGGAACCCTGCCTGGCAAGCGCAGGTACTGTCGCTGCCGATTGAGGCCCGGCGGCAACTGGCCGGCGACGCGCGCGCCGAGAGTTCGGCAAGCAATCAGCAGAAGAGCGATGACATCATGGATGTTAATGACCGGGCCATTGAGGATGCGCTGCGCGCACACGGCGTAACGCAGATGCTGCATGGCCATACGCATCGGCCCGCCATTCACGAGTGGCAGCTGGACGAAGACAAAACTGCTCGCCGTATGGTGCTCGGCGACTGGTATTCGCAAGGTAGCGTTGGCGTTTGGGATAACAGTGGCTTCGCGCTGACGACACTGCCGCGCTAATCAGGCGTCTTTGGGCGGTCCGCTATGAAAACGCAATTCGGCTGCCGTCACCGGCACATTGATCAGGTGCTGCTCTACCTCACGCAATGCGTCAACTCGCGGTCGAATAACCGCGCGCGCCGCTTGCTCGGCAAGTTGCAGATATTGCTCAAAATGACGCGCCTCAGAGGCCAGCAAGCCACGGTAGAAGATCGCAAGATCGTCCGGCAAGTATGGCGCCACAAGCGCAAACCGCTCGCACGAACGCGCTTCAATCAAGGCGCCAACAATGAGCGTATCAACCAGACGATCGGGCTCCTGGCGAGCGACTTCACTACGCAGGCCAGCCGCGTATCCGGAGGCACTCAACGGCCGCATACGCCACTCACGTTGCAGCATGATTTTCTGAACCTGTTCAAAATGACGCAGCTCTTCGCGGGCCAGACGTGACATGCGATAGGTCAATGCTGCGTTGCCAGGGTAACGATGCATCAGTGACAAAGCTGTCGACGCGGCCTTCAATTCGCAGTTGGCATGATCCACCAATAGTGTGGGCAGGTCCGCAGCGGCCGCCCTCGCCCAGTCGTCGCTCGAGGGTACCTGCAAAAACCCGCGAATGGGGTCCGGCACATCATCTGCAAACGATGCTCCAGCGACGATAGCAGTGGCCGATGGCATCAGACCAGGAATGGGCTGGTCGGCAGGGCGCCATCCGTGCCGGTCGCGCCGATTCGACTCTTGTCTGCACGTTGCTTTTCCACGCTCGCGAGATAGCTGTCAGACACATCGCCAGTGACATACTCGCCCGAGAAACACGACGTGTCGAAGTCCCGGATGCTGGAATGATCATGCTTAACACAGTCGACCAGGCCCCTCAGATCCTGGTAGACGAGCCAGTCCGCACCGATCCACTGCTCGACCTCCGCTTCCGTGCGGCCATGCGCAACCAGCTCCGTTGCGGCAGGCATGTCAATGCCATACACATTGGGATAACGAACAGGTGGCGCAGCGGACGCAAAGTAAACCTTGCGCGCTCCGGCCTCACGAGCCATGCGAATAATCTGTTGCGATGTGGTTCCGCGAACGATCGAGTCATCGACCAGCAACACGTTCTTGCCACGAAACTCGAGGTCTATCGCGTTGAGCTTCCGACGCACGGAGCGCTCACGCAATTGCTGCCCGGGCATGATAAACGTGCGACCAATATATCGATTTTTGATAAAGCCTTCGCGATACTTGACACCAAGACCATGAGCGACTTGCACTGCCGCCGTGCGACTGGTGTCCGGAATCGGGATAACCACGTCAATATCGTGGTCGGGCCGCTCAGCCAGAATCTTGCTGGCAAGCTCATCTCCCATTCTCAGCCGCGATTTGTAGACCGATATTCGATCGATGATCGAGTCTGGTCGCGCGAAATAAACAAATTCAAAAATACACGGTGAGTAGCTGCGCCGCTCTGCACACTGTTGCGCATGCAAGCGGCCCTGATTATCGACAAACACAGCTTCACCAGGCGCGACGTCACGCTCCAGTGTAAAGCCCAATGCGTCCAGTGCGACACTTTCTGACGCCAGCATGTACTCGATGCCCAGCTCGGTCTGTCGACTACCCAGCACTAGCGGACGGATGCCCCACGGATCGCGGAAACCGACGAGCCCCTGACCAATAATCATGGCGACCACGGCATAGCCGCCCACACAGCGTGCATGCAGTTGTTCAATGGCACCAAAGACCTGGCGCGGTCCGAGGCGCTGCTCGGTTGCCCTCGCAAGTTCATGCGCAAACACATTCAACAGCACTTCCGAATCGGACCCCGTATTCAGGTGCCGTCGATCCTTGATCGCTAGCAAACTGGACAACTCGGCCGCGTTAGTCAGGTTGCCGTTGTGCGCCAGAAAAATACCGTAGGGTGAATTGACATAGAACGGCTGCGCCTCGCTGGCACTCGAGCAGCCCGCGGTGGGGTAGCGCACATGGCCAACCCCGGCATTGCCGCGCAATCGCAGCATGTGTCGCTGCTGAAACACATCCCGCACCAGGCCGTTTTTCTTGCGGGTGAACACATTGTCGCCGTCGGTAGTCACAATGCCCGCGGCATCCTGGCCACGATGCTGCATAACTGTCAGGGCGTCGTAGAGTGCCTGGTTGACTGGAGACTGGCCCGAAATGCCGACAATACCGCACATCTCAGATTGTCTCCTCGGCGCCTGGTTGCGGCTCATCAGCGCTATCACCCGGGTCACCGCGGATTTCGTCGCGCAGGTAGTCGAATGCGCGCGGTGCGATGATAGAAATGCCATTTGCGACGGAGCTTGCATACGGCAGCAATTTCGACTCTTGCCACCAGCTATCTTTATTGAGCTCGAGATAAGGACCGACAATGACGATAAGCCCAGAGATAATGGCACCACGCAGAAAGCCAAAGCCCAACCCGAGCGTCCTGTCGGTGCTGGACAGCCCAACCTGATTGGCAAACCTGGATATCATCCAACCGGCCAAGCCACCGAGCATGAGCACGAGCACGAAAATGGCCACCCTCGCCGCCCAGGTACGCAGCGCTGGTGAGCCTACCCACTCAGCCAGCACGTTCTCGCCAATCGGCGCAAAGTGAAACGCAGCCCACACTGCAATAACCAGCGAGCCGACCGATACGGCCTCTTTGATGAATCCGCGGAAAGCCCCGACGACCATCGACACGACGATGATTGCGATAAAGGTCCAGTCCAGAAAGGTCATGCGAATGCTCGCGGGTAGTGTGCACCGGGGCGCAATGGTATCAAAGCCGGACGATAAACCCCACGGTGCGCAACCAAGGCACAGGCCCTACGGGTGCGGAACCACGCGGGACGATTGCCCATCCGCCGCGAGCTGCGCCATAACGGCCTCGCTGGCAGCCCGGTCAGACTGCGGGCCGACGCGCACGCGGTGCAGGACTCGATTGTCACTCGTCACCTCGCTGATGAAGGCAGGCAACCCCTCACTGCGCAGGCTCGCAGCCAGTCGCTGGGCGTTGTCCTTGTCGGAGAAGCTCCCAAGCTGCACGGCCCATAGCTGGCCTGTCGCTGCCGCCGCTCGTGCGGATGCCTCCTCCGCGACAGGCGGCGTTTGAACCTCCGCCGATTCAGTCACAGGCTGCAACGCCGCTGCAGCGCGCGCCGTCGCCTCAGCGGCCGTTGACGGCGTTTCTGCCTCAGCTGGCGACTCCTCCGCCGCTGGCTCGTTTGCGCTGCTTGCCGATGCGGTGGCGGGATCATCCGTCACGGCTGCACTAGTCTGCGCAGGCGTATCCGCTACAGAGACCTCCGGCGCAGGCAGAGCGGTCACCGCAGCAGGCGCTGCGTTCTGAAGGATCGGATCACGGGTATTTTCGCGCAAAGAGATCGTCTCGCGCCGCAACGGCGCCGCGCCCTGTTGTGCATCTGCGCGCTCGGGTAGCGCCAGCTCACGGCGGATCTCTCCGACCGGTGCATCTGCGGACTGATCAAGAAACACCGGGATTAACAGCCAGGCTGCGCTGACCAGAACAATTGCGCCAATCAGGCGTTCTTTTGCAGCTCTTTCCATCGGCGCATTATAACCGAGCCCGCGCCTTACCCACGACAGGAAATGATCCGGCCACAACAATTCGGCCATCGGCCGGCGTAAGGCGTCGCGCCATCCGCATACCGGCTGCCGGGGACCCGGCGACCAGCGCTGGCTGCCCCGTCACCTGCGCCATCAGCTGCGCCATTTGCCTCGCTTGCATCGCACGCGCCTCAGGGGCAGCCACGGCAATCCATTGATCACCATAAGGCGCCAGCTGCTTGAGCATGGCGCGCACTGGCTTGTCCTGCATCGCGCCAATGACCATTGTCGTCGGACCATCGCCAGGATGCGCTACCAGCCAGTCTGCCAACTGACCTACCGACTCTCGGTTATGAGCGACATCGAACAGGACTTCTGGTGTGCCTGCGCACCATTCAAGCCTGCCGGGCACATGGTGTTCGCGCACGACCTCGCGAATGCGCTCATCGTTCAATGTGTTGAGGACGTCAACGGCCTGCAGGGCCGCGAGCACCGCACTGATGTTCTGCTGTTGGTGTTGGCCGCTCACGGCAGGTAACTCATCGATGCGCCTGCCATCGGTTTGCCACCACCACGTCTCACCGCCGCCGTAATCATAGTGGCGACCGACTACCCAGGGTGATGCGCCGCTCGATTCAAGTGCAGACATGACACTATCTGGCGGCGTACGCGTTGCCACGACGGCCGGCACGTCTGCGCGGAAGACCGCCGCTTTTTCAGCGCCGATCTCTTCGACGGTGTCGCCCAGCCAGCGCTGATGATCCAAACCGACATTGGTTAGCAAGCACACGTCGGGGCTAACCACATTCACCGCGTCCAGGCGACCACCAAGACCAATCTCGAGCACGCGCGCATCGACCTCGGCGGCCGCGAAGACGTGCAGCGCCGCCAGCGTCGTCAGCTCGAAATACGTCAACGCAATATCCGTGTTGGCAGCAGCCACGGCGTCCAGCGCGCTAACAAGCTGCGCGTCGGTGCTGAGCTTGCCATTGACGGCGATACGCTCGTTGAACTGCGATAAATGCGGGGACGTATAGCGGCCGACGGACTGGCCCGCCATCCGCAGCAGTCTGTCGGCAAACCAAACACACGAACCTTT
>JBCCCC010000162.1:0-6698 GCA_039033695.1 Pseudomonadota bacterium | reverse complement strand
GCGATCTTCGCGGGCGGTTGTTTCTGGTGCATGGAGCCGCCGTTCGACGAATTAGACGGCGTGCTCACGACGACATCCGGTTACACCGACGGACAGGTCGCGAACCCAACCTACAAGCAAGTCACATCGGGGCGCACCGGGCATACCGAGGCCATTGAGATCCGCTATGACCCCACAAAGGTCAGCTACGCAGCGTTGCTTGAGGTGTTCTGGAAGAACATCGACCCGCTCGCCGTGGACCGCCAGTTCTGTGATCGCGGCACGCAGTATCGCAGCGGCATCTATTACGCCAACGAGCAGGAAAAAGCGCTGGCCGAAGAAAGTGCCGCCCGAATCGGCGAACAATTCGATCAGCCCATCGCGACAGAAATCAAACCCGCATCACGCTTCTACGCGGCCGAGGACTACCACCAGGATTACTACCTGAAAAATCCCATCCGCTATAAGTTTTACCGCAGCGGCTGTGGGCGTGATGACAGGCTGGATGAACTCTGGGGTGATCGTTGAGTCGCTCAGCGCTCGCTACCACGTTGCCGGGGCGGCAGTCCGCCTCCCGTGCTGCCGCCCGGACAACTAAGGGAAATGAAGTTTCCGTTGCCATCGAAATCGACGAACGAGCGACCGGCATCCGCCGCCGAGCCCCACGGGTCCGAGAGCAGGTTGCATTCATCTGCGCGACCGATCTGCCGGAATGTCAACACGCGTTCGCGTGACAGTACATCGTAGCCCATGCAAGTTGCATCATCCGCTGTGACCACGCCGTCCGCATCGCAATCGATCAAGGTATCGGGCGCCTCGCCTTGCACGACGAAAGCGCGGAGCGTCACGTCGTAGTTGTCCAGATTGGCGTCGGTGGCGGGCACCGGCGGCCCGCCGTCAACGCGCCGATAGGTTTCGCACACACCAGGAACGGCCTCGAAGCATTGGTCCTCAAGAAAGCGGCGCTCTGTCAGGTGCCGCGGCACGATGAGACTCGTCGTGATCGTTGTGCGCAGTCGCTCGTCGTTGAGTTCATAGCCGACTGAGGTCATGAAGCCTGCGAGGTTGCGGCTGACGGCGGGCGCAAGCGGCGCCCAGCCAGTAGTCAATGTAGCGCCGTCGCTTGTCGTAGTGCCAAGATCCGACAACATGACGCCCACACCAGCATCTGCCAGCAAGACGAACCCCGGCAGATCATCGTTGGCCCCGAAGCCCAGACCGTCGCGCGTGTCGCTGACGCGGGGTCCAAATGTGTGCGTCTCGCCCATGAAGGTAACGGTGGATCGCCGCGCGGGATCTTTCATGGCTTCTCGCAGCGCGTCGTCACCACTCTCATCGGCCACACCTGGCGCGTCTTCATCCGGTGTAAATTCGAGCCAGAGTTCATCGCCGCTAATATCCGGACAGATCGGCATACCGTCGGGGTCTATGATTCTGCCGCCGGCGGACGGACAGTCGTCGAGATCCCGTAGCATCATGAAGCTGGTTGCACCGACTTCCGGCCAGGCAGAGGCCGGACCGCCCGGTACTGATGGGACGATCAAGGAAACATCGACACGCGGGATGATGCGAAATGTAAGCGGCCAGCCTGCATGGTATTGAATAGATCGATCCTGCGCGCGAATTGGCGAGATCAGCGCCACGCGAACCGGGAATCTCGGCTCGGCGCTCACCCACGGATCACCGGCCGTTGCCAACGGCGTCGATGCCAGCAAGGTCACTAAGCCCAACGTCGGTACCACGGCCATTGTCTTGGTAGTCTTCATCGTATGTACTCCGAATATCGGCGGCACAGCAAAGTGTGCCACAGCGTTAGTTGAGAGGGTAAACCGCCGTCGATCATGCAGATCTGAGGTATGCTGTCAGACGGTCCAGGCAAGCACGGTTGACCCCGGTCATCGACGCGAATCGAGCCTGGCAGAAAGGGTGTAAAGGACGCTGGGCGGCGATGAGCGACAACGAAGACACCGACAAAGCGAATCGATCGTCGAGGGTCATTGAGCTGTTTGACGCTGCGATGGCCTTGCCAGTCGCCGATGTAGACCAGTTTCTTGCGGACGCCTGCGGTGGCGACGAGTCCCTGTGGGACGACGTGGTCGCGATGATGGCCACGCAAGTCAACGACGACCAAGTCCGCGCCTCGGTCGCCATGCTGACGAATGATGTCACCGAGCTCACGACGCTGATCGGCCACCGGGTCGGCGCCTACCGGATCGACTCGCAAATTGGTCGGGGCGGCATGGGCGAGGTCTACCTGGCCTCGCGCGCGGACGGCCAGTTCGAAAAACGGGTTGCGGTGAAGGTGCTGCAGCAGTCTCTGAACGAGGCGCAGTTCGTTGGTCATTTCCAAACCGAATTGCGTGTACTGGCGACGCTGAAACACCCGCAAATCCCGACGCTGATTGATGCCGGACCGCTTGATGATGGCCGCCTGTATTTCATGGCTGACTTCGTCGATGGTCTGCGTATCGATCACTACTGCACGCAGCACAACCTGCCGAGCAAGGCGCGCATTGCGCTGTTCGAGAAACTCTGCGCCGCGGTGCGCCATGCTCACAGCAACCTTGTCCTGCATCTTGATATCAAACCGGCGAACGTGCTGGTCACGGAAGACGGTATTCCGCATCTGCTGGACTTCGGAATCACGCGGTTGATGAACGACCCTGAAACCGGATTGCGCGCGTTCACCGCCGACTATGCCAGCCCGGAACAAGTCGAAGGGAGCCCGCCAACGGCCGCCAGTGACGTGTACTCGCTGGGTGTGCTGCTGTACGTACTGCTCACTGAGCAGAAGCCGTTTACCCAGGCGCGAAGCGCGCCGACCGATACGCGGCTTGCTGATCGTGAGCGGCTTGTCAGTAGCCGCATTGCCAACGAGGGTGTGGACATTGACCCCGATCTGATGGCGATACTGCACAAGGCGCTGGCCTACCAGGCAGAAGAGCGCTATCAGACCGTTGAAGCAATGCTGGCTGATCTCGGCCGCTATCGACGCCATTTCCCGGTCAAGGCGCGCGCGCGTACGCCAGCATATGTGGCGACCAAATACCTGCGGCGAAATGCGGTGGGGCTGGTGATCGCCACGTCGATCATCGCCGTGCTGGGCGCATTCGGCTTGCGCGAAGCACAGCTTCGCAGCAAAGCCCAGGCCGCCTCCGAGTTGGCCGAAAGAGAGGCGGAAACGGCGAGCCAGGTCTCTCGCTTTCTGACCGACTTGTTTCAGATTTCCAACCCAGGTGAAGCGCGAGGCAACTCGGTAACAGCCAGGGAACTGCTGGATCGCGGCGCGGCGCGAATCGAGCTGGAACTCACCGACCAGCCCGACGTGCGCTCGCGCTTGTTGCTGACGATGGCCGACGTCTACAGCAGTCTTGGTCTTTACGATGCCGCCATCAGCCTCGGCGAGCGGGCGCAAGCAGACGCAGCACATCATTTCGGCCCGCGTCATGCGCGCACCGCGGAAACACTCTCGGCATTGGGCGCGATGTATCGGCTCGAGGCGCGCTATGCTGATTCGGCGGCTGCCCACCGAGCGGCACTTGAGATCCGCGAATCGGTGCTGGGCGCCAGCGATCCCGCAGTAGCGGAAAGCCTGAACGGTTTGGCCCAGGCGCAGTGGTACCTCGGCGACGCGGCAGCGGCGGAAGCCAGTTATCGGCGCGCGCTCGATATTCGCGACGCGGCTTTCGGTCCGGACTCGACGGCCGTGGCCAACAGCCTCGTGCATCTCGGCTGGCTGCTCGAGCGCGAAGAGCGCTTTGACGAAGCCTATCGCGCATTGAAACAGTCGCTGCAAATCAGGGACGCGCAACTGGGTGGCGATCATTTCCTGATTGCCGAGAACCTCGACTTGCTCGCGCAGATCAATATTGCCCGTGGCGAGGTAGATGAGGCCGAGTCGCAACTCATGCGCTCTCTTGATATTCGCAGGCAGGTGCTTGATGCAAAACATCCCGATATCGGCATGAGCTTGCTGGCGATCGCCAGGTTGTTCCGAGCCCAGGGGCAGGCTGATAAGGCACTGCGATACCTGCGAACAGCAGAACAGCATTTCATTGATAGTCTGGGTGCCAATCATTTCCAGGTCGCGGCCGTGCTTGAAGACATCGGGCTTGTGCTCGCAGACCAGGGGCAGTGGACTAAAGCCGAGGTGGCATTCAGACGCCGCCTGAACATTCTCGATGCCTCCCTGACACCCAATCACATTATGATCGGCGTGACGCTCAATAATCTTGGCTGGGTCCTGAGCGACGGGCTGCAGCAGTACGAGCAAGGTGAAGCAGTGCTGCGCCGTGCCGTCGCCTCGATCGGATCCCAAGACCAGCCCGAAGGCTACTGGGACGCACTGAGCCGCTGGAGCCTTGCCAACAACCTTCGCGACCAGGCTCGATTTGTGGAGGCCCGCGACTATTACAGCGATGCACAGCGCATTCTCGAGGCCACTGGAGGATCCGAGCGTGCCGGCAACCCCAATCTCGATCAATTGCTCAACGATGTCGCCGTCATGCGAGCCGCTGCCGCGGAGCGCGGCAGTGCCATAGAGTAAAGCGGCCATAACAGGGCGCGATCAGGCCGATTTTCTCTCACGGATGGCAACGACATTGCCCGTCGTCTCGTTGCGTTGCGATTCGTTGTGGGCGTGCATGTGCCGAATGAACTCGCGGATCTCCGCGACGCTCATTCCCTGCTCTTCGACATCGATGGTTTCATCGCCAGTGAATTCCAGCACCTCGAATTTCGGCACCTTCTTGATTGCGCTGTTGCTGACCCGGGCCTCGTTGTATTCGAAGTAATTCATGTCGTCTCGCTCCTGTAATCGTGACGCCGGCGACCTGTAACTGGGCGAACACTCCGGCTGTTATTGATTACTACGAGAACAGAGCAGGAATTCCCTCATTTTGGTGAGAAAATCTTTTTTAATACAGATATAACAATTACTTACTGAGGATTCGCATCACCAGAGCTTGCCAGTTGGCTTGCGAGCAAAGCTTTGAGCATCCGCAATTCTCGATGCAGCGTGGCTTCGGATATATCCAAGGCGGCGGCAGTCTCGGCGTAGGTCGCACCGCAGAAGTAATAGATCTCCGCGATCTTGACCTTGCGCGGGTCGCGTTGCTCGAGCTGTTCGAGCACCGACTCCAGTGCCAGTACGTCGGTTGACGGGCCTGATTCCGGATCGGAAACCTCAATCGCATCGATAGACTCGTGCGCCGCTCCGCCACCGCGCTTCTGGCTCAGTTTGGCCCGCGCATGATCAACGAGGATCTGGCGCATAAGGTTGGCCACAATCCCAACGAAATGACCCCGATCCTCAAGATCGACATTGATCTTGCCCATGCGCAGAAACGCTTCGTTCACGAGCGCCGTTGCCTGCAAGGTATGGTCTTTGGGCTGACTGCGCATGTAGCCGTTAGCGATGCGGTGGAGCTCATCATAGACCGCAGGGATGATCTGCTTGAGCGCTGCCTCGTCGCCGCTGCGCCACTCATTGAGCATCCGGGTGATCTCTGGATCTCGCGCCACGTCAGGTCCTCCTGCCAGGCATCCAGTGTACCGCCGGCGCAGGTGATGCGCTATTCGGCGACGGCTCAACATACGCCTGCGGACGTAAGAGCCGCTGGTAAGAGGATTGCGCCGACACTGGCAGTCGATAGCGCCATGTATTCAGCCTAAGCCGATACCTCGTTCTCGGCACGCTGGAACCAGCCGATAACCGTGTGCCAGTAGACGTCGCCATAGCGCTGACGCAAGCGCGAAGTCTCCTCGCTGCACTCCTGACGCCAAACCGCAAGGCGTTTGACAACCAACTCAGCGGTCAACGGAATGCGGCGCTCTACCGTGATGCAATGACGCCACTAACCATAGGTGGTGGGAATAGGTCCAGTCATTATAATGTCGGGACTCCAGCTCTATGGTCAATGCAATCAGGATAGCTTTGCTAAACGCATCAAAACTCGGTGGGCGCAGGCGGCGCAACCGGCACCGCGGGTGAACGCTTCGCAAGCTCCGCCAGCAGGTGTTCGACCGCCGCCTCCAGTGTCGGGTCTTGGCCAGCGGCAACCAGCTCCGGCCGGTCAATAACCTCGATGTCCGGTGCGACGCCTTCGTTCTCCACAGCCCACTCGTTGTCGGTGTCCATGAAGCGGAACGTCGACGCAAGAATGCTACCGCCATCTGCCAACGACGGGTTGCCCGATATACCAATCAAGCCGCCCCAGGTCCGCGTACCGATTAACGGCCCGAGTCCGAGCTTTCTAAAGTAGTACGGGAACGCATCACCGCCCGAGGACGAGTAGCCGTTGATGAGCGTCGCCTTCGGACCAGTGTGCGAGAAAGCAGGCGTCGCCTGCGGCTGCAGTCCTCGACGTTTCCAATAGTTCAAGGGCTGACGCGCGACGATCTCGATCATGCGATCTGGAATGAACCCGCCGCCGTTGTAGCGCGCATCGATGATCAACGCATCCTTATTCATTTGCGGCAGAAAACGCTTGAACAATTCGCGATTACCGGCAACCGCGGTGTTCGGCAGGTGCACGTAGCCGATGCGCCCGCCGGAGAGCTCATGCACACGTCGGGCGCGATCCTCAACCCAATCAAGATAACGCAGCGATGTCTCTGACGTTACCGTTCGTACCATCACATCGCGACTGCGACTTAAGCGGGGGCGATCATTGACCGTTAGGGTAACCACATCACCGCCCGTGTTCTCGAGCAGCTGG
>JBCCCC010000161.1:0-6749 GCA_039033695.1 Pseudomonadota bacterium | reverse complement strand
TGCGCACGGTATTCCGTTGTTGGAGAGCGCGGCGCACTCGGCTTTTTCGGTTGCCGAGCGATTGGGTTGCCGACGGCCATGGGATTCAACAGAGCAGCCTGGCGTCGAGCCGATCCTGGCCACTGACCCCACGTGATGCCCGCGAGTTCGCTCACAACGATGTGCTGGGTGAGCATTCTGCCGGCAGGCGCGCAAGCTCCGAATCTGACGAACGAAAGCAGACGCTCTGCACGTTGTTCGTTGGCTGCTGGTTAGCTGCAATGGGGTTATTCGCCATGTGGGCGGCAGTCAACCTCGACTATGGCGTAGGTGCCTGGTTGTTCATTGTAGTATTCACAATGACCAAGATCGGTGCCGCGTTCCTACTCCCGCTGGAAGCCAAAGATGCTCGCTGACACGCCTGATGATACGAGTCTTCCGGTGGGCAATAACGCCACGAAAGATCGCAGAGTCCCATGATGTTCATTGCGATAACACCTACGCCTATCTGGATTCTGCTATTGCTGGGGACCTGGGCTTCGCTAGCCTATCTCGCGCTGCTCCGATTACGTATTCGGCATCCAGCGATGAACGGATTGCTGCTGACAATGGCACTCCAGGCGGTATCCGGCATGATGGTAGTGGCTGCGACGAGCCTTGATGCGATCGGCCGAATCGCATGCCTGGGTGGGCAACTTGGCGTACTCGCTGTACTGATTCTTGCGTTGGCACAGCTCGCCGTACTCGCCTATCTCCACGAGCGCTGGCCGCGCCGCGCGGACGGTGCGAGAGACAACTTCCGGACGTGGATATCTGTTTGGGCAGTCTTTGGTCTGATCGCGTATCTGGCGCATTTGAGGTCTGTCGCATTGTGTACCGTGTAGCCGCCAATGCCTCCTGCGCGGCGCAGCTTGACTGCCGCCGATCGCGCCCGGCGTGATGAGATCGGACAAATGACAGGTAATGACATCAACATTCAGCAAGGCTTTGGCGATGAGCTACGCGCTGCGGCAGCTGAGCTCTACGATGCCGCGTTCGGCGCAAAGCTAGGTGTCGCTATCCCCGACGCTGCAACTCGCAAGAAGATCCTCGCACGCGGCTTCGATCCGGCACACGCGATAGTCGCCATGATCGATGGTGACATCGTCGGGATTGCCGGATTTCAAACAGCGCAGGGTGCGCTGACTGGCAATATCTCAATCGCGTTACTGCGCCGTCATCTTGGGCTGCGGGGCCTCACTCGCGCCCTGCCCGTTCTGGCATTGTTCGAACGCAAACATACAGCGGGCGAGCTACTGATGGACGGCATCGGCGTATCGCCCGCGATGCGAGGCAAAGGCGTGGGTACGCAGCTGTTGAAGGCGGTCATTGCCTTTGCCAAAGCCGAAGGCTATAGCACGGTCCGACTAGACGTGATCGACACGAACGACAACGCTAAGCGGCTGTATGAGCGCGTGGGATTCGAGCCGGTGCGCACCGAGCAGTTTGGCTACTTGCGATGGCTGCTGGGTTTTGGTGCCAGCACACAGATGGCCTATCGAATCACCGACACCAAGGAAGAACGCACCCGACCCTAGATGGGCACGCCCAATCGCAAATTTGGTCGACCTGCCCCATCGCTCAGCGCTACTATCTGACGCTATGAGCGCAATCATTATCAAGGCAAGAGTCTTTGCTCGGCAGGCGCACGCATCGATCGACCAACGGCGCAAGTACACGAACGAGCCGTACATCGTGCACCCTGCCGCCGTGGCAAAGCTGGTCTCGGATGTTACAGACGATGAAGACATGATATGCGCTGCCTGGCTGCATGATGTGGTGGAGGACACGCCAGTATCACTGCATGATGTGGAACAGACCTTCGGCATTGCAGTCGCCGCCCTGGTGTCAGATTTGACCGATGTCTCGACCCCCGACGATGGCAACCGATCAGTGCGCAAACGCATTGATCTTGAGCATACGAGTCGCGCATCAGTTCGTGCGAAAACGGTCAAACTGGCCGACCTGATCGACAACTCCCGGTCCATTACGCAGCATGACCCGCGCTTCGCGAAAGTCTATATGCGTGAGAAACGCGCGTTACTGCAAGTCTTGACGGAGGGCGATCGCCGGCTGTATCGCATGGCGACACAGATCGTAGAAGGCTACTATGCGAAATGACCTCACACATCATTGATCGACCCGCCTTCGGCACGCATGCTTTGCATCGTCAGGAGACTACTTTGTACCTGATGTTCTAGCCGCATTGACGCGCAGCCCAGCCAAACTGCTCTTACATCAGACCGCTGCGCCAAATCTGACGGAGCAACTATGCAACACCTCATCGCACTCTGCTTGTTGTTGGTCGCCGCCATTCATCTACTGCCGGTCACAGGTGCTATCAGCGCCGCGCGCCTCAATGTGCTTTATGGCATTTCATTCGACGAGCCCAACCTGGCGATCCTGATGCGCCATCGCGCAGTATTGTTCGGATTGCTGGGCGCGTTTTTTGCTTGTGCGGCGTTCAGGCCGTCGCTTCAACCCGCCGCCATTTTGGCGGGGTTTATCAGTGTCGGCTCATTTCTGTTCATCGCCTGGACAACCGGTGGTTATAATCATGCCATCAACCGAATAATCGTTGCGGATCTCGCGGCTTTGGCTTTGCTGTCGGTTTGCGCGGCCCTGTATTGGCTGGGAAACAGGCACTAGCGTACCGTCTGTAAGCAAAACCCAGGTCGCTCTAGGGTCTGATGCTGGAATGCCTAAATACTCTCCACTAATATTGCTCGGCCTTGCCGGGTTCGCGATATATGCACTCGTCGTGTCGGCGCCCCTATTGTTGTGGCAGCTACCCGGCGGTCTGCCTTTTGGCAACCTACTGACGGCGGCGGGCCTATGCGCGCTACCGGCCGCAGCGCTGGCCCTTAGCCGCGCAGGCAGCTGGCATCACTGGCTGGCAATCGGCGCGTTGATTATCTCAGCCCTATGGCTACCTGTGTCGATCGCGCTTGCGGGCAACCTGTCATTGAACTTCAGCAATAGCAACGGTGTATTCTGGCTACGTCTGACCGTGATCACCGTGCTTGTCGGCACCGTATCGCTGGCGTGTTCGATCGTTGCAAGGGCGATGCAAAAGGCGCGGCGCTAACGACAAACACAATACACGCCCCGCCTATCGACCGGGCCATCACACACCAAATGGAGCTTATCCACATGTCAGAGCGGACCTTCCGATTAGCCAACATCATCATTGCCATTGGCTTCACCGTTGTGTTCTGCATTGTGGTCTTACCACCATTGCTAACGGAGTTCGATGTACTTGGTGCTTTTGCCGCCGGATTCGTCAACCCTTATGCTACCGGCTACTCCACGGATGTATTCTTCTGCTGGGCGGCACTTGCCGTCTGGGTCGTTCACGAGGCGCGGGAGTATCATGTGCGCAATGGCTGGATTTGTCTCGTCGTGGGTATCGTACCTGGGGTGGCGGTCGGCCTTGCCTTATACATGATTGTGCGCGGCGGCCAAGTCAATCAAGCACCTGCCACGGCAACAAACCCTCAATGACCACTTGGATTGCGCTTTTCCGCGGCATCAACGTTGGCGGCAAGAATGTGTTGCCGATGGCAGCGTTGCGCAGCGGCCTCGCATCGCTCGATTTACAGAATGTACGAACCTACATACAAAGCGGCAATGCGGTGTTTGACGGCGCGGATGACGATGCACAGACATTGAAGCAGCGCATAACCTCATGGATCCGAAGTCAGTACGGCTATGAGCCCGCACTACAACTGCTAACGCCAGCGCAGCTGCAGGCCGCGGTAGACGGCAACCCCTATGCTGATGCCACCGACAAGCCAAATACGTTACATCTGTTTTTCCTGGCAACCGCTGCTGGCGACGCAGACACACAGGCGTTGCAATCCGCGTGCGCTGATACGGAGGATTTCATGCTGACAGACGAAGTCTTCTACCTACATGCGCCGGATGGCATTGGACGCTCCAGGCTTGCCGCCAACGCCGAGCGGTACTTGGGCGTCAGCGTAACCGCGCGCAACTTGCGCACCGTTACAAAACTTCTTCAAATGGTGACAACTGGATGAGCAAAAACAGAAAGCCTGACGCTTCAAACGCGACACGTCACCTGGACTGTCGTTGCGCATGTGGCGAAATCAACTATATGACTGCGCGCGCACCGCTGTTTCGGTTATTGTGCCACTGCAGCATATGCCAGCAATTCAACGACAGTGCATTTGCCGATGTCGTGGTGTTTCGCGCCGCTGCCGTGCAACAGCCAGATGCCAGCAAGATTCGATTCGACACGTATAGGCCGCCACCCAACGTTCAGCGCGGCAAGTGCACGATTTGCGAGCGACCCGCGATCGAGGTGTTTGAGGCTCCACTGGCACCATCGCTGATCATGATCCCGCAGCCCATGTTTGTGGACAACGCTGCGCTGCCAGACCCGGTTGCACATATCTTCTACGAGTCTCGAGTCGACGACATCAACGATGCGTTACCGAAATACAGCGGCTACTTTCGCAGTCAGCTAGCGTTCGGCAAGTTCCTGATCCGTGGTCTCTGGCAGGGATAGTCAGCTGCACCACAGCCCGCGTGACCCGAGCAAACAATCCTGTAGGCAGACGCACTCATCGAGACATTCATGCGTTGGTCGCAGCAAGATGACTATTGCCGCCTGACCGATCGAGCTGGCGGGGCCTGTTGGACAAGCCAGCACGTCGGCTGCTGCGGGACTAGCCACGACATAGGCTAGACGCCATCATGCTCCAACACAGGCACCACGGTACAATCGCCGCATGAGACACGTCGTTTGCCTACTGCTGCTCCTGATACCGCTTGCTTCCGCCAGCGAAATAGCGGGCTTTGCGCCAGGCAACGACCAGGCGATGAATGGCTTGGCACTAGCGGAGGAAGCGGACCGCCGTGGGCAGGGCTACGGCGACACACAATCGGCAATGCGCATGACCCTGTTCAATAAGCGCGGCGATAGTGTCACGCGTAGCATGCGCAGCAAGACATTGGAGATGCCAGACGCAGGTGATCGCACGCTGCTGTTTTTTCTCGACCCGGCTGACGTTCGCGGCACGGCTTTCCTGACCCACAGTTTTGAGGATCGCGATGACGATCAGTGGCTTTACCTGCCGGCGCTCAAACGCGTCAAGCGAATTGCATCCAGTCAGCGCGACGGCGCATTCATGTCAAGTGAGTTCAGCTACGAAGACCTTGGCGCCGATGAGGTAGCCAAGTACACATATCGGTATCTCGGTGAGACGACGATTGATGGCGAGCCAGCCTATACACTGGAACGCACGCCGGTGGCGCGCAGCGGCTACAGCAAACACGTGGTGACAATGGACCAGTCCGAGCTGCGGGCACGCAAGGTCGAGTATTTTGATCGCACCGGTACGCTACTCAAGACACTCACGGCGAGCAACTATCAGCGATACCTGGATCAGTACTGGCGGCCGTTACGCATGGAGATGGTCAATCATCAGAACGGCAAACGCACAGTGCTCGAGTGGGAGAATTACGAGTTCGGCGCCGGCTTGCCGATGCGTGATTTCGAACGCAATGCGCTGCGCGATATTCGCTAGCCTGCTTGGGATGGTGGCCGCGGCGCAGGCCACCGCTGAGTTCTCTGGCGAGGCGACCGCTGAGGCGCGCTGGTTCGTGCACGCTACACCCGACCCACGCCAGGACCAAGCGGATCGATCGATCACGGCGACGCTTGACTACTTCCGCGACTGGGACAAAACACGGCAACGGTTCGCCGTTTCTCTGCGCGGTCGTGTCGATAGCGACGATGGTGAGCGCAGCAAATGGGAACTCGACGAACTGTACTGGCGCTATCAATGGCGTCGCGCCAGTATTAGCGTGGGTGTAGACCGGGTTTTTTGGGGCGTCACCGAGGCGTTGCATCTTGTGGACATCGTCAACCAGACCGACTTGGTTGAGAGCCCGGACGGCGAGGATAAGCTAGGGCAACCGATGCTCAGGCTCACGCTGTCGCCGCGCTGGGGAACATGGGACTTCTTTGTGTTACCGCGGTTTCGCGAGCGCACCTTCCCAGGTCGCGGCGGCCGGCTTCGAGGCCCATTTCGGATTGCCGCAGATGAGGCGCAGTACGAGTCGCAAGATGGCAAGACCCATGTCGATCTAGCGTTACGCTACAGTCACTACATCGGCAATGTGGAATTTGCACTGTCGCACTTCAGTGGCACCGATCGCGCGCCACTGTTCGTCCCTGCCATTGGCAGCAATCCGCTGGCACCTGCACGAATCGCGCCGTTCTATTACCTGACTGACCAAACAGGCCTTGAGACGACTCTGGTAGCTGGCAATTGGCTATGGAAGCTCGAGGCCGTTAGCCGCCGAGATCCGCTAGCGGGTCGTTATGGCGCAGCAACCGGCGGGTTTGAATACAGCTTTTATGGCATCGGCGGGACCAACAGCGACCTCGGCGTCATCGCCGAATATCAATATGACTCGCGTAATGACCCACTGAATGGCTTTGCCAACGGCGCGTTCGATGATGATCTGGTACTGGGTGCACGCTGGGCTTTGAACGACTTCGCCGGTAGCGAGGTACTACTGCTCGTCAGCCGTGATCTTGCCAACAACGGTCAGCTGGCGTCGCTCGAAGCATCACGGCGCTTGAACAACGATTGGCGCGTAGCACTTGAGGCGCGTCAGTTCAGCGCCGATACACCCGCGGACCCGCTCTTGCTTTTTGATCGCGAGGACTACTGGCAGTTATCGATTACGCGGTTTTT
>JBCCCC010000160.1:0-6885 GCA_039033695.1 Pseudomonadota bacterium | reverse complement strand
CCGTTGACCGTGTTTGAACACACCGACCGGTCGGAATTTTCGATCGGACGCTAGAGCGACCGACTGGCGGCCATCGGCATCAATGCGAACCACGCGTCTCGCAGCGTAGTTGGCGACCCAGGTTACGCCTGCGTCGCCTCGAGTTAGCCCACGCAGATGGTTGTGTTGGCCAAAGGTGAAGCTGAACAGAGGCTTGCTCAACAACCCGTCGCAGCTTAGGGCCGTGAGCGCGCCCTCTCGAAACTCGCGAACGCAGCTAAAGTCGGTGAACAGCACTCGCCCTTCCGCCAGTACCAGCAGGTCACCGACATTGCCGAGCAGAGGAGCGTCGTGATGTTCTGGGTCCCGCCAAGCTCCCCCGACGCGTTCTCGCTCGCCAGCCTCGCCTTCAATTAGCAATCGAGAGTAGGCTCGATCGACCATGTCCGCATCCCACGCATAACGCTTGCGGGCCTCATCCACGTATGGACTTGTCGCGGTCACAAAGCCCGCCGCATGACGGTTCAAGAGGACAACAGGTGTCTTGGGGTGATCCAGGTGCCACAGTTCACTGTGCCATCGACCCGAATCAGGGTCATAAGACTGAGCCTCGGCAAGCACAGAACCATCAGGCGCCAGCCCAAGCGCATGAACATGTCGATCCAATGCGATTGTCGGCGCACTGAGGCTGCCCGTAACACCGACCTGAAGTACCCAGACACGATCCCTTTCGGGATCAGCGACGTAGAGTTGGTTCTGGCTGTCGACGACGATACCGGTCCCAGGATGCGCCTTCGCCGCATTGCTGACGAGAGCCAATGCCATCGTCAGCGCAACAAGCGGCAGTGATGTGGCCCTGCCGTTCCTCATGCCGTAAGTGACTGTTCGCAACATGGGTTACTGGATGGCCAGCGCATCGAAAATGGCGTCCAACACGGTCAGATGCTCATCACGCACGGCGCCCTCCGAAATCGCCAGCGCGGCTCGGTCGAATAGCGCTGAGAGTTGCAACGTCACGGCATCGAGAGGGAGTTGTTTCATCTCTCCGGCCTGCATGGCGGTTTGTAACCCGATACGTAGTGAATCCAGGGAGGTCGTCCGATCGATCTCGCCAAGCTCTTGGAACCCAAGCACAAGCGGTCCGTCCCGCAGCATAATGCGGACTCGCCCTGGGTCCTCCATCGCGTTCAGAAAAGCGCGGCTTCCCAGCCTCAGCGAATCAATGGCCGATTGCGGGCTCTCAGTTGCAGATGCATCGATTTCCGCGGCTACCGACGCGTATTCGTGGGTAACGACCGCCCGAAACAGGTCCATTTTGTCGTTGAAGTGGTGATAGAGCGCACCGCGTGTGACACCTGCCTGCTCCACTATCTCAGGCGTTGACGTGTCCGCGTAGCCTTTCGTCGCGAAATATGACCGGGCGGCACGAATCAGCGCTGCCTGGGACGCCTCCGTGCGCGCCTTATTGGATTGTGTTTTAGGTTTCACTTGCATACATACAGCCTGTATGTTTATAGTTGAGTACATACACACTGTATGTATCTATCGAAGGAGACACAAGATGAAGTGCAGCCAATACTATCCTGTTATCCAAACAGCCGATGTTGCAGCAACAAAGGCGTTCTACATTGATCATTTTCGCTTCAAGGTGAGTTTTGATGCTGACTGGTATTGCCATCTGCAATCAAACGAGGACCCAAAGGTCAATGTGGCGATTCTTCGCGGTGATCACGAAACCATCCCGGAGGCGGCCCGCGGCACCATTAAGGGGCTCATACTCAACTTCGAGGTTGAGGACGTCGACAGTGAGTTCGCCAGGATGCAAAAAGCCGGACTACCGATCCTCAAAACACTCACCGACGAAGCTTTCGGCCAGCGGCACTTCATCACACACGATCCCAACGGCGTACTGATTGACGTGATCAAACTGATCCCGCCGTCTGCGGAGTTTTCGGATCAATACACTTCAGACGCGCTACCGAAGGGCTAGCTAGCGATTGCGACTTGGCAGAGCCCGCGCCACAAAACCGGTTCCGAGCCTGATCCCGGCTGAAGTCGCGGCAGCATTTCTCTGAAGCGGCCAACACGCAACGGTGGTTGGGTAAGTCAGCGTGGCGCAGCTAAACTCAGCAAAGCGTTGTCGGACGGCTCGCATGAGTCATAGCTAAGCTGCCATTCGAGATGCCCAGTGGATTCAGCGGCCAGCCTCATATGCAAACACTTGACGTTTTCGCGGGGGCTGGCAAACAACTAGTCAGCGAACTGGACTCGCAAGAGGGGGCTATTGATCGCACTCCAAAATATATGGACGTTGTTGTGAACGCTGCTGGCCTGCCTTTCCGCAAACACTAACAGGGCGTCCAACGCGGGTCGGTCAAAGTACTCTCCGTTGAAAAAGACGCCCCGAATTCGCCGCGTGCTTCGAATGTCCTGCAGCGGGTTTGCGTCGAGCAATACCATATCGGCGACTTTTCCGGCTGAGATCGACCCGAGCTCGTGTTCTTTGCCACTGAATATCGCAGCACTAATTGTCGCAGCTCGAATCGCAGCTGAAGGAGACAAACCTGCGTCTACCAGCTCGGCAAGTTCATCGTGAACACTGGAGCCAGGAAACACATAGGTATCAAATACATCTGTGCCGACAAGGATCTTTATGCCAGCCTGGTGGGCTTGCGCTACGTTCTTCACAGCCAAGTCGTACATGTCCGCATAAACATTCCGACCAGGAGTCTTTTCGCTGTCGGTAACCTTGCGGTCTGCATCCGGTGCCCACATTAGCGCCTTGAATAAGAAGGGAACATACTTCAGACGAGGGTCGTTTCGATAATCCGAATCTCCCGCTCGCGCCCCCATCTTCATGGTCAAGAGGGTTGGCGTCCACCAGGTATCCGAGTTGGCCATCGCAGCCATCAATTCCTGACAACGCAATTCATCATGTTCGTCGACCAGCTTGGCCCTGAATGCCAACGTGTATGCTCCAAGTGGGTCCGCTAGATTTCGGAAATCCGCTGCCTCGGGATGGCACTCAAACAGGAACAGGCGACCGTGTTCTATGCTCTTTTGCCCTGCTGCAAGCGCTTCCAGTAAAGACACGCTGAATGGCCGATGACCTTGCATCGAAACTCCGATAGCGCGCGCCTCGTCAGCCATTGCAAAATACGATTCGGCAGATAGTTCTGAGTAGGTCTTGAGAAAGGTCGCACCGGCATTCGCATAGAAGTTGGCCAGCTCTCGGGCCTCGCCCGGTGTTCGCGCCTTTAAGAAGGCTGGATAACCTGCCGGCACTTCATTGCCACCATTGATCTGATAGCTGCTTTGCCCGACGTAGCGAGGTGAAAGGCCGGTGCGATCATCCAACGCCCCGTTCCATCGGAGTCGGTCTTCTATACACGCGAAGAAACTGTCGGGCTCGGACATGCAACCCCACATGTCGCGAACACCAGTAACGCCGTTGGCAATGAATAGGGGATGTTGGTATTGCGACGCAAGCTTGGTGGAATGAGTATGCATATCCCATAAGCCGGGCATCAAATAGCGATCGGTACCATCTATCACTTGGAGCGACTGGCGAGGAGGCGATCCGGAGGCCTGAACCGATACAATCTGTCCGTGTTTAACCAACACATCTTGTGCGCGCAGAAGCGTTCCTGCTTCGACGTCGACGACGTTGACATTTCGTATTAGGAAATCTCCGCTAACGCCTTGCCGCGGAATCTCGGGCAACGGCCACAGCAGTAACGCCGAGAACACCAGCAAAAGTCCTGCGCTGATGGCGCCAAACGTAACAAGGACTTTCTTTAGCAACGCCATCATTGAATGTCGAAGTTGGAGCAGGAGCTTCGGATCATTTGTGAACCTTTGTTGTATCGATCCTCGAGCACTGGCTCTTGAGATGTAGCCGTTCTCCAATCAAACTCAAATGCCCTTGGTTACAAGCGCAGAGGGATTACTCGGGTGGACACGCGATTATCGAATCAAGCCGAGACGTAAAACTACCAGAAACCAACTGTGAACATACAAACTGGCTTGTTGGCACCACACTGAAACGCCAGCTCGGTTTTCATCCTGCGAAACGGGTTCGCAGCAACATTAGCCAAAACGTCAGCTGCGCAGACTCGCTAGGAAACATCATGTTTGACCACCTGTTTCGCAAAGGCTGTGGGTAATCGGAAGTCGAAAGTGCGGCGCGGCCGGTCGCAGCGGCTGGATTAATCATCAACCTAACACTATGAAGCCTCATCCGGCCTCAGGTTCATGAAAAACCACTTCAATATTGTGCCCATCGGGGTCTAGAACGAATGCCGCGTAGTATCGACCGCTGTACTGAGGTCGCAATCCGGGCGGTCCGTTGTCCTGGCCGCCTGCACCAAGAGCAGCGCGATAGAAAGCATCGACTTGTTGGCGACTCTCAGCTGAGAATGCTATGTGTAAGTGCGCAGGCGTCTCTTGGGTCTGGTACAGGCACAATGAACTCTGGCCTGTTGGTTGACTCAATTCAGCACCGTTTGGCGGCCAATCGGTAATGATCGTCACGCCGATAGGCTCAAGCGCCTTGACATAGAAGGTCTTGCTCAACGCAAAGTCACGGACACCGAACTTGACGTGATCAAACATAGCGCTCCTTAACCCGAGAACAGCAACGCCTGTCCTGTGCAACTAGCCGACTTCCAGCCGCAGATAATTCCACAGTCCGCCGCCCACAGTAAAGCTGTCGTTCAAGCAATCGCAGCCGCTCTTGATTCTTGGGAACTGCCAGTGATTAGAATAGGTCGAGATTGCGAGGCACACTGGCCTGGTCTAGGTCAGCGTTGATCGGAACTTTTTATCCTTCGCTCTTTAGCGGTGGCCCAACACGCCTGCCGCGTTCCCTGTACACATTACACACGAGTCGCTTGATTTCTTACGAAGGACGCCGTCAGTCGAGAGTCGACTTGCAACGCGTCATCGCTACCATGCGGTAAGGAAGTCGTTTAGCGCGATTCCCACAGATACCCGTTCGGTGTCGAAGTCGTAGTCGAGCAGACTTTCTCCATAGCCGTTGTAGTACCCTGCATATACTCGGAACACCCGGTTTATGGGGTAACTCCAGGTCAACTCAAAACTGGTTTCTTGGGTGCCTGGTCGAGCGAGCGCAGTCAGCGTATGTTTACCGGGAGTCCAAACTGCTCGAACGTCTCCGTAACCGTAGAATCGATACTCTCTTGGATTGTCGTCTTCGTCATCATCGTCAGGAATTCGATACCATACCTGGCCCAGCAACGACACGTCGTCCGTCAACTGAAGCCCAAATCGGCCCATCACCCGATTCCAACTCCGGGATAGAGCTTGCTCGCGTCCATTCGATTCATGAACAAAACCGAGCGACCAACCCTCTAGCGAGAGTCCAAGTACGTTACGTTGTTTAACACTCCGCACAAATACCTCAGGCATATAATTCGTTTCTCTGAACGGGCTTGAGAAATTGTCGTTTGCAACCTGCCACCAAGATCGGCTGGTATACGCAAAGTAAGTGCTCAGATCGGTTCCGAGCATGCGTCGCCAGACTGGTGCTTTGAAACTCACTTGAAACACGGCCTCCTGATCTTCGACGCCATTTGGAATGCCAGAGATGCTCTCAAAGGGCGCCTGGTTTGCCTCGAACGTTGAATACTGGATGAAGTTCGGAAAATGCGGCGTAATAGAGAAGCCAGAGTTTTCTAAGCTGGTCTCCGCGCTTATTCGTTCTCGCAAAGTGCCGCGCTCGAATTCGGTTAGTGTCTCACCAACGTCGCTAACAGTCGGATTGTCTTCGCGCTCCCTTTCACAAGCCGCTCGAATCTCTCCGATAGTTGTTTCACTGCTGGATTGGTGAACTTGACGGAGAAGGCAATCATTACCTACATCCGCATGTACTGGCGGCATCGCGAGAAGCAACATCAAGAGAGATACTTGACCCATGGCGCCGCTATAAAAAGCAGCGGAGTTGATACGCCGCCTTCGTGCAAGAAATTGGAACATTGAATCTTACCGTTCGATACTCAAAAAGGGGTTAGGGGAAATTGAGGCGATGGAAAATTGGAGGCGGAATCCTTTCCCGAAATCGTCCCGACGGATGACGGAGAGCTGGGCTTCAATGCACCAGTACAGCGAAGTCTCCCCAATTTGGATCGTATTCGCATACCCGAGCCAGATCGACACCGAATAGCGGCTGTCACTGTCAATTTCCCGGTCATGATCAATCGTCGCTTGCTGCTCAATAGCTTTAGGTGGCGGCGTACTGCAACGTTTGAAATGGCTAATTCTTGCCACCGAATGGAAACCAGATTGATTGTCCGCGACGCAAGAAGATTACCGCTATACAAAGGGCGAGAAGCAGAAGCGCAAACAAAGGAGAAGAACTGTCTACCGCAACATGGTAATAGGTGGCTCCAACCATAATCGGCAACAGATACGTGGCCGCCAGGACGGCAAGCGGGGGAAACAACAGGCCAATGGAACCGGCAACTTCAGCGGCCCCGATGACGTACCCGAACCAATTTGGCAGATTCATGGCTGCGAAGCTCGCGTGCAGCTCAGGGTTTCCCATTAGCTTGGCGGAGCCAGCCAAGCCCATTGGCAGCGCAAGCAGCAATACGGTAACCCAGATTAACGTTTTCCGCGTTCCGAGTGTCACTATGAGTCTCCTGGCAGCCAACCTGCCATCACTCCCGGAGTTTGCGGCAGCCTAGGACGCCTTCTGATCGTTGACCACTGGATCATCGTGCGAGAGGTAGGGAGCTAATCGGGACTGGTTTCATTGCACTTTCCCCGCAAAATTGGTTGGCCGAACATTGGCGCGTGTTGGATACCGACCCCTAAACGTTCTGCAGGTCTGGATTGAGTTCTCCACTCCCGTATTGAACTCGACCGCTGCAGCCTTTGTGTGGT
>JBCCCC010000159.1:0-6955 GCA_039033695.1 Pseudomonadota bacterium | reverse complement strand
GCCGTACTTGCGCAAGTGGCAAGTTACCTGTCGCGTTACACGCGGTCCAATGACTTTGTGGCCCGTATCGGTGGGGAGGAGTTCGTTGTCCTATTTCCTGACACAACGATCGATGACGCCACGATGATTGCGGAGAAGCTCCGGGCATTGATCGCCGCTGCGGAGATTACTGTTGACGGTGTCGAGATTCCTGTGACGATTTCTTGCGGGATCAGCGCGCTCAAAGCGCGCGACGGAGCAGAGCAGCTGTATCGGCGCGCTGATGAGGCGCTCTATGCCGCCAAAGACGCGGGCCGAAATCGCTGCATTGCGGCATAGCTAAACGAGGTTCTGGGCGTCCCGCATCAATCAACGGCCGGTGATTCTCGGTCGCTACGGTCAGGCGGATTGTAAGCGCGTCGCACCGCCTCAAATTGACGGCGCTGTGCCTCGGCTTCTTGCGGCGACGCTGGACCAGGCCCGGCGGCGACGTTGCCCGCCTTATCGATCACCATCGATCGGAACTCGAAGAAATCGAAAAACGCACCGAGATACAATCCCTGGCGATGCCTGATGTCAGGATACTTTTCTATCATCGCAGCAATCAGTTGGTCCGATGTCTCGCTCTCGGCCAAGACGGCCTCATAGGTGGCAATGTAATTTCGCGTGTGCGAGAGCGCGGCTTCTGGGCTGAGCGTCTCTAGACTGGTCTTGGCCATATGGCCGGGCACAACGATTTCAAATTCACGTGCCAACCAGCCCTCAAGCTGCGCCGACCAGATCATGCGACTCTCCCGAGAGCTGCCCCCCAGAAACACGTGGGCGTCGTGGTATACAGCGTCGCTCGGCAAGAATGCATTGAGACTTGGAATGTACAAGGCCGTATGTGGCTCATCGGGGTAGCCGAGGCCGGCATCGCCAATAATACCTCGCCAGAGCTCAATCGGTACGCCATCGATTTCGATGGTTTCGGCAGGGTAGTCTTCCGCCAGCACATAGGGTACGGCGGCGTTTGCGCCAAGACGTGCCCGAGACTGTTCGTCATCCATGGGTGCACGTACACGTTGCAGTCGCGCCACATCAGGTGAAGCGACAAAGCGCGCCATCGGAAATCGCGCTTTGAGCACGCTTGCGCCCTGGTGATGATCAAAGTGCGGGTGCGTGAGGAAGATGTAGCGCAGCGTGCGGTCTGTTTCCTCGATGCGATCAGCGAGCCGATTAGCGGCTGACTTGGTGCCCTGCGCCGAGACCACCATCATCTCCGTTGGCCCAATGATCAGTGCTGACACCACATTGATTTCATCAGGCTCACTGACAAACAGCTCGAGTTCGAGCTGCGCATTTTGGCTAGCGGGTTGCGTTGCGCAGGATGCGCTCAACACCGCAGATAGAAAGAGCGCTAAAGCTCGGCATGCTGTATTGAAGCGCACGATGGGTCCCCTTTTTCGATGCCCGTAATGAAGACGGCTGATTCCGGGGATAATCTGTTGTCTTGAGCATCAATCAATGGCCAGGTCAGGGGATGACCGCTTCTGCATAGCGTTGCATGCATTTGCATGCTTACGGGCGCTTCTCACAATACGCAGCCGAACCGGGCCCGTGCCCCTCAGTTCTCCTGCACCTCGATATCAAGCATCCGAGTGATGAAGTCGAAACCCATCTCGGTGAGCGTTTGCCCATTCAAGGTGGCATTCCAGGCGGCATGACCTGCGCCCTGCAGCGTGTTCAGTTCGAAGTAGGCGCCGGTGTTGGTGTAGATGTCGACCAGGGCCTCTGCCTGCTCGTAAGAAACCGTCAGATCCGCGGTGCCATGCACGATGCTGATCGGCGCGTCAGCAGCGTCCCACCGGAGGCTTCCGTCGACGCGCTGCAGCAGGTCTGTGGTCGCTGTGCCGCCCCAGTGATTGACTACTGAGGCGACAAAGACGTCTTCCTCAAGATGTGTCGTAGCCAGTGTCGGGTCCTCATCCAGCGTCAATTCACGGGCGTAATCATCAAAGTCGCTTGCGCCCAGCGCAATGGCAATGAAAGAGCCTGCAGAGCCACCTGCAACGCTGATCTGATTGGGATCGATGCCGTATTCGACGGCGTTCGCGGAGAGCCATCGCAGCGCGGCTTTGGCATCGCGGGTTGCGGCGTACATCGCCTTGGATTGATCGCGGTCCTCGTCCGTCAGTCCTGGTACGGCGTCAATCGTTTCAACGAAGCTGGGTGGCAGCGTGCCGTAGTCGCCGAGCAAGCGATAGTTGATCGCCACGGCGACAAATCCCCGCTCTGCAAAGTAGCGCGCGAAATCACTGGGCGGCATCGTATCTTTGCTGCCACCTGTGAAACCGCCGCCGTGGACAAACATCATTGCGGGACGGTCAATCTCGTCGTTCATCGGCGAGTACACGTCGAGCAGCAGATCTTTGGTGATCGGATTCGGTGCATTCCAATCTGTGTGGGATTGCCCCTGGGCGTAGACCACGTCGCGTGCGATGTCGACCGTGAAGGTCGCAGATCGAAAGACCTGGGCTGTCGCTGGCTGATCGCTGACGGCGGTCTCCACGACCGGTGCGTCCGATGAGCCGCCAGAGCCGCAGCCCGCCAGCAGCAGGACTGACAGCGCTGCGAGGGCGCGAAAGACAATAGCAGTGTTCATAGTGCAAAGACCTGTTATCCCATGCGATTAGCGTCTAGTAACGTCCGAGACGCGGATTGGTTGACATGCAGCGCGTTATGACAGGTGGACATGCCGCGTCGGGCGCAATACGGTCGACCCGTCATTGGTACGTGGGCGTTGGGGTACGTGATGCACTACATGCGACGGGTCGCCAGATTCGTTCTGGTGAGTCTGGCTGTTTCTACAACAACGGTGAGTCACGCGGGTGCGCGTGCGATGTCGGCTGATGAGATCGGCAGATTCACGCAACTCGCGATGGACTGCATTCCACAGGAGTATCCGAACAAGCTGAACCAGGTACTTCCGGACGCCGAGTTTCTGCGTGCACCCAAAACCCTGCACCCGGCCTTTTATGGCTGTTACGACTGGCACTCGTCGGTTCATGGCCATTGGATGCTCGTGAAGGCGCTCAAGGCCTTCGAGGACTTGCCCAATCGGGAAGCCGTGTTTGCGCAACTTATGGATTCCATCAGTGCGGAGAACATCGAGGCGGAGCTTGCTTACTTTTTGCATGAGTCGAAGAGTTGGGAACGCATGTACGGCTGGGCCTGGTTGCTGCAGCTTCAAAACGAGCTCATGAGCTGGGACGAACCGCGTGCGCAGCAGATGTCGCGCGCACTGCAGCCGCTGTCGATTTACCTTCGAGACCGGTACATGCAGTTTCTACCGGTTCAGGTGTATCCGGTTCGCACGGGTGTGCATCCCAACTCGGCGTTCGGGATGTCCTTCGCCTATGACTATGCCCAGACTGCGGGTGACGCCGAGTTCGCAGCGCTGATTGAACAGGCTGCCATGCGGTACTACGGCGATGATGCACGATGTCCGATTGCCTGGGAGCCCAGCGGCGAGGACTTTCTTTCGCCCTGTCTTGAAGAGGCGGCGCTGATGTCGCGGGTACTGGACGGTGCCGCATTCGAGCGCTGGCTGTCGTCATTCCTGCCTGAGCTCGGAAGCGGGGAGGGGCTGGACCCCGTGAATGTCAGTGACCGGACAGACCCGAAGATCGTCCACCTCGACGGGCTGAACCTGAGCCGAGCCTGGAACCTGCTCATCATCGCGAATGCGGTGAGTGATGCCGCACTCGCGACGTCGCTGCGGGAATCCGCAGATGCGCATCTCGCGGCGTCGCTGCCGTTTGTTACGGCAGACAACTACGTTGGCTCGCACTGGCTGGGCTCGTTCGCGATCTATGCCCTGACACGTGTTCGTTAGGGCGGTTCCGCAGGCGCCTGATCCGTAAATTGTTCTTTTTTGAATGGAAAACCGCCCTTATTCTCTCCTTTGTGGTCCTGTGCGAGACTCCAGGCGCAACTTCGGGAAGGGATGACGATGGCCAAGACAGCGTTGGAGCACCTGAACACCGAAAAGCACGAGAAGCTCGTGGTGCTTGAGAAGAACTTTGCAGGTATCAAGGCG
This sequence comes from Pseudomonadota bacterium, assembly GCA_039033695.1. GTDB lineage: Bacteria > Pseudomonadota > Gammaproteobacteria > Steroidobacterales > Woeseiaceae > CALBPI01. The sequence continues at coordinate 2,895 of JBCCCC010000159.1, read as the reverse complement.
GGTAGCACGATGCTCGTCGCGACGCCGCAAATCGTCGACACTTACATCAGGGGCATACCAAGAGGTGAATCGCGAAGCATCGTCCGGATGCGCAATGAGCTCGCCAGAAAATGGAATGCACATGCTACGTGCCCAGTGTCATCGGCGATTTTTCTGCGGATTTCTGCGCAAGCCGCCATCGATGAGATGGATGATGGCAAGTCGGTCACTGAAGTCGCGCCGTTTTGGCGCGTGATCAGCAGCAAGGACAAGGTCGCCAGGAAGCTGACGATCGATTCGCAGTGGATCGATATTCAACGCGAGGCTGAGGGGATCTGAGAGGACGTTCCAGATCACCTAGAGCGAGAACCCGCATGCGAAGATGTTTGTGAGCGGGATGATCGGAAAGAACAGGCCGGCTGCCGGGCAGCTCAGCACACCGGTCCCCGAGAACCCGTTTTCCTCGCAATCGCGGGTCAGGTCATCGTGCACCTGGCAGCCCACATAGGCGCAGCAGTCCCCACACACCCATTTCCAGCATTGTGCGCAGCCTGGGCCACACATGCCGTCGCAGTCATCATCGTTTGGGTCATCCTGAAGGTCCTGACAGACACCCCCGCCAACCGAACAGGCCTCAGATAAGGCCTCAAACATCTCGGGTGGTATGAACGGTCCCGCCAATTGGTCACAGCCGTAGATGTCGTCGACTAGGTCGAAGTCGTTAATCGCGATCTTGGTCAGCTGGCTTGCGAACTGCGGGTTGGCGTACATCAGTGGCACTCGCTCCGGGTCGTCGTCCGGCCGTGCCGTATCGATCCCGTCAAATAGCGTCTCCGAGGCTAACGCCGTTCGGTGAATGCTCAGCGATGCCGGGTGTGATCGTCCGGTTACGCCCAGCATGGCGAGTGACCGGGACAGCTTGGGCAATGAGCGGTAGATGTCGGTTCGTGCAAAGCGTTGGATCGCCGGAGTGAGCCGCTGATCCTGGCCGTCGTTAAACAGCGATTCGCCGCCGCTGATGGGGATTCGAATCTGCTCGTCGAACACGTTCAGTGCCAGGTGGCTTTGCGTCCAACGCGCCACAAGAAGCTGGTCGCCCTCGTGCTCGATGACCAGTTCGGCTTGATCCGCAGCGTGCCTCGATGAGAACGCGTACTCAGTCTCACCAATCCGGAAGTTGCCGGCCACATGATCGGGCGATCGGGCGCTGAGTTCTGTTACCGCGGCGCCGGCCCGAAACGCGTCATCGATGGCGTCATCGCTGTGGTAACGGAACGACTGGCTTGCGCAGCCGGTCAGGAGCAGGGCCGCCGCAATAATGCCTAGCGCTGATACGAGTCTCGATCTTTGCATCATCGTCACCTACTCGATCACGGGGGTGTCGGGTACAGGGTGTTTGCCCTTCGCCGTGAATGCACTGTATTGCTGGCCGTCGATCACCATGCGATGAACGGAAACGACGCCGTCGATCGGTAGCAGACCGCCGCCGTTCTCGCCGTTCGGGAACTGCATGTCGATGTTGAAGCCACCAGCGGACTCCTTGAGCGTGCAGGACGAGGTGTCCTCACAAGTCTTCGGAATCGGTCCCGAGCTCACGAAGACGCCGGGCGATACCTCCGAATAGTAGTAGTTGGTAATGGTGATGCTCTCGGCCTTTTTGTCGACGCGAACCTTACACAGCCAGACGCAATACCATTTGCGCTTCTTTTCCTTGCCCTTGATGGTCGTGTTGCCGCCGATGGAGCGATACACAAGCCAGTTCGACTTGAAGGACTTCGACTCCCTGTAGCCGCCATCATCGAGATCGACTTTGACTTTTGGGTCCGCGTGGTCGGCAAAAACAAGCGCCGGCAGCGCGATAGCTGCCACGAGAATCGCCTTCCTCGGCCATATATTCTTCATTTCTGTCTCCGAGATCGTCCTGACACCCGCCTGATGCCAGTAGTGTTGCGGCCCGGAGTGTGGCTTAGCGTGTCAATATGCGTGTAAATCGCATAATCGCTTCAAGAAGGCGGGTTCAGGCGAGGTGCCAATGCGGAATTCGCTCGCCGGACTCGGATCTGATCTAAACCGTCATGCGGTTTTGGGCGTCTAAACGCCATAACCATCTAACCCAGGAGTTTGAGGCATGTTTATCGTGGAGACTCAGTCAGGAATCAGGGGCATAAGGTCATTGATCTGCCGCAGCGCATTGGCTGCCTGCGCCATGGGCGTACTCGCGACGGGCGCCAGTGCCCATTCGAGCGACGACTGCAAAGCGACCAGAGAGATATCAGAAGAGCTCAGCCTCGACGGCATCCGCGAAATCTCGATTGAGGCGCGCGCGGGCAAGCTGATCGTACTCGGCCAGTCTGGGCTCAGCACCGCCCGGATCGAGGGTCACGCGTGCACGAAGCGCGAGCGCGACCTCGATGAGTTCGCGGTGAAGTCGCGACGAGACGGTGAGACGCTGATCCTGGAGGCCGTGTTGCCGGACCCGAGCCTGATCAACTTTGGCAACAGTAATTCCAGACTCGATTTGGAAATCCAGGTCCCGGCGGGGGTTGCCATTCATATCGATGACACCAGTGGCTCGCTCGTGGTCGAGGGTGTCGCCTCGGTCGAAATCACCGACAACTCGGGGTCGATCTCGGTCAAGGATGTCGCGGGCCTTGTCCATGTGCTGGATGACGGCAGCGGCAGCATCACGATAGCCCGCGCCGGCAGCGTTCGCATTGATGAAGACGGCTCCGGTTCGATCACCGCATCGGACATCAGAGAAGACGTCTACATCGGCCGCGACGGGTCCGGGAGCATTTCCGCGGACACCGTGGGTGGCAGTTTCACCGTGGCCAGAGATGGCAGTGGCAGCGTGCGGCACAGCAACGTTGTCGGGGAAGTTCGTATCGACGACTAGCGAGCTCGCCAACTCCGCAT
>JBCCCC010000158.1:0-6962 GCA_039033695.1 Pseudomonadota bacterium | reverse complement strand
TTGTCCATCAATGCGCCCAGACCACCCATGTTTTGCATCTGCTCAAGCTGGTCGCGCAGGTCAGCCAGGTCAAATCCTCGCCCCTTCTTGAGCTTGGCGGCCAATTTCTCCGCTTTGCGCTGATCAACCTTCTCTTCGACCTGCTCGACGAGCGAGAGCACATCGCCCATGCCCAGAATGCGCGAGGCCATGCGCTCAGGGTGGAAGGGCTCGAGTGCGTCTGATTTCTCGCCGACACCCATGAAGCGAATGGGCTGCCCAATCGTCTCGCGCACGGACAGTGCCACGCCACCACGCGCATCACCATCGGCTTTGGTCAGGATAACCCCGGTCAGGGCAAGCGCTTCATTGAACGCGGCCGCAGACGCCACCGCATCCTGACCTGCCATGCTGTCCACCACGAAGAGCGTCTCGTGCGGCGAGACCGCAGCATGCACTCGTGACGCCTCCGCCATCATCTCGCCATCGACATGCAGCCGGCCGGCCGTATCAATAATCAGCACATCGGCAAACTGCTTGCGCGCATCGTCCAGCGCCCTGGTCGCGATCGCTTGCGGGTCCTCGCTGCCTTCACTAGGGTGAAACAGTGCACCCACCTCGCCAGCCAGCGTCTGCAATTGCAGAATTGCCGCGGGTCGATGGACGTCGACACTCACGAGCATGACTTTCTTCTTGTCGCGTTCCGCGAGTCTTCGCGCAAGCTTGCCCGCAGTCGTGGTTTTACCCGCGCCTTGCAAGCCGGCCAGCATGATGACCACCGGCGGCTGAGCCCGAAGATCGAGCGGCACAGTGTCGCCGCCGAGTACTTGCGTCAGTTCATCGTTGATGATCTTGATAAACGCCTGACCTGGCGTAAGGCTGGTGAGGACTTTTTCGCCGAGCGCTTGCGTGCGCACGCGGTCGATAAACTGTTTGACCACCGGCAATGCAACGTCCGCTTCCAGCAGGGCGAGACGCACCTGACGCAAGGTGTCCTTGACGTTGTCTTCGGTGATTCGGCCTTTGCCGGTCAGTGCCTGGGTGGCACTGCGCAGTCGGTCAGAAAGATTGTCAAACATGGCTCGCTCAATCGACGCTGTTGTGACGCCAATTGTAGCGCGACGTGCGTCAGATCGTTAGTGCCGTGCCAGTGGACAGCATGCGCACCGGCCGAGTTGGTATTGCGGTGCGCACTTGATCAAGAATCGTATCCTCTTCACCTGGTTTCATCGCGGTCAACCAGATATCGGGCTGGTGATCGAGCTTGACGAGGTCAGCAGCCAGCGTGCGCGGACAATAGTGACCCGCAGCCTGTGCCAGCGCGGCTTGCTCATCAGGGAAACTCACTTCGACCACGAGCGCTTTGAGGTCGGGCAATGAGTTCAGTAGTGGCCACAGTGTCGCGTTGGTCATTGTGTCACCGCTAACGGCAAACACGCCATCCTCATGGCTGATGCAATACCCCTGAGCAGGCACGGTGTGGCGCACATCAACCGCATGAAACAGCCTGCCGTCGATTTCTACCATCTCGCCAGGCTCCAGCAGTTGGTAACGAATCACTGGGTGCTGCAGGTCGGGTAACTGCGCAAAGTCGGGCCATATCTCCCAATTGAATATGTGCTTTTGAATAGTGGCCAGTGTCTCGCGACGGCCGTATACGACCATCGGATCACCGATGCAGGCGTCGAATACGCTGTCAATCAGGAACGGCAAACCGGCGATGTGATCCAGATGCGCGTGGGTTAGCAATACGTGCTTGATCTTGCGCAACTCGGCCAGTGACATATCTCCAACGCCTGTGCCTGCATCCAGCAGGACATCGTTGTCGATGAGCATCGCCGAAGTGCGCGCACCCCCGCCAATTCCACCGCTACATCCCAACACTCGTATTTGCATAGTTCACCGTCGCGCTGTCGTGGCAGGTCAACAACAACCTGCCATGCGGACCGTGCGACAAGTGTAGTCAGATGACTCGTCAGACTTACCAAGCCGCAGAGCATGTGCGATTATCAATAACTGACTTGCAAATTATGGCAGTCGAGACGGAGTTTCTGTGTTTGCCTTCACAATTTTCGTGACCTACCTCGGCGCTGGCGCTGCATTGCTGACGCGCCTTAGCGATGCGGCAGAGCGCGACGCGCCTCGCAACGCCCTGTTGTGGCTTCTGGTAGTGGCAATCGCGCTACATGGTGGTGTCATAACCAATCAGGTGCTGCTCAATCCCGCACACGGCCTAGATCTCATCGACGTACTCAGCGTGATCTCTTGGTTGTTAGCGGCCATCGGCCTGTTTGCGGCCATGCAGCCCGGGTTTCGCGCATTGGCAGGCACGGTGTTTATTGTTAGCGCCGCCCTGTTACTGATCGATCTGTTCCTCACAACGCACTCGTCCGAACCGCTCAGCTGGCAGATAAAACTGCACGCTGTTTTGTCACTTGTGGCTTATAGTTTTTTGGCGGCTGGCGCGCTGCTCGCCGTGGTGTCGCTGGTACAGGATCGACAGCTGCGTGCAGCGCGTGTGACACGGTTATCAAGCTTATTGCCGCCGCTGCTCGCGACGGAGAAATTCCTGGCGACGCTGACAACGTCCGGATTTGTCTTTCTGCTGTTGTCCGTGACCAGCGGGTTCATCTTTGTCGAGAATCTGCTCAGCCAGAATTTGACCCACAAGACCATCTTGTCCCTGATTGCGCTGGTCATTTTTGGCGCATTGGTCATTGGCCGTCGCGCTGTTGGTTGGCGTGGCAAACGTATGATGCAGCTTTATCTGGCAGGCTTCGCCGTGTTGGTACTGGCGTATTTTGGCAGCAAATTTGTACTGGAAGTTCTGCTGAACAGACAATGGGGCTGATTGACACAGTGCATGCTGCGCTGTTGAACTAGCCAGACTCAATTAACTACCGCCCGAGGATTCCCGTCGTTGGACGACGTTCCACTTAGCGTACTCTTATTCATCGTTTTCGGCTTGCTGCTCTGCTCAGCCTTCTTCTCGAGCACAGAAACGGCACTCATGAGATTGAATCGGTACCGTCTGCGCCACCGTGCGCGCTCGGGCGTTCGCTCCGCCCGCCTCGCAGAATCTTTGCTGGCAAAACCGGACCGATTGATTGGTCTCATATTGCTTGGCAACAACGCTGTCAATTTCACTGCCGCGGCTCTGGTCACACTGATCGCACAGCGTCTTGGCGGTGACCCGGCCGTGGCCATTGGCACAGGCATCTTGACATTGGTGGTGCTGATTTTTTCCGAGGTTGCACCGAAGACAATGGCAGCGCTTTACCCGGATCGTGTTGCGATGCCAGCTGTCTATTTCTACTACCCCGCGCTAAAGGTGTTGTACCCATTTGTCTGGCTGACCAACCTGCTCGCCAATGGCGTACTGCGTGTGTTCGGCGTGCGCTCGAGTGACGTCGACGGCCACGCGCTGAGTCATGAGGAGTTGCGCACAGTGGTAAACGAAGCGGGTGCGCTCATCTCCCGGAAGTACCGCAACATGCTCACTGGCATCCTGGACCTGGAAAAGGTCACCGTCGACGACGTGATGGTGCCGCATAACGATATTGTCGGTATCGACCTCGATGATGATATGCCGGCTATCCTGGCCGCCATTGAGTCGAGCGCACACACACGACTACCTGTGTATGAAGACAATATCGACCAAATCGTCGGCATCTTGCATATGCGTAGCCTGGTTCGAAAAAGCGAACATGGCGAGGTCGACAAGCGCTTTATTCGCGCTGTTGCCCGCGAACCCTACTTCGTACCAGAGGGCACCCCGCTAAGTGTGCAATTGGTGCAGTTTCAGAAACGCAAGGCGAGGCTCGCATTGGTCGTTGATGAGTATGGTGACATCCAGGGCATGGTCACACTTGAGGATATCCTGGAAGAAATCGTTGGCGAGTTCACAACAGACCCGGGCGACAACCCGGAAGCCGTGCGCAAGTCGGACAACGGCAGCTACATCGTGCATGGTTCGGTCAACGTGCGAGAGCTGAACCGTCAGGTTAACTGGTCGCTACCAACCGATGGTGCAAAGACCCTCAATGGCCTTGTGCAAGAGCAACTTGAAACGATCCCGCCTGCGGGCACGCACCTGGAGATCGACGACTACGCCATCGAAGTGCTGTCAAGCAACGACAATATGATCGTCGAGGCGAAGCTACAACCACTCAGCAAATAGCCGGCTCGCTATCCGAACGCGGCTTCCAGCGCAGATTCAAGGTTGGTCACCGAAACCACGTCAAGGCCCCGAATCGCCTTTCGCGGCGCGTTGGCGCGCGGCACGATGGCGCGCGTAAAACCCTGTTTAGCCGCCTCGCGCAAACGCTCTTCACCGTAGCGCACAGGTCTTACTTCTCCAGCCAGCCCCAATTCGCCAAAGCTCACCAGCCGCTGATCAAGCGCACTATCACGGAAACTCGACACGGTTGCCAAAACCGCAGGCAGATCCGCGGCTGTCTCGCCGATCCGGATGCCACCCACCACATTGACAAACACATCCTCGCCTGCGAGCGAGATACCCCCATGCCTTTGCAAGACCGCAAGCAGCAATGACAAGCGATTCTGGTCAACGCCTTGTGCCAGCCGCCGGGGGTGCCCACCGTGCGCGTCAGAAACCAGAGCCTGAACTTCAACCAACATCGACCGGCTGCCTTCCCAGGTCACTGTGACCAGGCTACCCGCGACGGACTTTGCATCGCGTGAGAGGAAAATAGCGGACGGGTTGGTAATCTCGTGAAAGCCATCCTCGCGCATCGCGAACATACCCATCTCACTGGCAGCACCGAAGCGATTCTTGACGGCCCTGACAATACTGTAACGACTACTCGGATCACTCTCAAAGTACAACACCGTGTCGACCATGTGCTCGACCACGCGGGGCCCGGCAATGACGCCTTCCTTGGTCACGTGCCCAACGATAAACACGCTCGTGCCACTGGTCTTGGCAAAGCGCGTCAAGAGTCCAACGCACTCGCGTAACTGCGCCACCGCGCCAGCCGCGCCGGTCTGGCTCTCGGCAACAAGCGTCTGCATCGAGTCCACGACCAGCACATCGCAGCGTGCGCTGCTCGCAGTCGCAATAATGGCCTCGACGGCGGTCTCCGCCAGCAACGTCAGTGGGCGGTCAGCAACACCCAGCCGCCGTGCGCGGCCCGCCACTTGTTGCACGCTTTCTTCGCCAGTGACATACAGCACGCTGCCACTTTGCGCCAGATTGGCTGTCACTTGCAGCAACAGTGTCGATTTCCCGACACCGGGGTCACCACCGAGCAGGACCACTGAGCCACCGACAACACCGCCGCCAAGCACCCGATCGAACTCTGCAAATCCCGAGCTATGACGCTTGAGGTTGTCGGCGCCATCGGCCGCAACCTCGGTCAACGACGCGACTGCTCTTTGCCCGGCATAACCACCTGCCGACGATTGCTTGACGACGCCCATCGTTGGCGACAACTCCTCGAGCGTATTCCACTCGCCGCAATCGGCGCACTGCCCCTGCCATTTCGATGCAATCGCACCGCAATCGCGGCAGCTGTATCTAACGCTTGTCTTCGCCATAGTGTGAACTGTTCCACCAAAGTGCCGGCTTGTGGGGCATTTGACCCCCTTTCGATGTAACAGAATACGTCAAAGTGGTAACTGTTTCGCATTAAATTGATGAGCAAAATCCTAAACTTCCACGCGTTTATGAAGTCCCTGCCATCAATTACTCTGGGTCGCCAGATCCAGCTCGCCGCCTGCGTATTCGTGTTGCTTCCCGCAGCACTTGCTTACGGTGTCGCGAGCCAATGGTTCGAACGTATCGATATCTCGCTGCGCACACTGTCAACGCCTAGCCCGTTTGTAGCCGACATCCAGCTGCCTGCGGTCATCGAACTGGATGAGGCACAGTGGCCGCCGGAGAGCGAGCATTATCGCGCACTGCTGGAGCTGATGGACCATGCTGCCAGTGTCACGATCATCGATCCTGTGCCGCAGGCAAGTGATGAGCTCGTGACGGCAATAAGATACAACGGCAGTGTTTACCTGACTGACGCACTGGATCGCGACGGCGCGGCCAGTCGCGACGCCGCCCGGGCCGCCGCTCGTGGCATCGCACACAGCAAACTGCCAGAGACAATCCGGGAACAACATCGGGGCCTGCAGGCATGGCGCCTGAGTGGCAATCGGATGCGCGCCAGCGCGGCCCTCATGCCGCTGCTACCAGATGCAGGATGGCGCGAGCGCAACGGCATTTCCTACCAGACTGGCGGTGTGCACGTGCTATCGATGGACGTGCGCGGCGTACCGTTAAAGCCTGCCAGTCAGCTTCTGGAGATGCCGGCAGAACAGGCGCAGCAGTGGCTGGTCAACCGACACGTGTTTATTGGTACACGCAACATGGGCATCGCTGACGCGCCCTCAATTCGCGTGAACACGCAGCACATGAGTCGCCTGCAGGCCTACGCAACGTTCCATGCCGCGCTGGCCAGCGGCAACGTGTTGTACAAACCCAATTGGGGCCTGACAGCCAGCTGGCTGTTAATCGCTGTCGGCATGTTCCTACTCACCTCTCATATGTGGCGCGAGTCGCGGCGCGTTATTGCGAGCGTTGCCGCAACGCTGATGATCGTTCTGTTGTGCGGACAATGGTTGTTAGCGCATAACTGGCAGTTGCAGATCGACGTCGCGCGACCGCTCCTTGCCCTGCTCTGTGGTTTTGCCGTGTGCTTCATCTTGACGCCAGATCGACAGTCGAATCGTCGTGAGAGCTTTCGATCCGGACTCAAGTATTTGCGTGCCGGCCGGCTTGACGCGGCCTTCAATGTGTTTCGCGATTGCCCACCGAATGCGTCGCTGATGCCGACGCTCTACAAGCTCGCCATCGCTTTCGAAAAGAAAGGACAACCTGAGCAGGCACGATCCGTCTTTGCGCTCATGGCAGGGCGAGACAAGCGCGGACCTGCGGCACGCTCGCCAGCTGCCAGTCAAAGCCGAGCGGC
>JBCCCC010000157.1:0-7115 GCA_039033695.1 Pseudomonadota bacterium | reverse complement strand
CCGATGATTCGTGCCGTATCCTCGACGCAGCCCATTGTTGATACCGTGATGCCAGATATTCGCGATGTGCCGCTGCGTATCCGGGAGTCCGGCACTGTCGTTGCACGCAACAGCCTTCAGCTGAGTCCCCAAGTTGGTGGCCGCGTCACAAGAATGTCACCAAATCTTGCTTCCGGCGGATATTTCAAAGCTAATCAGGTGTTGTTTGAGGTTGATTCCGCCGACTATCAAGCAGCCGTTAACCGGGCACTCGCAGAGCAATCAGCAGCACGCGCTGACTTGAGCGTTGAGCGCGCAGAGGCCAGTGTCGCCAGAGAAGAGTGGGCGTCGGTTCACCCGAATGAACCGATCCCAGACTTGGTTGCCCGTCTGCCACAAATTGCTCGCGCGGAGGCCGCGCTGGAATCCGCTGCGGCGGCAGTAGCCGACGCTCAGTTGGACTTGTCACGTGTTCGGTTCTCGTTGCCTTTTGATGGGCGGATATTTTCAAGCACCATCGAGGTCGGTCAGAACCTCACACCTGGACAGTCTTATGGGCGCGCCTATAACCCGAGAGAGATCGAGGTGACTGTGCCTGTCACATCGACCGTGCTCAGCGCCTTGGAGCCAGCGGTCGGCCGCGCTGCGACAGTAACCGTGGGCGGCAACGGCGTTCTGGCATCACGTCAGCATGACGCTATCGTCATTCGCGCTGATGCCGAGCTCAATGCGCAGACGCGGCTCGCTAACCTGACGCTCGCGTTTGTCAATCCGTCCGAATTACTCCCAGGCGAGTTCGTCAGTGTCGAAATCGTAGGTCCCACTATTGCCTCGGCCCATCTTGTGCCCGAGCGTGCATTCGGTGATCAACGCACGGTCTGGGTAGTTGATGCGGGCCGACTCGAACAGCGTCAGCCGCCCGTGCTCTATATTCGTGATGGCCAGGTCGTAAGTGCACCATTCGAGGCTGGCGACGGCATTGTCGTATCGCCGCTGCTTGATCCTAGCGCCGGCGCCGAAGTGCGCGTGCGCTCCCGGGGTCAACCGATCGGCGAACGTCCATGAAAGCGCGAGAGCGCCAAAGCCAGTCGGTGCTCGCGTGGTTTGCTGGCAACTCGGTTGCAGCCAATTTGCTCATGGCATTTTTGGTAATCGTCGGCATCATCGTGTTACGCCAGACTAACTCCGAAGTGCTGCCTTCGATTGACCCACGCATCATATCTGTCAGTGTGCAGTATCCCGGCGCGACACCTGTGGATGTCGAAGATGGGATTACCCGCCGGATTGAAGACACCGTTACCGGCCTGGAGGGAGTGGACAGAGTGAGCTCGCTCGCTGTCGAAGGGCTCGGCAGCATTACACTCGAGTTAGACGATGCTGCGAACGCCGAATCCGTTCGCGATGACGTGCGCTCTGCCATTAGTCGCTTGCAGGATTTTCCTCCCGACGACGCCGAAGAACCGCAGATCACAATTGCGAAACCAACTTCATCAGTTGCACGCCTGGTTGTCGTTGGTGATGTGAATGAGCGAGCACTCAAGAATGCAGCTGAAGAGCTCGAACGTGCGCTACTGGCGGCCGACGGTATCAGCATTGCCACGCTGCAGGGCACGCGGGACTATGAAATTTCAATTGAGGTGGCGCAGGACACGCTTGAACAGTACGGACTTGGAATTGACCAGGTTGCCAATGCCATTCGCGCAGAGTCGCTCAACCTATCAGCCGGTACGATTCGCACCGCGGGTGGCGATATTTTGCTGCGTACTAATACGGAAGCCCGAACTGTAGCAGCGTTTTCGGAGCTCACCATTATCGCTGACAGCAGCGGAAGGTCCGTTCGGCTAGGCGACATCGCAACAATCAATGACGGCTTCAACGAGCTACCGTTGGAGAATAGCTACAACGAAATGCCGGCCGTTTTCGTTCAAGTCGATCGTTCTGCAGATGAGGATGCATTCGCTGTTCGCGACGCGATCGTTGAACTGCTTGAAGATTACTCACCGCCACCAGGCGTCGAGATATTGGTAACGAGCGACACGACTGAAGTCATCGCCGATCGCATTAACCTTCTGACGCGCAACGGTGTTCTCGGCTTGCTCCTTGTATTCGTATTTCTGTCACTCACGCTGGATCTGCGACTGGCGTTCTGGACAAGTGTCGGCATACCCGTTGCCTTTCTCGGCGGTGCGGTGCTATTTGGGCAACTGACGACCATCAACATGACCGCGCTCATGGGACTGATATTGGTGCTTGGGATTGTCGTCGACGACGCCATTGTTGTTGGTGAAGCGATTTACGATGCGCAAAGCAAGAGCGGCTCAGGCTTGGCGACTGCCGTCTCTGGCGCATCCTCCGTATTCGCGCCGGTGGCCGTTGGCGTTCTGACCTCGCTGATTGCTTTCTCGTCACTATTGAACTCGCCCGGCGTCCTTGGGCAGTTGCTACAACCGGTTCCGATTGTCGTGCTCTCCGTCCTAGCGATATCCCTGGTGGAAGTCTTTCTGATATTGCCAGCGCATATGGCGCACGGCGGGAACTGGAGTTCCGGCACCATGCTAGCGCTTAAGAACCGCGTGCAAAACGGCATCCATTGGGCAAGCGACCACATCGCGGTACCCATGGCGCGCTGGGCAATCAAATTGCCATGGGCGGTATTGGCCGGTGGCGTTGCCGTACTACTCATTACTAGCGGCATCGTGTCGGGCAATCATCTGCGATTCGTATTTTTCCCAGTGGTGGAAGGTGATGAGGTGAAGATCGCGCTAGAAATGCCGGCCGGGACGCCCTATGAGCAAACCTCAAGTGCAATGGATGATGTCATCGCTGCGGGCTTTGCCGCAATCGGTGGTAAGGAGTCAGCAGAGTATCGTTCACTATCTGTCACACGAGGCGGACAGCTCGCTTCCGGGTTCGGTACCAACGGTACAAGCCAACGAGCCGAAATTGCTGTCGCAACGATGGAGTTAGCACCCGCCGAAGAACGAACGCTAACTTCAGCCGAGATCGAGCGCCGGTGGCGAGACGCTGCTGGAGATGTACCCGGCGTTCGCAGCCTGACATTCGAATCCGCCGGTTTCGTCGGCGGTGGTAGCGACATCAGCTTGAACCTTGCGCACAATGATGAACAACAGCTGGCCGAGGCGGCTGTCGTACTCGGAAAAGCGCTAGAGGCTCTTGACGGCGTCAGCGACATCGAATCAACCGCCGAACCCGGCAAACGTCAGATTGAGTTCGACCTTACACCGGCCGGCTCAGCAGCCGGGTTGACGGTATCCGACCTGGCGCGACATCTGCGCAATGCCTTCTTCGGAGAAGAAGTACAACGATTCCAGCGTGGTCGAGAGGAAGTAAGTGTGCTGGTTCGCTACCCGCAATCGGAACGACGTAGCATTGAAGAACTGGCGCGTATGCAAATCCCTGTGCCAGGCGGCGGAGAAGTGCCCCTGGTGACAGTCGCTACTGTGGAGGAGTCGAGAGCGGATGCTGCAATCCAACGAATAGACGGGCTGCGCACAGTGTCTATTTCGGCCGATGTTGATGAAGCTGTCACGACACCCAACGCCGTGCAATCCTTGTTACAGACGACCGTTCTGGACGAGCTTGTAGCGACATACCCAGGTTTGCATATTCAAACGGATGGTCAGGCACGTCAGCAAGCTGAGGAACTCAGCGCAATTGTGACGAACTTCGCAATAGCCGTGCTGGCCATTTATGTGCTCTTGGCGAGCATTCTACGCTCGTATCTGCAACCACTCATCATTATTGCTGTGATTCCATTCGGGTTCAGCGGGGCGGTGGCCGGTCATCTCTTGCTGGGCTACGATCTGACTTTTCTTTCGCTGTTCGGTGTCGTTGCGTTATCCGGCGTAATCATCAACGACAGTATTGTGCTGATTGACTACTACAACCGATTGCGGCTGGACGTTAATGACAAAACGAGCTGCATTGTCGCAGCCATTCGACGACGTTTTAGGCCGATCTTGTTGACGACATTGACAACCTTTATCGGTTTGCTTCCGATGATTGCCGAAACCAGCATGCAAGCCCAATTCCTGATCCCGATGGCGATTAGCCTGGCATTCGGCATCATGCTGGCGTGTGCGGTCACGCTCGTGCTAGTACCGGCTCTGTTAGCGCTTAGTCGCTAACGCGCACGAGACATACGGAAACGCGCACGTTCCGGTCCATCAAGGCTGATACAAGAAGATCATCAACAAACACTGATCGACTCGGCATCCGAAAATTGTCTCTTCGACGAAGGCCCAACGGATTCGCTGCCCAGCGGACAGCCGTCATGCAGGCTTGGTGTGGAAGTCAAAACGATCCGAGCGGGTTGCGATTCAGCTATCATGACATAAGATACAGAACACGCTGATGCATTGGATCGAATCTGATTGACCAGACGACAAAACGCATGCCCGCAGTCGCCTAGTCTAAGAATTACTGCCAGCCACCCATGGGTGTCCGCTTCAGTCATAATAGATGGGCGTGTTGAACTGAGTACCTAGCCCCACGATGTCACTGCTGCAAGAACTAAAACGCCGTAATGTCTACCGCGTCGGTATCGCCTACCTCGCCACCTCCTGGGTGGCATTGCAGTTGGCCGATGTCGTGCTGGAGAACCTTGATCTGCCGACCTGGGCATTCAAAGCGCTGCTTGCCTTGATCGTCATCGGCTTCCCTATCGCGCTCGGTTTGGCCTGGGCTTACGAGCTGACACCCGAAGGGGTCAAGCGTGATACGCCAGCGACCACGGATACCGCCGCGCCGTCTGCGACCACTGGTCAGTATGTACAACTTGCGATTACCGCGATCCTGGCCGTCGCCGTGGGTTTGCTTGTCGTTGACAAGTTCCGGTCCGAAGCGCTGCCATATTCGATAGCGCCGGCCATCGTGGAACGATCGATTGTCGTTCTGCCATTCAAGAACATCACGGCCGTTTCCGACGATGTGTTTTTCGTCGACGGCATGCATGATTACCTGCTTACCCAGTTGGCTCGGCTCAGCACACTGGAGAAGGTCATCGCCCGGCCAACCGCGGAGTCTTATCGCGATAGCGACAAGCCGTTGCAACAGATTGCGAATGAGCTTGGCGTTGCCACCGTGTTGACGGGTGGCTTCCAGCGCGCGGGTGACAACGTGCGGATCAACATGCAGCTCGTGCGCGCTGAAACAGGCGAAGCATTATGGGGCAACACTTGGGACCGGCGCCTGACGCTGGAGAACCTGTTCGACACACAGACCAACATCAGTCGCGAAGTCGTCTCGGCGTTGCAAGGCGTGTTGACGGAGCAAGACCAAACCCAGCTGGCACAACGCCCGACTGACAACCCGGACGCGTTCGAGCAGTACTCTCTGGGCCGCACGTTACTCGCGCGCCGCACCGCACCGAATCTGCGTGCGGCGTTGAAAAACTTCGAGCAGGCGGTCGAGCTCGACCCGGACTTTGTGCTGGCCTGGGTGGGCGTTGCCGACGCCTACTCACTGCTGACCAATTACTCCGATGTCGAGGTCGAGGCCTCGTTCGCATCGCGGCGCCGCGCCATTGATCGAGCGTTGCTGCTTGATGCCAACTCCGGCGAGGCACTGACCGCGCTCGCAGAGCTGCGCCTTGATCAAGGGGACGACGAATCGGCTGAGACCTACTTCCTGCAAGCGATCGAACGCGCGCCGCACTATCCGACAGCGCGGCACTGGTACGCGTTACTGCTCAACGGCAAAGGTCTCATTGTAGATGCACTCAAGCAGATTCGCATTGCCCGCGATATCGATCCACAGGCAGCAATCCTGGCAACGGCCGAGGCCAGGTTCTTGCTCGACATGGGCGATTATGATGGCGCAGATCGCGTGATGGTCGAAGGCATGCGCCGCGACCCCGACTTTCACAATCTATACGGCTTGCGAGCAGATCTCTTTCGGCTACGCGGCCGACTCGACGAGGCGCTGCGCTGGCAGGATGAAAGCGCGCGACTCGCACCCACCGCACCCGAGGCACGTGAGAATCAATGTGAGTTGCAGGCGATTCTTGGCATGCTTGATGAGGCGCAGGCCTGCGCCGAACGCCTGTTTGAGGATTTCCCGCGATCCACAATCCCTGGTATGTCAGAAATCGACCTGATACTCAGCATCCAACGCGGCAAGATCAGCGAGTTCCTAGTGCCTATCGAGCAACTACAGGGCGAAGACTTGCCCAAAGGCCTCAAAATTGGCATGGGGCAGTCTTACTTCCTCGGCAACCAGATCGCGGAGGCGCGCGCGCTCATCGAAGCTGCGCGGCCGGATATGTTTGTCTCGCCGCCCAATCCGGTGGCACCGTTTGACATCATGATGGCGCTGATCATCGCCGGCATCTATGAAGCTGAAGGCAACGTAGAGGACGCAGAAGAGATGCTGGAAGCGGTAGAAGTCACGCGCGCCGAAGTGCCCTACATCATCACCGGCGGGGAGTTCGCGCCGACAATTGAAGCGCTCGGCGACGGGGACTATGAATCCGCCGCGCGCACACTAACCGAACCGGCGATGCTGCACGTGTGGTGGGTGTTCCTGTCGCCCGTCTTCGAACGGGACCGCGAAAACGTCGTGTTTTCCGCTGCTGTGTCTGGGTTGAGCGAAGAGATAACGCGCCAGCGTGAAGCCTACCTCGCCAGCCCGACACTGGCGCCACTTTGACGCTTGTCGAAGAGTCGCATCGGTGGCAACGCTTCGGCCTGCGACGGCCGGGCCAAGTCGTCGATTCTATGCCCGTTTAACTGAAAACTCATTTCCATCGTCACGCGCAATTCGTTGCGCAACGGGGTGGAATCTTTTTCCATTCGACCCGGTCTACTATCCAGAGCAAACCCTGGATGGCCAGAGAACACACTATGAATCGACTCTTACTGACGATCGCCATTGCGGCGGTCGCACTAACCGCGCTGCTGGCAAACGCCGGCGCACAATCTGATGCGGCGGCGCAGAACGCCGCGCCTGCCGACGAACCGAGCAACGTCGCCACCGCGATCTTCGCGGGCGGTTGTTTCTGGTGCATGGAGCCGCCGTTCGACGAATTAGACGGCGTGCTCACGACGACATCCGGTTACACCGACGGACAGGTCGCGAACCCAACCTACAAGCAAGTCACATCGGGGCGCACCGGG
>JBCCCC010000156.1:0-7158 GCA_039033695.1 Pseudomonadota bacterium | reverse complement strand
GAGCACAGCGCCAATGGTCGCAAACGGTGTCGGAATTGCCAGCGCGAAAACAACTACAGCAAAGCCGTTGGACTTGAGCGAACGAGCTTGACTTGCAGCGATGAGCCCCATTTCCAGCAGGAATAGCGCGAGCACGCCTTTGAACAGATCGAAAAACAGCGGCTCCAGCGGTGCAAGGTTTGCCGGCCCAGCGATCCAACCGATGAACAGACCGCCAAGCAGCAAGACGATGCTCTTGCCCAGAAACACCTCGTGCAAGAGCTCGCCCCAACGCGTATCTCGACTGATGCCGCGCGCAAGCATGATACCCACCATGATTGCGGGCATTTCCAGCAGCACCAGAAACAATGGCATATGTGCCTCAAAGCTGATGCCAGCGGTATTCAAAAACGCAACACCGACGGCATAAGTGGCAACGCTGACGGAACCGTAGTGAGCAGCAATCGATGCAGCATCCACGCGCGGGACGCGTGCAATGTAGAGCAAAATTGGAAACGCAAGCAGCGGAAGTGCGATGCCCATGACAAGCACAAGACCCATCTGCGGCAATATCGCACCCAGCGACTGCTGCGCCAGCTCGACGCCGCCCTTCAGGCCGATCGTGAGCAACAGGAGAATGCTGAGCAATTCGTAGATTGCAGGTGGCAGGCTAAGTTTGGAGCGGGTTAACCCGGCGATGACGCCAAGCAGAAAAAACAGGATAATCGGATCTATATTCATCGTGCCCCGGAAAGTATGCCGCACTGGCGATGCCAGACACGTAGACTACGCCTTGGCAACCGTAACTGAAAGACCTGCGGTGCATGGGCCAAATCTGCACCCCCGAGGGAATCGGCGTGGTTGCAAAACTCTGACGCCGATCAGCGGTCGAAAGACACACCAATGCGAGTTTCACTTATGAATTTCAATCCCTCTCTGCGACTTGGCGTCTTGTTGGCACTTGCGGCATCAGGTTGTCATGCCGAGGCACCCAATACGGACGAGGCCAAGACCGTATTATCCGATGGCACGATTGCAGCTCTGGAGTCGAATCAAATGAGCATCGCCGAAAAAGCCAGCGCTGTATTGTCTGATGAACTGAACATCCCAATCTCGACCATAACCGTCGACTCGGTTCGTGCTGTTGATTGGCGTGATTCGAGCATCGGCTGCCCGCAACCTGGACAAGCCTATGCGCAAGTGATTACGCCAGGCCACAAGATCACGCTGCGCGCCGAAGGCCGCATCTACGTGATTCATGAATCGGGCGGCAAGGCGTTCATGTGCAAACGGCAGAAGGCCAAGTCTGAGAACGCTCGCACTGTTGATTTCGTCTGGGGCCCGATGGCAGCCGAAGCACGCACGCAGCTGGCCAACCAGCTCGGTGTCGACGAGACCAAGATTATTATTGCCAACGCCCGCAAGCAGACCTGGTTCGATACCAGCATTGGCTGTGCCATAGAGGGTATTGAATACAGTGACGCACGCATTGACGGCTACGTGCTGACATTACGACATGGGACCCGCAACTACACATTCCATACAGACCTTCAGAAAGTGCTGCCCTGCCCGCCGTTCAGTTCGAACTGAAGCCACGCGTCACCGTGCCGGCCTATGCGCCGGCTGTGGACAGAGTATGACCCGCACGCGGTCACTCGGATAGACCGCCGGTGTTTCGCGTTTCCACACCAGCGCAATGACAAAAAAAGGCCGCCTGACTGTCGTCGGGCGGCCTTTTCTACTCAGTCTCGCTGCGTTACGGGCAAACGCCCAAATCGCAGATTGAAGCGCCTTCGTCATTCTGGATATCGAGAATGGTCAGGTTCTGAATGCCGTTAGCATCACTGTGCGACACCGCACCGATCTGCTTCTGCAACAAGCCTTGTGGCAAGCCACCCCACTCCACCGTCACCGGCGTCGTGACGTTTGATTCCGCCGCGCCAGGCGCCGTCACCAGCAGGTTACCGACGTCGTTGTTGATACCGAACTGACCGTCGTAGTAGATAACGGTGGTCTCGCCGGTTTCAGCATCAAAGGCGTGGATAAACAGAATATAGACGTTACCCACAAAGCCGATTGTCGGGTCGAACGGCACCGGCAACAGCACTTCCACGGATTCGTCGGAGCCAGGACCGGCACTGCTGTCGATCAGATTGCAGGTAGCACCATCAGCGCAGTAGTACAGGTACAGATCAAGGTCGTCATTACCGGTGGTATACGCGTCGTAGGTTGAGAACCGGCGGAACGCGGTACCAGGCTGGGTGTCCTCAATAAAGGTTGAGAACAAGCTCGGATCACCAAACCGGAACGAGAACTGGTCTGTCGGATCGTCCGTCAGGCCAATGAACCCGACCGGTTGCGCGGGGTTGATGCCATGCGCCAGGGCCGTGTACTCGCCGGTATAACCGAATGTCAGATCAAACTGGGCGCTACCTGCCGGACCCGTAAGGTCCAACTCATCCTCGGTGATGAACGCGAGCGCGTTTACGGCGATCGGGCTACGCACATCGTTGGCGCGCTTGCGCTGGTTTTCCCAGGTTAAGGCACCGAACTGCCAGACATTCGGAGCCGACGTCTGGTTTGTGACAGTGAGCTCGTAGGTTGCCGTTTCACCGGGGCGCAACGACAGCGACTGCGGCGCCACACTGACATCGAATCCAGGCGGTGCCTCGATGTTCGCTTTGTACTTCTGGCGACGATTGTCGGCGCGACCATACTTGCGATAGTCACCCACCGCGGTCACGGTCCGTGTGATCGTCTGCGAACCGGCGATCTGGTCAATACCGATAGAAGGCAGGTTCAAGTCCGCCGGATCGGTAGACAGGCCCAGCTCAGTTTCGATGAACTCACAGGCTTCTGGCGTCAAACCGGGGATCGGCGACACCGTGCCACAGCTGGCGGCCAGGTAATCGAGGTTGCCCGCATCGTAGGTCAAACCTGGGCTAACGGCTTTGTTCGGCACAACGTGGCCTGCACCAAAGTCGAACGGGTCGGCCGGCGTTTCGCCATCTTCCTTAACCACATCCTGGCGCGCCGTCGTCATCAGCGCAGACTTGATCTGGGCCGGCGACCAATCGGGTCGCGCTTCCTTGATCAACGCACCGAGCCCGGCAATGTGCGGGCCGGACATCGACGTACCGGACAGGTAATCAAACAAGTCGCCCTCCTCACCGCTGGCAAGGTCCGGCGTGTAGGCCGCCAGGATCTGAACACCAGGCGCCGTAATGTCGGGCTTGATCCAGTTCTGTTCCGTAAAGAACGGGCCACGAGAAGAGAAGCCGGCCATGACGTTGCCGTTACGCTCTTCCTCGGCAAAGGTCGTATCGTTGATGCTGGCGTTGACTTTGTTCGATGCCTCGAGCTCGGCGAGTATCGCAATGCCTGGCTCAAACTCAATCATGACACCCGGGATCGACTGCGAAATCTCGGTCGCCTCGCCACCCATGATGACGATTGGCCGTTCTTCATCCGTGTAAACGATCACGCCCACTGCGCCAGCACCTACCGCGCTCTCTACCTTGTCGACAAAGCCACATGTGCCGCGCGCGATCAACGCGATCTTGCCGGTCAGGTCATTGGTGAGCGGCTCGCACGCTTCGATTGGGTCAGCGACGCCAACATTGGCGGTGACATCACCGCTCTCGCTGATGGGCTGCGTAATCGCGCCCTCAAGCGCAATGTAGTTGCCGGCAACTGATGCCGGAGAGTTGATCGCTGTGCCGAACCGGAAAAGCACGCCGTCGGTGGTCGACGCGGCAACCGAAGTCACCCAAGGCTCACCAGCGTTAATCGTGCCGAAACCCGGGCCGTCGTTGCCGCCAGAGCGGGCCACGAAGACACCTGCGTTGCTGGCATCAAGAAACGCCAGATCCTGGGTGTCGACGAACGATGGTGCGGTGCCCACAGAGAAGTTCAGAACATCAACACCGTCTGCGACGGCCTGATCCGTAGCGGCAGCGCTATCAGAGAAGAAGCAGCTGAAGTTGGTTGCGCCTGGCGCCAGCCAGCAGGTCTTGTAGATCGCCAGACGTGCGCGCGGCGCCATGCCACTGATGCGGCCTACGCGTGTGCCGTTAAGACGGGCAATCACATCGTTGCCACCGGCGGTGCTGGCGGTATGGCTGCCGTGGCCCGACGAATCGCGGGGCGACAGGAATTCACCTTCGACAACGCTGCCGGCGCCGGCGATAAAGCCGTCCACATACCAGCGTGCGCCAATCAGTTTGTTGTTGCAGTCTTCCTCAGACCAGCCCTCACCAGGCTCACAGATACCGGACCACTTGGCGGGAGGGGCATCGTAGACCACTTCGTTCTGCAGCTTGGTCAACTTATGGCAGACCCACTTGCCGAAGAACGTCTTTGGATTTGCACAGAACGATGGCAGTTCGAAATCAAGGGTGTCAGCGAAACTGGGGTGCTCCTGCACCGCGCCAGTGTCCATCACACCGATAATGATGTCTTCGCCCTGCAAGCGCAGGCGACTGCGTAGGCCATCACGGCGATTGGTCAGCCCGAGAAACTCAGACGTGTCATTGGTGTTGATCTCAACAGCGTAGTCTTCCCAGACGTTCAGCACACTGCCGTGGGCTTTCAGCGCCTCCGCCTGTTCGGGCGTCAGCCGCGCGGCAAAGCCGTTCATCGTGTGACAATAGCTGTAGATCTTGTCGTAACCGCCCACCTCGGCTAGCGCCTGGTCATGCGATGCAATCAAGTGGCTTGTGTAGGCCTGCACATGGCTGGCATCAGCGTCATAAACCTCGCCGCGCTGCGGCGCGGTCGCGACGAAACCGGGAATGCTGCCGTCGTAGCTGACTGCAGGACGGTCGCGCATCTGCACAACATAGGTTCGCACCTGGTCGCGAAACTCTGCGTTTGGCGTGATATCGGTTAGCAAGGTTGAGGCAGGCGCCGGATTCGCAGGTTGCAGATCAACGGCGTTCGCCGCAGTCACACCAACAAAAAACAGCACCAGGACACTAAGCGCTCTGGCCATGTTGAATCTCCCATATTGTCGACGTTGAGTCGCCGCGATTTGCGTTCTAGGCGCAAGTTCACGGTCGCAGCAATTGTCGCATTGCAATCAAATGCGTGGACTGTTGCTCTTTAGTTTTCTCAGCTTGAACACTGTCGAAACCGAGCTCTCGAGTTTTTCCTAACTGTGAATATGTTGCAAGTGAAAGGGTTAAAGGCACGCCAATCCCGCCACCGCCTGTTGGCCGGTTGGAAGCGATGAACGCCAAAAGCCACTTCCGATTCAATTAGTTACTAATTTCCAACCATATTTGGTTGCTGCAGTGCAAGAAATGTGACGTGTATCACAGAATGCGCGAACCCGAGGATTATGCAAAATGTAAGATCGGCGGTGTCTAGGTTTTGCTCAATTCTGCCAGTCGCTGCAGCAAGCCGGTTGCGTCGCTCAGCGCCAACATGATGATTAGGTCGCCCGGCACGGCCCATGCCAAAGCAGACTCAAGCGCATCGCGCTCAAGCTCGTGATGAGAAATCTGCTCCCGGCTGGCACCGGCTTCACACAATGCCTCGCTCAATAGATCAAAGACCTCACGCTCGGCGCGACCGCGCCTATAGGCCGCCAACTCGGAAATCATCACGCGATCCAGGCCGATCGCCCAGGCGCCGCGTGCCAGATCTTTGATTTCGCGATCCGTGCGATCACCTGCCTGACCGAAGCAAAGCGCGCGTCGTTTCGCTGGATGCCGGCTGGCAATCTGAAACAATGCAGCCATCGCATCAGCGTTGTGGGCGAAATCCAGCAACACCTCAAAGCCATCGATCTCAAAGATATTGCAGCGCCCGGCATTGTCGTTGACCTGCATGGATTGGAGCCCCTCAGCGATTGCCGCATCGGGCGCGCCCAAAGCATGGCAAAGCGCGGCGGCGGCCAAGGCGTTCGCCACGTTATGCCGTGCGATACCGCCAAGCGTGATGGGGATGTCGTCGATACGACAAATCGGGCGCCAACGCTCGCCATCGAAACGACTAAGCTGTCCTGCGCGGACGCTGAAACCACGACCACCTTTTGCGGTGTGTGCAAAGAGCACTGCGTTGTCGGGCTGCAACGCAAACCAGGTAATCGGGCAATCCAGCTGCTCTGATTTGGCCACCAGCCTTTTATCATCAGCATTCAGCACGGCGGTCGATTCTTGATCCAGTGCGCGCATGACCAACCATTTGATGTCCAGCAGCTCGTCTAGATTCTGCGAGCCAAAGTCACCCAGGTGATCTTCGCTAATGTTGGTAATCAGAGCCGCATCAGCGCGCTGCACACCCAGCCCTCGTCGCAACAAGCCGCCGCGCGCGGTCTCAAGAATCGCAATATCGACGTTCGGCCGACGCAAGATACTGCGCGCGCCGCCGGGGCCCGAATAGTCGCCGCGGTCGATGATCTCGTCATCAACAACAATGCCGTCCGTCGAGCTGAAGCCAACGTGCTTGCCGGCTGCCCGCCATATCCGCGTGCACAGTCGGACAGTCGTGGTTTTACCATTGGTACCCGTCACCAGCCCTACCGGCACGTCCGCAACCGGCGACCAGTCAATCGAGTCAGGTAGCGCGCCGGCCGGCCAGCACCGTGCACCGCGCCCCAATCCTACCGACACATCGTCATCGTCCCACAGAAAGGCGACATCAGCTTCCGCCGCCTCATCGGCTATCTCCAGCAGTCGTGGCGTTTGCTCCTCGCTGATCAGGTTGGCTAGCCGCTGCACGGCATCGTCAAAACTCGCGTCGACGACCCCATCGTCATCGTCAGGCAAGGGCTGGTTGAGGCGCACCAGCGCCGAACGAAAGGCCCATTCGACCACTTCGACAGCTGCGTACAATGCATCGATAGGCGCCGCCAATGCCAGCGAGACACCACCCACGAACTGATGATTGGTGACTTCGCGTTGCGACCAATCAAGCGCGGGCAACATGCTGGCCAGCTGCGACTCCCAGGCCGCGATGAACGGCGCCTGGTCGGCCGGGTCATCAAAGGCAACATCGACGATTGCCGAAGGGTGTTGCCAAATGACGTTTAGGCCAGTCAGACGGCGGGCATCGAGCTTGTGGATCACCCGACTAGTCGCCGGCATCACGCGCCAGACGAACGCCCCGCTCGTCCTTTATCAGCTCGACATCATCATCGAGCATGAATCCAAGCTCGGCGGTTGCAGGCAACCG
>JBCCCC010000155.1:0-7430 GCA_039033695.1 Pseudomonadota bacterium | reverse complement strand
TGGGAACGCGCTGGCATCGGGGCGCAGAGCCTCTGGCGCAACCAGGCGGAGCTCGCCCACGCCCATTGTGCGCAGCACCGTAGCAGCCGAACGGGCCACGCGAGAGTGGGCAATATCGCCAACAATGCACACCCGCAATGCGCAAATGTCGGGCCGAGCGCGGCGAATGGTTAACAGATCCAACAGGCCTTGCGTCGGGTGCGATACGCTGGCCTCGCCGGCGTTCAGAACGCTGACCCCGGGCCGCACCGACGCTGCGATCATTGCGGGCACACCGACGGCGGCGTCGCGCACCACAAACACGTCCGACTGCATAGCTTGCAGCGTATAAATCGTGTCCAGAATACTCTCGCCCTTGATCCGGGATGAGGTGCTGACATCAAGATTGAGCACATCGGCTGACAGGCGTTTTGCCGCGAGCTCGAATGACGCTCGTGTGCGCGTGCTGGGCTCAAAGAACAGGTTTGCGACAGTGCGTCCTGCGAGCGCCTTGCTGCGAACGACTGGTTTAACAGGCGCCGCAATGTAGTGTTCGGCGCGATCAAGAATTTCGCTGATGAGCTCGCTGGGCAGGCCATCCAGTGTCAGCAGGTGTCGCAATTGGCCACTTGCGGTGAGCTGTTCGCCGTAATCAATGCCGGCGTGAGCCTGGCTCGTGGAATGGGTTGCGCTCACGCGGGATCTTCGGGTGGTGAATAACCCAGCAATTCTAACATCGGCGCTCTATGACTGCCTGCTGATATCCCGTTGATAGAGCCATTGTTCGGCGATTAGCACGGCAGATAGTGCATCGATATCGCCTTTTTGCACGCGCCGTCGCCGCTTACCCTGGCGGCGATCATCGGCAAGTCGTCGTGCGGCTTCGTTCGAAGTCAGGTGTTCGTCAATCAGTTGCACGGGCAAGCCATACTCGCCAAGCGCTGCCGCGAAGTCTCTGGCTGCCTCGCACTGTGTGGACTCGGTGCCGTCGTCATTGACTGGCAGGCCGACCAACAGCAGGTCGGGGCCCCAATCATCAATGATGCTATCGATTTCGGCCCAATCTGGCTCGCCGTCGACGCTTTGCAAGGTTGTGAGCTCGCGCGCGCTTGCTGTGAGGGTCTGACCAACCGCGACGCCAATACGGCGATTGCCAAAATCGAAGGCAATCAGGCTCGCGGGTGAGCCTTTATCAGGCATGCCCGGCTGGTCCGCTCAATTGTTCTCGCTTGACGCCGATCGCCTCGGTGGCCTTATCCCAGCGCGCCTCGTAAGGCGTGTCGAACACGATGTGGGCCGTCGCAGGCGTTGTGAGCCATGCATTGGCAAGAATCTCAGCTTCGAGCTGTTCGGCTTCCCAGCCGGCATATCCAAGCGCCATCGTGGCACTACGGGGGCCTTCGTCTGTGAGCATCGACTGCAGCACATCCCGCGACATGGTGACATAGACGTCGTCGGCGATATCCAGCGTTGCATCCCAATTGCCTTTCTCACGGTGCAACACAAAACCGCGCTCGAGCGCGACCGGGCCACCCTTCAGCACAGGTTCGCGCCCCTTGCGAGCATTGCGCTCCGTTGTTGGGATCTCGTCGTATTCTGCGATTTGTTCAAACACGTCGCTGTGTGTCAAATCCATGGGGCGATTGATTGTTAGGCCCATCGCGCCGGATTCATTGTGCTCGCAAATCAACGTGACCGTATTCTCAAAGTTCGGGTCATTCAATGCTGGCATTGCGATCAGCAGTTGCCCGGCGAGTGATGGAAAGTCTTGAGCCATGGCGAGAGTATCCTTGTGCTCTGACACCTGTGCAAGCGCTAGCGACCGTCTTCGGACGCGCGCACGGTGCCGGTCAGGGATTGTCCGCGAAACTCAAACTTGTACGCGAATCGCAGCAAGTCATACTGTTCACGCAGATGTTCCGGGAAACGCTCAAACGGTGACGCTCGATTGAGTACCGCCATCGCGGCCTGGTCTAACGAAAGATGCCCTGATGACCTCAGAATCAGGACTTCTGACAAACGCCCATCGGGCGTAATCGCAATCTCAAGTGTTGGGCTACCACTTAAACCTTCGACATCGATCTCGGTTGGGAAGTTCAACGTGCCAATGCGCTCGACGCGGCGCTTCCAGTTGTTGAGATAAGGCGCGATATCCGATTGCGCCGAGTTCACGCTCACGACCAGGTGACGCGGATTATCATCGGTGATCAGCAGTGTCGGATTGTCGTCTTCCGGCAGCGGCAGCGCTTCGGTCATACCACTTGGCAATGCCTGTGCATCTCGTGCTTGCTCGGCGTCGTTGTTACTGATGTCCTCTGGCCGAAACAACAGTCGGTTCGCCTGGGCAGTACTGGCCAACAAATCCCTTGCCTCGTCGTTGCCGGGCGCGGCTTCCATTTGCACGTCCCCGACTTCTTCGATGGGCATGTCAACCTGCCCAGGCGCCAAGGGTGCGGCGCCAGGTGTCACTCGCTCACGCGTGTTGCCATTGCCTTGTTGATTTGCCTGAGCAAGATAGTCCGCATCGTCCGGGCGTGCTGTTCGCGGGTTGACATCAGTGACTATGGTGACCTCCAACGAGGTCGTATCAGATGACTCCGGTAGCAGGCCGACGTCAAACGTAATGCCGAGAATCAGCAACGCATAGAACAGTGTGGCGACAAATAGCATTGGCGGCAGACGATCGTTACGATCAGTTGCGACTGGCAACATATCGGCAGTGAGTACCGGATACGACTGTGGTTCAGCGAGACTCACTATAAGAGCCGCTCGTGCATGGCAGGTGTGGTCGACATAATCCCGAGATTATCGATTAGCAACGCTTTGTCTACACCCATTGCGTCACAAACTGGCAAAAAGTCCGCCGAACCGGCGACAATCAACGCTGTGGCCGCCGCATCAGCCAGCGTTGGGTCGCGATGGATCACCGTACTGGCTTGTGCGGCGACAACAGGGCTACCGTCCCGTGGGTCGATAATGTGTTGATAGCGATTGCCATCGAGTACCCAGTACCTCGCGTAGTCACCGGAGCTCATGACCGCCTCACCCGGCAGGACAGTGACCGCAGCGCTGACGCCCGTTGCGCGCGGGTCTCTCAGGCCGATGCGAAACCGAGACCCGCTGTTGCGGCCGAGCGTCATGATATCGCCACCGGCATCAAGCAACGCGCGCTCGACGCCCAGACGCTGGAGCAGTGACGCGCCACGCTGCAACGCGCTGCCTTTGGCGATGCCGCCAACGTCAATCACCAGTCCAGGCCGACCGGTTTCGATCACCCAGTCGGGATCGGCTGGCGTTACCGTGAAGCCCGCATCGCGTATGGCGATGGCCCTGGCCAGCGCACTTGCAGTCGGCATTGTCGTCGGGGCATCGCCGGCATCAAAACGATCGAAACCCCACAATGCAGACACTTGACCGATGCCGGGGTCGAAAAGCCCGGAGCTGGCATCGCGCAGGACCAGCGCTTGAGCCAGGAGTTTTCCCAAGGCCGGGCTTACGGTTGCACGTGTTGTGCCTTGCAGTGTGCGATTGAGCTGTCCCAACTCACCGTCACCAAACGCATACCAGTCACGATTGATGATGGCAAAATCCGCCTGCAGTGCGTCGATGGCCGCATGCGCTGCCGCACCGGTAGGCGCGTCGATGCGCACATTGATCTGCGTGGCGAAGGTGAAGAACTGCCGGCTGACGGATTGCGCTGCCGGCCTGCAACCACCGCTTGCCATGCCGAGTGCAAGCGCCGTCACCACGTTGCGACGATCAAGGTCAGGCATGGCGCACGCCGCGCTGCGTCAAGCCGATGCCCGCTCGGACAAACGCCGCTCAATGGCATCGAGCAACATCCCAGCAATGTTGATGGCGAAGTGTTTGTCCAGCTCGCGGATGCCGGTTGGGCTGGTGACATTGATCTCTGTTAGAGCGCTGCCGATGATGTCGAGCCCCGCGAACAGGACGCCGCGCTCGCGTAGCATCTTGCCTACAGCGACAGCGATCTCGCGTTCGCGCTCGCCGAGCGGCCTGGCGTCGCCCGTTGCGCCCATGACAAGATTGCCGCGACCATCTTCCGCATTCGGCACGCGCGCCAGCATGAATTCCACGGGCGCGCCGTCAATGAGTAGCACACGTTTGTCACCATCGGTGATCTCGGGAAGGAAGGTCTGCGCCATCGCAAACTGCTGGCCATAATCCGTCAAAGTCTCAAGTACCACGTTGGTATTCGTATCACCCTTGCGCAGCGAGAAGATTGAGCGCCCGCCCATGCCATCCAGGGGTTTGACGACGATGTGCTCGTGAGCCGCCAGAAACGCCTTTATTTGCGCCATGCTCCGGGTAATCAGCGTATCCGGCGCGAGTTCCGGAAACCATGCAGTGGATGCCTTTTCATTGAGGTCGCGCAGCGCTGCGGGTTTGTTGACGACCAGGCAGCCCCCGCGTTCGGCGACTTCCAGAATGTATGTCGTGTAGATGAACTCCATGTCGAAAGGCGGATCCTTGCGCATCAGAATCACGTCCAGCTCGGCGAGATTCACATCCGCCTGGTCGCCGGCCTCGTACCAATGCGCATTGTCGTCGAACACGCGCATGGGTGTTGCGCGCGCACGCGCTGTGCCCTCTTCGATGTACAGGTCCGATTGCTGCATCACCCAGAGTTCGCCACCGCGCGCCTGGATCTCGAGCATCATGGCCAAAGTGGAGTCTTTCGCTGGTGTAATGCCGCCAATTGCGTCCATGACAACGCCATACTGAAATTTTGTCTGCCCCACCTTGGTTCCTCCGGGTTGTTGTCGGCCGCGCGCACACTATACCGACAGTTGTCTGTTGGGCGTCGCTGCCGGCCTGAATGCATGGCGAGGATCGCTGCAATATGTTAAAAGTTTTGGCCGGAAACACTCAAAATGTGCGCCACACCACACATTGATAGTAACGAAAAAGACGACAATATCAGTTATGTCTAAAGGAGAGCGCTCTGGTGAGCACTGAAACCCCGGACGGCTTGCGTGGCCTGAAGATTCTCGTTATCGATGATAGCAAGACGATTCGCCGTACTGCAGAGACGCTCCTTAGCAAGGAAGGCTGCGAGGTGTTTACGGCAATCGACGGCTTTGATTCGCTGTCCAAGATTGCCGATCACCAGCCAGATTTGATTTTTGTCGACATTATGATGCCGCGACTGGATGGCTATCAGACGTGCCAGTTAATCAAAAACAATCGCGCATTTCGTGATACGCCAGTGATCATGCTGTCCAGCAAGGACGGCTTGTTTGATCGTGCACGGGGGCGAATCGTCGGCTCGGAACGCTATTTGACCAAACCATTTACCAAAGACGAATTGGTCGGCGCCATTAGTGAGCAGATCGCCAGCTGACTTCGTCGACCAGGGAACCAGGACACTGCCATGGCGCACATACTCATCATAGATGACTCGCCCACCGAGCTGCATGTCGTACAAAGCATGCTCGACAAGCACGGTTATCGCACCAGCACTGCCGACTCCGGCGAGTCTGGCATTGCGGCTGCACTGGCGCAAAGACCAGACCTGATTTTGATGGATGTGGTCATGCCGGGCATGAATGGGTTTCAGGCAACGCGCAAGTTAACGCGCAACGACAACACCGCCTCTATTCCCGTGATCGTAGTCACGAGCAAAGACCAGGAAACGGATCGAATCTGGGCGATGCGTCAGGGTGCCTGCGACTACGTGGTTAAGCCGGTCAATGAAGGCGCTCTGATTGGCAAGATCGAAGCGCAGCTAAGCGGCGCTGATGCTGGATAACCGATGACCGCGACCCGACTCAAGGCATTGGCGCAACGACCTTTCGAGTTGTTGCAGGAGATGGAGCGGCGCAGCCGCGCTGCCATCGCCGGACAGGGCAGTGCAGGCGCACAACGTAATGAATGGGTTGGGGTCGGGTTCTCGCTGGCGGGCGAGCGATTCGTTGCCAGCCGCGACGAGGTTCGTGAGGTAATGATGGTGCCGGACACCATTACTCGCGTGCCCGGCGCCAAACGTTGGCTCGTGGGAATCGCGAACCTGAGGGGCCAGTTGTTACCACTGATCGACCTCAGCCAGCTGTTAGGGGGCGGTCGCACTGATCGCGGTCGCACATCGCGCGTGATCAGCGTCAACCATCGTGAGGTGCACGCAGGCTTGTTGGTAGAAGAGGTCAGCGGGTTCCGGCGCTTTATCGATGGCGAGTATTCAGAAGACGATACGCCGACGACAATTCGCTGTGATCGCTATCGTAGCGGCTCATTTCACCGCGGTGGTGACGTTTGGCCGGTATTTGCATTCGACAAGCTACTTGAGAGCGAACAGTTTCTGCAGGCTGCTGATCAGCCTTCGCGTCAGGGAATAATGGAAGAACACACATGAGCAAGCCAGCGGGAAAAAACGGATTACTTCGCGTTAGCGCAGTATTGGTACCTACGCTGTTGATCATCGTCGCAGCCATCACCTGGTTCGCACATGCCACCGGCAGCTCCAGCCTGACAACAGACAATGGCAAGCTTGCTCTGTATGCGCAGCGCGCGCTGGCCGGGGACAACGCTGGCCTCGATCAGCTCGTCGCGGTGATACGCAGCGAAGCACCGGGTGGCGCTATCGGTGAACAAGCACGTGCGGTTATCGCGAATGATGAGAAGCTGCGGGCGATCAACGACTCAGTGCGCAGTATCGAAGGCGCCGTAAACACCATGCAGGCCAGGCTGCAGGACATGGGCATCGACGAATCCCCCATGGCGGTGCAACAATTGCGATCAGGCATGTCGTTGTTATCGACCCAATTGTCAGCCCTTCGCGGTGCGCCCGCGAAGGCAGCCCCATTGACAGCCGAGATAGGCGATACCGTGGAGGGTATGAGCGCAATCGTAGCGGCGCTGAGCGGTGAGCCAACAGCGCTAGATATCGCACCGCTTGATGATACTGCCACCGCAGGTTTGCTCAGCGAACAGATGATTGTGCTGCGAGGTGGCGCTGATGCGTTGCAGGCTGACGCCTCCGCACTGGAGAGAGCGGCCAGCGCGGCGTCCAGCCTTGCTGATGCCGCCGCCGATAGTGCACCGGCTTCCGCTGGGCCGGCGGCGTTTCCAATGAGTCTAATCGCGCCGTTCATGCCATGGCTGCCAATTGGCTTGTTGGCCGTAGCGCTGATGTTGATTGGTTCGCTCTTGTTGAATTTCTTTCGCGATGCCCATTTGCGTCGTGCAGCTGTCGAGCAGGCAGATCAGAATGAGCGCAACCAACAGGCGATTCTGCGATTGCTGGATGAGTTAGGCAGCCTCGCTGACGGTGATCTGACTGTCGAAGCCACCGTAACCGAGGATATTACGGGTGCGATAGCAGACTCGATCAACTACGCGATTGAAGCGCTGCGCGAGTTGGTGACCACGATAGACGGCACCGCAGCAATGGTTGATGCCGCGACCAAGCAAACCGAAAACACGGCTGTGCA
>JBCCCC010000154.1:0-7517 GCA_039033695.1 Pseudomonadota bacterium | reverse complement strand
TTGCAGCATCCCGTTGCCCAGGATTTTCTCAATACGATCGAGCAAGGCAGCATGAAAGCCAAAGCCGATGCAGACGGTTCACCGTAGTGAAGCGTCTTCGCCTACTCGATTCGATAGACGGTCTGCCGGCCGTATTGATGACTAGAACGGAATGTCGTCGTCAAACACCGGCGGTGCTTCATCGGGCGGTGGTGGCGTTTCCTGCATGCCGTCCTGTCCAGCCGGTCTTTCCACGCGCCACGCCTTCACGTCGGTATACCAACGCCCGTTGTATTCGCGGCTTTCGAGGTCAATGTGCACGGTTAACGTCTCACCTTGTTTGATGGCGAACTGATCGATCTTGTCGCCCCAGACCATGAAGCAAACCTGCTTCGGGTAATCGCCGGGGATCTCGATGACGTATTCCTGTTTACGCCAAGGACCCCGCGATGAGGTGCCGGACTTTTCTTCCAGCGTCGTTGTGATTTTGCCAGTGAGTTCCAAAACAAGATTCCTGAATGCTGTGACTATGTGATCATCGTGTGTTGCACGGGAGACCCACAAGGATACCGCTCTTGCAGCGTCTTTGCGCGATCACCGAGCGTAGTTCGTATGTTCCTGGCGTGTACGCTGCGATTCCGCGGGCGGCTTCAATGTCGAATTCGGCATCGTGCGCGGCAAGCGTGTATGGTTGACGGCCTGACTCAAAAACCCCAGGTGTCATGATGTCCCTCAAACCCATGCTCATGCTCAGTTTCGTGATCTTCGCAGGCGCAGCGCTGCCCCTGGGTGCCGCCGCGGATGACGGGCAGTCCACGGTCGCCATCGAAGTGCGTGATACCTTGCAACAGCAGATCGCCGATTGGAACCGCGGCGACATAGATGCATTCATGCGCAGTTATTGGAAAGACCCCAACGTTCGTTTTGCATCGGGTGGTGACATCAAACGCGGTTGGGCGCCTGTGCTGGAACAATACAAGTTGCGTTACCCGGACAAATCAGCGATGGGCAAGCTGACCACAGCAGAGTTGGACGTGACCGCATTATCCACCGATTCGGCCTTAGCCTTCGGCCGCTGGATCGTGACCGCCGAAGGCCAGGATGTTTGCGGATTGTTTTCGCTGGTGTGGCGACGCATCGACGGCAGCTGGGTGATTGTCCACGATCACACGTCTTCGGGGGCTGAGACAACCTCCGACGGTCGCAGCTGCACAGATATCAAGAATGCCGCGTCAGCCAGCTAAGGCTGAAACTGCATAGAAGAATTTCGCGTCAAGGCAAGCGTCTGACGCGGTTGATGCGCACCGGCTCGATCAGCATCTGACCGCTCGTGTATTCCAGCTCGCCGGTCGGCTGTACGGTGTCCATCTGCTGAATTGCGATGACCACGGGCATGCCCTCGGTGACTCTGCCAAATGCAGCAAACCCAAGACCATCCGGATTCCTCATGCCGCCGAAGTCGAGCGAAGGCTGTGCGCCGACGGTAATGAAGAACTCCGAGCTGCCTGTACCCGGTTCCCCCCGCGCCAGGGACAAAGTGCCGTCCAGATGGGTAACCCCGGTTGTGTTGGTTGTCTCATGGCTTATCGGCGCGAACCCGGTGCCAAGCTGATCAAAGCCAAGCCCGCCTTGTATGACATCAATCTTGATCAGATTTTGCGCCTGGTTGTCGTCGCGAACGACACGGTAGAATGCGGCGCCATCGTAGCGGCCGGCATCAACATATTCGAGAAAGTTCGCGACCGTGAGTGGCGCCGCTTCGGCATATAGCGCCACGGTGATCGGGCCTGCTGAAGTCTCGATGACCACGCTTGTCGTGTCGGACTGACAAGCGCCAATGCTGGTGCTAAGGAGTAAGACGAGGGCGATACGCCGAACAGCGTATCGCCCCTTGTTCATAAGCTTGCTGCTAAAAGAAGGCACGCAATGACACGCCAATGGTGCGTGGTTGCACGCGGATTCTCGCATCCGGGTCGAATGGTGGTCGTCCCAGCGCGCGCACAACAGCACGAGAGTCGGTGAGATTGTTAATGAACAGTGAGATATCCATGCGATCCCAGACGATGCCAGTACGGAAGTTCACCAGCGTATAACTGTCCATCAGCTTGTTATTGCTGTTCTCAAGATCAAACTCGGTGCTGCGCTCGTCGACGTATTGCGCGTTTACCCACGTATAACTATCGAGCGTCGGGCTGAGCGGGGTCTGGTACTCCAACGACGTGTTCAAGGTTAGCTCCGGCACAAACGGCGCTTTGTCACCTTCCAATGCACCGAGGTTCGGTACGTCCTGGTCCAGCTCAGCTTTCATATAGGCGCCGCCCAGTGTGAACGTCAGCGCATCACCAAAGCGGGCATCGTATTCAAACTCGATACCCTGGCTCGTGAGCTCGCCTACATTCTCGCGAAACCCAAAACCGCATTCGAATGATCGCTGAGTTTGCGTATCAGACCACTGAACGCTGAACACCGTCGCCGACAGCGTCATTGCGCCGTCCGCAAAAGAGCCTTTGGTCCCCAGCTCGTAGTTCCATGTAGAGTCCGAATCGAAGAACCGTGTATCGCCGCCTTGCCGGCTCACTTCGGCCAGCTCTTCGGCACAAACAGCCTCCGGGATCGCGCCGTTGATGCCACCATAGCGGAAGCCTCGGGCGGCCTGACCAAATATCAGCCACTCGTCGTTGACGTCATACGACACATTCAGCTTCGGGTTCACACCATCCTCTTCGCCAGTCGGGCGAGGATCCGAGTTGGAGCCACCGTTGAACAAGCCGGACTGGTAGAAGTCGATATCCTGTTCCCAGTCGAAATAGCGCATACCGAGCGTAATGGTCCAACGGTCGATATCGTAATAGACCTCGCCAAATATGGCCGCCGTCTTGACCGTCAGGTCGTCGAAACCCCAGAACAGGTTGTCGACGGGGGCCCCGTAAAGACTTGGCGAGTCGATGCCCAACGCTGCATCGGCACCAGGTACCGGAAAGGTATTCAAGTAGAACGTATCGCGCTCGTCGAAATAGACGCCTGCCGTCCAGTTCAGCCGCCCATCATTGTCAGAGCTCACACGGATCTCCTGCACGAGCGTTTCCGTATCTGTGGAGTCAACGAGCTCATTCGGGATGACCGTCGGCGGCAGCGCTGCGCCAAACAGATCATCGAGCGAACGCCGGTTGACCACAAAACGATCGAAATAGGAGGTGGACGACACCAGCTCGCCCCAACCGAGGTTGTAGTTGATGGTCAGGTTATAGAGCTGCATCTCGTCGTCATAGCCATCGAACGACGGAAAGTCGCGACTGAGCTCTGGCGCGCGGTCGAGGTCTTCCGGCCGACCGTTGTCCGTATAGTCGTGGTTGATGAATGTAAATGTGGCAGACAGGTCATCTGTTGCCTGGTACAAAGTCGATAGCTTTAGCCCGCGCGATAGTGCGCGGTTCAAGTCCGATTCACCCGTCAGTGCATTGTCGATGTAGCCAGGTGTGTCGGTGAAATAGCTGCTCGCGCGCAGCGCCAGCTTGCCTGGAATAATGGGCACGTTGATCAAGCCTTTGATGCCACCACCTTGGTCGCCTTCCGCCACCGATAAGACCGAGGCATCCACCTTGCCGCTGAATTCAGACAGATCCGGTTGGTTCGACACCAGCCTCACAGTGCCGGCCAATGATCCCGCGCCGTACAATGTGCCTTGCGGGCCGCGTAGTACCTCAACCCGTTTCAGGTCGAACAAGTTGAACTCAGGGTTCATCGCGCCCATGGAGATCGGCACTTCATCCATATAGATGCCAACGGTTTCCTGGTTCTGCGTATCGTTGTCATTACCGCCGCCGTTAGCGATTCCACGAATCGACAGTCGCGTGCGGCCAGGGCCGTTCTCGTAAGCGGTTAGGCTGGGCACCGACGTCAGCAGGTCAGTGAAGTCCTCAGCACCAAGTCGCTCGATGGCTTGCTCGGAGATCACATTGATGCTGATTGGCACATCCAACACCGACTCGGAACGCTTGCGTGCCGTGACGACGATTTCTTCCAGTGCGTTGCTGCCTGCTTCTTGTGCCGGTGCGGTCGTCGGCATGAGCATGCCGACCGAACTCAGTACTAATGCCAGCCTTGTATAAGTCTTCGGGGGCATGCCATACATCTCCTTTATTTGTTTTCATTCGAAGCTACAGCAATCCCATGGGGCCAGCAAAGGTAACGTTTGTTACTAGTCTGTCGTTCGAATATTGGAGGTCATACGCGTTGCCGGCACACCAGGCAAAAAAGGGCCGGACTCCAAGAGGAGGCCGGCCCTTAGCAAGTGCGTGCTATCAGAAGTTGGTTTCAGCCGAAGTGCCCGGCGAGCCACCGGTAGCGCCGCTCGCGCCACCGCTGCCGAGTGTGATGGTATTGCTGTCTAATACCGGCGTAATGCCGTCGTCAGCTCTGGCGTCGAACACGCCGATGGACCAACCACCGCCGCCGGCAGCGCGCTGGCTATCCGACCGTGTGGTCGCACCATCCCCGCCATCGCCCACCTGAATGAGGTTGTCGCTTATCGTCGGACCTGTATTGGCCCCGACATAGATACCAAATGACGGGCCGCCACCCCCGCTGCCGCCGTAGCCACCAAATCCACCATCGCCGCCTGCGCCACCACTGCCGCCATCACCGGCACCAGCAGTGCCGCTGCCACCCGATCCACCAACGCCACCGACACCGCCGCGGCCACCGCGACCACCTTGACCGCCTCTTCCGCCATTGTTGGTTGTGA
The DNA here is from genome assembly GCA_039033695.1 of Pseudomonadota bacterium. GTDB lineage: Bacteria > Pseudomonadota > Gammaproteobacteria > Steroidobacterales > Woeseiaceae > CALBPI01. The sequence goes on along the minus strand of JBCCCC010000154.1, from coordinate 2,794 downwards.
TATCGTTGTCTTCGATGCGAGCCATCGGGATGTTGAACAAATCGATGCCGATGGAGGCGCCACCACCGCTGCCGGGAAAGCCACCTCGGCCGCCCGTGCCGCCGCCTCCGCCGCCGCCACCACCGCCACCATCGCCGCCGATGAGGGTTGCGCGACCGCCACCACCACCGCCGCCGCCAGCACCAGAGTAACCAACACTGCCACTGGTACCCGACCTGATCGCATAGCTACTGGAACCTATGCCGAAGCCACTACCGCCGCTACCGACGATGCCGTTCTGGAATCCGTCCTGTCCGGCGGCGCCGTTATCGCCGTCTTCATCATCGCCGTCGCCACCGTTACCGCCGAGCCCGCCGCTCGCCGTGGGCGTTATGTTGCGACTATCGCCGGCATCACCGGCCGCACCGTTGTCGTTGGATCCCGTGCCGCCACGACCGCCATCGCCGCCCGCGTAGAACGAGATACCGTCGCCGCCTGCGCCACCGTTTTCATTATTATCTTGACCGCCGTTGCCCCCAGCGACGCCGTTGGGCCCAGCACCATCCGTGCGGTCGCGCTGGTCAGTTGCCACGCTGCCAGCGCCGGCGATCATCAGATTGCCAATGATATCGACAGCGTCGATATTGGATGCCCGAACAGCAATACTGTTGGCGGCGTTGTTGCGAAACGTGCCCGCCGTCGTATTGGCGGCTGTCAGCGTATTGGATAGCACGCGAAACGACGCTGATGACGTGGAAGCATCGATCAAGATCGCATCCTCGCTGGAGGTGTTGGTGTCGATTTCGCCACCGGTAATGTCCAGACCCGATACGGTGACGGGCTGGTCAAAGTCGTTGAAGTCGAGTGCGCGAATGCCTGAGACGATGCGCGTGCGATTGTTGTCGACGTCACGCAGCCAGTCATCGTCATAGCCGCCATAGAGGCTGTTTGCCGCAAGTTCGAGTTCATCGAACGGGTTGCTACCCGAGATATCATAGCTCTCATTGTTTGGCAGGCTCTTGACGTAGTAGTCAGCGGTATCGCTACCCGACTCGGCAGCATCGCGCAGCGATGTGAACGGTGCATCAATGCTGCCATCCGAGTTACCGCCACTGTAGTTGCCATCAATGAACACAGCGTCAGCGGTATTCTCGAGCAAGATCACTTTCACGTCGGTTGACGCCGATAGTGAGCCGTCGGATACGCTGACCGTGAATGTGAGCGTATCGACCTCCGCAGGTGCGTTGAACGCATACGACGCGGTGTCGGCACCCGTCGGATTGCTGACCGCTGCTCCGCGGTTCTGCGTCCAGGTATAGCTTAGTGAGTCGCCATCCGGATCTGACCCTGTCGCTGTCAGCGTCAGGTTCTCAGCGGTTCCGGCGATCAGCAACGCGTCGGCAGAAATAGTCGGCGCATTGTTGGTAGAGACAGGGGGTGGTGTGCTAGCGCCGCCGCCGCCGCCGCCGCCGCCGCCGCCGCCACAGGCGGTCAAGGTCAACGCGACAGCCGTGGCTGATGTCATCCGACCCAGTGTTTTAAAGCGCAGCACCGAATCGCTGCGAAGTCGTTGAGTCGTCATGGTGTTCTCCCGATTTTTTGGTGGACTCAACTGGCAAGCAGTGATTCTGCGAAAAACCGGTCACATCGGGAGAAATCAGTTTAGTTGGGGCTAGGTGTGGGCGTCGTTAAGCAGTTTCCGTAACCAGATACGGGCCAGTTTGAACTCACGCCGTACCGTCGATTCGGAGATATCTAGTACCTCGCCGATCTCAGGCTGAGTGAGACCACCAAAATAATGCAATTCGAGCACCTGGGATTGGCGCGCGTCGTGAGCTGCCAATTGCGTGAGCGCCTCGTCAAGCGCAAGAATCTCCTCTTCGCCATCGGGTTGTTGCAGGCTCGCCTCGCGCAGCGTGACCCGTAATGCGCCACCGCCCCGTTTCTGCGCAGCGCGGCTATTGGCATGGTTGACGAGCAGGCGTCGCATCATGCGAGCCGCTAGCGCAAAAAAGTGGCTGCGGTCCTGCCATTCCAACTCGACATCGACCAGCTTCTCATAGGCCTCGTGCACCAGTGCAGTGGGTTGCAGCGTGTGCTGCGCATGCTCGCGACGAAACACGCCGCGTGCGATCTGCTTGAGCTCATCGTAGATCATTGGCGCAACGCGATCACGCGCTGAGTCATCGCCGGCCGACCAGCGGTTCAGCAGTTGCGTGATGTCATCACTCGTACCCATGACGGGATACTAACAAACAGCGTTGGCGCAGACTGCCGACCTGATCACGTGTTGTGTCGTTGGCTATTCGCCCTTGGATTTCACCAGCGCCGCTTGCCATTGGGCGATGATGCCTGCGCGGGCGGTCAGGTTATCGTCGCGCAGCGTCTTCGCACGGGCGTCGTCGCCGCGCGCAGCAAATACATCGGCGAGCAGAAGCCGCCGATTAACGTTATCCAGATGATCTCGCCCAATCGATGATGTGGTCATCTCAATCGCCACCTCAAGCATGCGCGCGGCGTCATCGATGTTTCCCTCGGCAAGTTCTACTTGTGCGAGGCCTGTCAGTGCTTGTGCTGCGGTCGGATGCCCGCCGTCGCCGGTCGAGCGCATCACCTCCAGCGCTGTCTCGAATGCTGATCGCGCGTCGGACAATTGGCCTTGTCTTCGCAACACGTCCGCAAGGTCCACACGCGCAAGTTGTGTAAACGTGTTTTTCTCGCCAATCGTCTTTTCGCGAATGATCAGGCCGTCGCGCATGAGTCGTTCAGCGGTCGCGAGATCACCGCGATCGCGCGCTACCTTGCCAAGGCCGAC
>JBCCCC010000153.1:0-7570 GCA_039033695.1 Pseudomonadota bacterium | reverse complement strand
GTTACCGCCGCTACCCTGCCCGCCATTGACTACCTACGAGCACGCTAGCGATAAGGGACGACTGGCTGATACAGCGAGACAAACTGGCGTGGCAATACCGCGCACCCTGCGAATCGATCAGAACGAGCCATTGCAGGAGCTGCCAGCCGGATTCACGTTCCCAGTAGTTCTGAAACCAACCCGTTCTCGCATTGCTATCGATGGAGGCTACCTCAGCACGATGGTCATGATCGCGCAGAACAAGGCCCAATTTCTCACGATTCAGCAACAAAACCGCTGGTTTCTCGAGGCACCCTGGCTGCTTCAAGCCTTCATCGAAGGGACTGGCCAGGGTGTATTTGCGATCTATGATCATGGCCGACCGGTCGCGTGGTTTGCCCATGAGCGCATTCGCGAGAAGCCGCCGACAGGCGGAGTCAGCGTGCTATCTCGCAGCGCGCCGTTATCCCGGCCACTCAAGTCAGCCGCCGAGGCGTTACTGGACAAACTGAAATGGCACGGCCCCGCAATGGTCGAATTCCGTGTCGCGGCCGATGGCACGCCCTACCTTATGGAAATAAACGCCAGATTCTGGGGCTCATTGCAGCTGGCAATTTCGTCCGGTGTGAATTTCCCCGTACTGGCCGCGCAAATCGCACTGGGGGAGCGGCCACCCGAGGTCACGAGCTACAAGCTGGGTGTCTACAATCGCTGGCTGCTTGGCGACCTTGATAACCTATATCTAACCCTCAAAGCACCGTTGAGCCAATACAGTGCGTGGCAAAAGCTCAAAGCTGCCGGCCGATTTATGATCCCTTGGTGGCCAGGCCTGCACTATGAGGTGAATCAGTGGGGTGATATGGGCCCATTCTGGCACGAGCTCAAGAATTACTTGCGATAATGCTGCGATGAGGACGATCCTGCACTCCATTGACACGGGCGGTCCGGGCGGCGCCGAGACGGTCTTCAAGACGCTAGCGGGCACGGCGCGCGATGGCGTGCGAAATATCGCGCTCGCAAAACCTGGCGGCTGGGTCGAACAGGCGTTGGCCGACGCGGGCATCGAATCCTACTTTTGCAATCCGCAGGGGTCGTTCAATCGCACCTATTTGCGCAGCATTATTGACCTCATCCGCAAGCACCGGGTGTCGCTCGTGCAATCGCATTTGTTCGGCTCAAATCTCTATTGCGCGCTGGCCGGGAGATTGTGCGGCGTGCCAGTAGTTTCCGCATTCCATGGCGCCCAGGACTTGTCGAGCCCTGGTCTCGCAAGCGGTATCAAACGTCAACTTGTGCAGCGCGGTGCGCATGCGATCATCGCGGTCTCGAAGACGCTGCGCGACGAGCTGTTGGCCGCAGGATTTAGAGATTCCGAGAAGCTGCAGGTTATCTACAACGGTATCGACGTCGCCCGATTTCGCAATGCGACGGCCAGCGACATCCGTGCACAACTTGGCATCCCAGACGAGGCCACGCTCGTCGGTGCTGTCGGGAACGTACGCTCTCCGAAAGGATACGAGGTGCTAGTAAGCGCCCTCGCCGCGCTGCGGTCAGCCGGCAAAGATATACATGTCGTCATTGCCGGACAGGGCAGTGGCAGGCTGCTAGACGAGCTGACGCGCACTGTGGCTGATCACGGCCTGGCCGACCGCATCCACTTGCCCGGTTTTATTGACGATACGCCGGGCTTTTTCCAGGCTATCGACGTGTATGTGTCGAGTTCGCATTCCGAAGGCTTCAGCCTCTCTTGCGTGGAAGCGATGGCTAGTTGCACACCGGTTGTGGCCACCCGCAGCGGCGGGCCGGAGGAGATTTTTTCGCATGAGGCGACGGGGTTGTTGGTACCGGTGAGGGACCCGGCTGCGCTCGCCGCAGCGATTCAAGGCACACTCACGGACAAGCAGGCGACCCAAGCAAGAATCGAGGCTGCCTATCACGCCGCCTCAACACGATTCAGTGTCGAGGCAATGGTCGATGGCTATCATGGCATCTATAACGCCGTACTGAATGGCACTGGCTAACGAAATACTTATGGGCTGACGTTACGCGGATAAGCAGGCAACGAAGGCGCGGACAGAGACTTGAGAAAAGCCACGAGATGCCCGGCTTCCTGGTCGGTTAGCGCCAACGGCTGCAGCTCGTGCGGCGGTCCCTCAGTCGGCGGGTTTCGATAGTGCTCGACCACGGCCTCGAGCGTCGCGAAACGCCCGTCGTGCATGTAAGGGGCGGTTTGTGTGAGATTTCTCAGCGTAGGTACTTTGAATGCGCCTTCCAGAGGCACATGCGCGCTGCTGCTCAGATAAATTAGCTCCTTGCAGGCTTCCCTCGGGGCATCACTATACGGACCCAGACAATTAAACTCATCGCGAATCGCTGCCTGAAGCCCATAGACTCTTCCGAAATCCAACCGGTCGCCAGAGAAACCACCCGTACCGATATTGTGAAAACCCTGGTTGGTAAACCACTGCCCATTGTGGCAGCGCATGCAGTTGGTCTTTTCATCATCGAGAAATAGCGCCAGGCCGGCGCTCTCGCTTTCGGAAAGACCAACTTCAGCCAATTCGGACTGATGATCAGCCGCTAAACCATGACCGACGTCGCCGACGATTTGGCTGATCACATGCTTATCGAAGCGACTCATCGGTGCCGGAAGTGCTCGCTGGAATGCCTCAATCGATTTGCCGAGATTCACAAACACGGCATTGACGTCGCCTTGGGTTGCGCGCGGCAACCGATACCACGCATCCTTGGAAGCAGCGTCACCGATCGGCCCGGCATGTTCTGGCAACGTATCGATAGCAAAGTCGGGTAAATCCCCAAAAATCGCCTCGTACTGCGCTCGATAACCGGGGTCTCGCGCGATATGGCGAACGATGGCGACGCGGCTGCTGCCCATCTCTTCAGCGGCCTCGAACGGTACCAGCGCCTGCGACCACAGCGAGTCTCGGCGGCCGTCCCAGTAAAACCAGGATTGCTCAGACACACCAATCAGGCCGGGTGTGTTTCGCATGGCATGCCCAAGCCCTTGCCCCAACCTTTTGCCATCTGTAAAGAAACGCTCGGGCTGATGACAGGTCGCGCAGGATACTTCGCCGTTACCGCTCAGATTCGTATCGTGAAACAACTGCTCGCCCAATCGCGCCGCGTTCCTGTCGTCGGCGAACCGGTTCGAGACGGACGGGGCCGGCTGCCAGCCCTGGTCAATGACCATGCCGATCAGCGCCTGTGCGTCGAACTGCGACTGGTGGGACAAAGACAATTCGAACAGCACGCGATCGCGCGCCTGCGCGCTATCAATGCTAAACGCCAGCGTCCAGTCGCCGGCCATGTTGAAGCGCAGCCCCTCAATGAGATAAGTGCCGGCCTGCATTTGCTCAACGACCTGGGGCTGGGTCGGCAGGCCATGGCCGTGGCCGCGCATGCCACCCCCAACCAGTATTCGCGCACCGCGGATCGGTGTTTTTTGCGCGTCCGTCAGCCGCAGATACCACGCTTGGAATTCACCAATCTGCACGCGCTGGCCGACCGGCTCTATGTGAACCATCAGCCCGCCGCGGTCCGACTCTTGCGTCCAGGATTCCGCCGCCTGCAGATCGCTCGCGCACAGAGCCAGCAGCGCGAGCAATAATAGCTTCATGATGAGGGCATCGTCAGCGCACCAGAATGTAAGCCACTTCCTCATCGATGTGATCTCTTTCAGGATCGTTGATCTGCTCTTCGTCGATGACCGTGCGCAGTGTCTGATTAGCTAGTGCGTCGCTGCCGAGCAGAATCGGCCAGCCGCCGTTGCCACCATCCATTGCCGCGCTGGACAGTACGCCAGACTGGTATTGAGCGCCAAGGCCAACCGGGGAGACGCTCGAGGTATTACCGCGAATGCTATCAGGGGTCTTGCCCGCGAGCACATCAACACCGTCGACCGAACCAGCGCCTGCCTCCATGACGATATAGCCCAACGTTTCCGCAGCGCGCAGCCGGTTTTGGTCCTCCGCAATGTGCTTACCAATTGAAAGACTTGTCGCATCCGGCGGATTGGTGCGCACGCCATTGCTGGCCCAGAACACACTCCACGCACTGTCATTGGTCGACATCACCTGCCCGACAACCACTGGATCGACGTAGCCTTGTGCGTAGGCCACAGGCGTCGCCTGCCAGCTGGCGTTGTTATCGGTCCTGGTGGCATCGAAGCGCCAGGCTTCCATCGCCACACCATGATCGACGGCGTTGTACAAACCGGCTTCGGCAACCAGGTAGTGAACGCTGTAGCCACTGACATCCGCGCCACTCGGGTTCTGGACCTGAACCTCAAAACTGTCACCGGTTGCATTGCGGATGCGTGTTACGACCGGCAGATCGGCGCCAGTGTACTGCGGCGTCGCCACCACCACCATCTCGGCATAGCTCTCTGGCAACGTAACGGTTTGCCAGGTATTCGAGACGTTTGCGATAAGCCCAGACGCAAGCTTGGGCCCGGACTGTTCGACGAGATCGCGGCCATCGTCGAGCTGACGGATCATTGCCGCCAACTGACTCAGCTCAAGGCTGGTCAACACAGTACTCTGGTGCGCTGCGATCGCGCCCTCCAACGTCGTTTGCGAACCATCATGCAAGTACGGTGGTGTCTTCCAGACGCCAACCAGCGTGGGTGTATCGATCCCGTTCAGCTGACCACCAAGCCGATCACCACTTGAGGCGCGTATCGTACCGATGTCATGTAAGCCGTCACCATCACTGCTGTCCGTCATCGATGCGGGCGTATGACAGTCTGCGCATCCGGCAGACCGGAATACGTCGACGCCAGCCTGTGCGACCGCATCGAACTCGCGATCCAGCCCGCGGAACGGACTGAGCGGCGCACGATCCAGAGATCGCACATAGGCCGCCAGCGCGTCTAGGTCGGCGCTGATACCCTGCTTCGGATCACCCAGTGGTTCGGAGCGCGTTCCAGTGAAGAAATCCGCATTGCTCATGAGCCCGGTACCGCCAGCGAAACCACGGATTTGGCCTTCGAAATCCTGAACCTCGTCAAAATTGGCAGACCAATGCAAGAAACCATGCCCCATGCCGGCGCGGCCGTTTAAACTGATCGTATTGCGCAGCCCCTCGCCCATGCTCGTGAAGTCCCAGACGCGGCCATCATCACTACCCTCGTTGTGGCACGACGCACAGCTCATATAGTCGAGCGCCGCCAGACGATCATCACGCGCATCATAGAAAAGTCGCTTGCCGAGCAGCACATCTGCGGCCAACGACTCGTTGCCCACCGTTGGTACCGTTGCCAACAGCGGGACGTTAACCGCACCGCTTTCAACCATTTCCGCGATATCGTAAACGCCAACGCTGCGGCCCATGAAGTTGTGCACGTACAAGCGTGAGCCATCGTCGGAGACTGAGACGGCCTGCGGCGCAAAGTCGGTATCGAACCGAATCAGCTCCACACCCGAGAACACATCGATGACGGCAATTTCGCGATTACCCTCCAACGCGGTAAACAGATGGATACCGTAGGGGCCAAAGGCCGAGTGGCTTGCCACACTGGCATTGTCCAGATCAACACGCATCGCGAAGTCTTCCTCACGCGACGGTAGTGCAATCTTCGACGCAATGGCCCTTACCGTCTGGTCAAAGGTCAGGCCCGGCCCGCCGCGCAACCCGCCTGCGAGAATATTGTCCTGCTTGGACGGAACCCACGCTGAGGTGCCATCCGGTGATATCACGGCGGGCCCCAGATAGTTCGGGACACCAGGTCCACTATGCTCGGACACCTGACGGTCGCTATGCTGCAACACGACACTATCGCTAATGCTCAGTGTCGACGCATCAAGCACCCAGACCTGGCCGCCATACTGGTTGAGACCATCATCAAGTACTGGGTTTGCGGTGGCCTCGTCGGGCAGCGCCGGGGTGACAAACTGGGTGACATACAAGCTGCCGGTACTCGGATCGTGCGAGATATGGCGCGGCCGACCGCCCAATGTCATGCGACCTGACTCAGCCCCGCTGAATGCATTCAGGCTCACTACCTCACCAGTCGCTTCAAGCACCACGTAGGCCGCCGTATCACTCATTGCCAATCCATGTGGCTGGGTTGCGACATCGAAAAAGAACATGTCCACAATTTGATACGTAGCCGGATCAATCACGTTGATCACGGATGCCGCCTTGCTGACAATCCAGACGCGGCCATCCGGCGCCAATGCAAGTGAGCGCGGCTCTTCGGAAACCGGTATTTCCGTGACAACGGACATCATTTCACTGTCGACCACGCTCACGGTGTCGTTGTCCGGGTTTACAACCCAAACCTCGCTTCTTGAGCCGTAATCGATGATGCTGGTCGACTGGGTAGGTGTCCCCGCGGTCATCAGCGGCAAGTGCACGAGTTGCGTGAACGTTTGCTGGGTTTCGTTGCCATCACCGTCACGCACGACGACAGTAACAAGATACCTACCCGGTGCACCGAAAACATAGTCCAGCGTGTTACTCGAACTAAATGGCGTGGTTATGCCATCGACACTCCAGCTATAGGTCAATTCGCCCGGGCCGGTTGCATTGACAGAAAGCGTGGCATCGAGTCCGCTGGCAGTTGGCGCCGCGTCGACGTCGACGATTTCCAGCTGCTCAACATTGCTCACCATTGCAACGAACGCTGCCTGGTCTGTGATTCGCAGCCGCTCGGGGTCGCCGATCTGGTCTTCGTCAACGGCCAACCCCAAGACGTCACCATCCAGTTGCGCACCAACCATGACGGGCCAGCCACCATTGGTACCATTCATGCCCGCGCTGGAAACAACCGCTGAGTCGAACGGGCGCCCCAGTGGATAGTTGTAGGGCGCATTCTCAGTAATGCCCTCGATGATGTTTGCGCCCACGCCGGCTTGGTAATCAAGCTCACCAATCGTGCCGCTACCGCTCTCGAAGACGATGTAACCCAGCGTTTCTGCGTCGCGCGATGCATCCGTGTCCTCAGCCACATGCTTGCCGACGTGCAAGCTGCTAGCTGACGGTGGATTGCCAGTATTGCCGTCTGATGCCCAGAACACGCTCCAGCGGCTGTCGTTGTATGACATCACCTGGCCAACAACAACGGGCGACGTATAAGCCTGCTGATAATCTCGCGGCTGACCAACCCAACTATTGTTTTCATCCGTAAGAGACGAGGGAAAATGGCCCGCTTCAAACCTTGCCGTACCGGTGTCATAGACACCCGCCTCGACCACCAGATAGTTAACCGCATAGCCTGCCAAAGCGGCATCGCTTGGGTTCTGCATACGGATGTCGAACTGATTGCCTGCCGCATTGCGAATCCGTGTCACGGCTGGCAATTGCGAGCCATCATAACGCCCTGTTGCGACTACGACGGGATCCGTGTAGGTGTGCTGCAGCGTGACGGTTTGCCAATCGCTGCCAACGTTATCGAGCACGCCTCGCTCAGCGACTAACGTTGGCGCTGGCAATGGCGCCTCGTCGGCAAATATCTGCACTTCTGCAATACTCAGCGCACCGTTTCCGGCACGTTGGATCCGCACATAACGCGCGTTCGCAGCGATCGACAAATCCGTTTGGCGACCCGCCGCGCCGGCATGATATGTGC
>JBCCCC010000152.1:0-7665 GCA_039033695.1 Pseudomonadota bacterium | reverse complement strand
CTCACGCCCGACCAGCATACGCCGAATCTCAGATGTCCCGGCGCCAATCTCATAGAGCTTGGCGTCGCGCAGCAAGCGGCCTGTCGGGTAGTCGTTGATGTAACCGTTACCACCGAGCGCCTGAATGGCCTGCAGCGCGACTTGCGTTGCTTGCTCAGCCGTGTAAAGGATGACGGCGGCGGCATCGGCGCGGCTCGTATGTCCCGCGTCGCAGGCGCGACAAACAGCATACAGGTAGCCACGCGATGCATTTAGTGCTGCATACATGTCGGCAATTTTACCTTGCATCAATTGGAACTCGCCAATCGCGGTACCGAACTGTTTGCGTTCATGAACGTAGGGCAGCACCACGTCCAACGCAGCCTGCATGAGGCCGACAGGGCCACCCGCCAGCACAGCGCGTTCATAGTCAAGTCCCGACATCAATACGCGAACACCACCGTTGACCTCGCCCAGGACCGCGTCGCGTGGGACGAGGCAGTCCTCAAATACCAGCTCGCACGTATTCGACCCTCGCATACCCAGCTTGTCCAGTTTTTGCGCCCGCGTGAATCCCGGTGTGTCAGCGTCGACGATAAATGCCGTAATGCCCCGCGAACCGGCCGCGGGATCGGTCTTCGCATAAATCACAAAGGTCTGCGCATCAGGCCCGTTCGTAATCCACATCTTGTTACCACGCAGCATGAAGCCGTCCTGGTGCGGGTCCGCGCGCAGACTCATACCAACAACGTCTGAGCCGGCGCCGGGCTCTGACATTGCCAGCGCACCAACGTGCTCGCCACTGCAAAGTGGTGGCAGGTAATGGGCCTTCTGCGCATCGTTACCATTGCGGAAAATCTGATTGACGCACAGGTTGGAATGGGCACCGTATGAGAGTCCGACGCTACCTGACGCCCGCGAGATTTCTTCCATCGCTACGGCATGCGCGAGATAGCCCATGCCGCTACCACCGAATGCGTCATCGACCGTAATACCCAGTAGTCCCATGTCGCCGAGCTTCCACCACAGGTCTTCGGGAAACTCGTTTTCCTTATCGATCTGCGCCGCGCGAGGCGCGATTTCGTCTTTTGCGAACTGCGCCACGCTTTCGCGCAACATATCGATGTCTTCGCCCAATTGAAAATTCAGCATCTGTCAGTTTCCGTTGTTGGATTCGTCTGGTGATAGCGCAATCAGCACCGCGCCGCCTTGCACAAGCTGGCCGACTTCACAGCTGCAACGGTCGATGTGGCCGGCGTAAGGTGCGTTCAGCGTATGTTCCATTTTCATGGCCTCAAGCGTCAGTAGCGGCTGCTGATCGGCAACCGTATCGCCCTCGCTCACGCCGATCGCGATCACCTTGCCTGTCATCGGCGCTCGAATCATGCCATCCGATTGCTGCTCAGCGGTTTCGCCAACGTCGACGGCCGTTGTCGAGAAACTCACATGGCCACCACAGAACAGCATCCCCGCGCCAGCATGCTGGCACCAGGTGACTGATTGACGATGGCCGTTCAACGTCAGCTTAAGCGAGGTATCCGTCGTCTCGTAGGCAAGCGCATACTCGCGATCATCAACACGCGCGAGCTGCGACCTATCGGTTGGGCCGGATTGAGTGATCGTCACCTCGAAATCGACTCCTTCAACGGTGACGGGTATGCGACGAGCCCAGGGCAGATTGCTTCTCCAGCCATCATTGCGATGCCAAAGCGATGTCGCGATGCTCGCTGCGCGCTCGGTGAGCAACGCGGCGGCAATGACCTGTGCGTCGCTCACGGTCGGGCGTTGCAACGCCGCAGCCTCTGAGTCGATAAAACCCGTACTCACGGCACCCGCGCTAAACGCGGGCGTCGTGATCGCACGATACAAAAAGGCGAGGTTAGTTGTGAGGCCGCTTATCACGCTGCGACTGAGTGCACCGGCCATTGCACCCACCGCATCGGCGCGTGTGTTGGCGACGACCGCGAGCTTGGCAATCATTGGGTCGTAAAAGACGCTGATTTCATCACCAGTAACAACTCCGCTATCTAAGCGCACTGCCGTCTGCGAATCGTCAATTTGCATGGCATCGATTCGCCCACTGGTGGGCAGGAATCCGTTAACGGTGTCCTCGGCATACAGTCGAACTTCGATCGCATGGCCGCGCCGGGTAACGTCGGCCTGCGCCAACATCAGTTTCTGGCCGTCAGCGGCCTGCAGTTGCAGCTCGACGAGATCGATGCCGGTAATGAGTTCGGTAACCGGGTGCTCGACCTGCAAGCGCGTGTTCATTTCCATGAAGTAAAAGCCATCATCAGCATCGAGCAGGAATTCGACTGTTCCTGCGCCGCGGTAATCGATAGCTTTTGCGGCGGTGACTGCTGCATCGGCCATGGCGGCGCGCAATGAATCGCTGAGTCCTGGCGCTGGCGCTTCCTCGATGACCTTTTGATGCCGCCGTTGGATGGAGCAATCGCGGTCAAACAGATGAATGATGTTGCCATGGTGGTCGGCAAAGACCTGCACTTCGATGTGGCGCGGCTCGCGGAGGAATTTTTCAACGAGCATGATGTCATCGCCAAACGCATTCATTGACTCACGTTGTGCCGCGGCGAGTTCGCGTTCGAAGTCTTCGGCTGCGTTGACGACCCGCATGCCCTTGCCGCCGCCGCCTGCGGCTGCCTTCAGCAGTACCGGATAGCCGATGTCGCCAGCCGCCTCTCTCAAGGTCTCAAGCTGTTGGTCGTCGCCATGGTATCCGGGCAGTAGCGGCACACCGTGCGCTTGCATCAGCGCCTTGGCTGCGGACTTAGAGCCCATGCTGCGGATCGTCTCCGCGGTGGGGCCGACAAATACAATTCCGGCGGCTTCACACGCATCGGCAAAGTCTGCGTTCTCGGACAAGAAGCCATAGCCCGGATGGATGGCGCTGGCATTGCTGCGTCGCGCAGCGTCGACAATGTTGTCGATGAGCAGGTAGGACTCGGCCGCATTGGCTGGCCCGATGTGGATCGCTTCGTCCGCCATCTGTACATGCTGTGAACTGGCATCAACATCCGAATACACAGCGACCGTGGCAACGCCGAGTTTGCGCGCCGTCGTGATGATTCGACAGGCGATTTCGCCGCGGTTGGCAATAAGGAGTTTACGGATCATGCTACATCCTGAACACGCCAAAGCGTGTCTCGGCAATCGGCTGGTTCAGGCTCGCCGACAACGACAGCGCAATGACGCGCCGGGTGTCCGCGGGATCGATCACACCGTCATCCCATAGTCGCGCCGACGCGTAATAGGGGTGACCCTGTTGTTCATAGCTGTCGATCACAGGTTGTTTGACGGCGTGCTCGTCAGCGTCAGTCCAGGTTTCGCCATTGCGCTCTTTCTGATCGCGTTTGACCTGCGCAAGGACGCTAGCTGCTTGCTCGCCGCCCATGACGGAAATACGCGCATTTGGCCACATGTACAGGAAACGGGGGTCATAGGCCCGTCCGGCCATACCGTAATTGCCAGCGCCAAACGAGCCGCCAATGATTATCGTGATTTTGGGAACCTCGGCGCAGGCCACGGCATTGACGAGCTTGGCGCCGTCCTTTGCGATACCACCAGCCTCGTACTGTCGGCCAACCATGAACCCCGTGATGTTCTGCAAGAACACCAAAGGGATTTTGCGTTGCGCGCAGAGCTCAACGAAGTGGGCGCCCTTCAAAGAGGACTCACTGAACAGGATGCCATTGTTACCAATGATGCCGACCGGATAGCCCTCAATATGGGCGAAACCGCAGACCAGCGTTTCGCCGTACAGTGGTTTGAAATCGTGGAAAGCGGAGTCATCGACAACCCTCGCGATGACCTCGCGTACATCATAGGTTTTCTTCAAGTCTGTGGGCACAACGCCGTAGAGTTCTTCGGCTGCATACCTCGGTGGCGCGGCGGGCTCACGAGCAAGTTGATCTGGTTTTTGCCAGTTCAATCTCGCAATGGCATCGCGAGCCAACTGCAATGCATGCGTGTCGTTACGCGCATAATGATCGGTGACACCTGATTCGCGGCAATGCACATCGGCGCCACCGAGTGCTTCCGCGCTGACTTCCTCGCCGGTCGCGGCCTTAACCAATGGCGGTCCCGCCAGAAAAATCGTGCCTTGATTAGCCACAATGATTGACTCATCGGCCATTGCGGGCACGTAAGCGCCGCCGGCAGTGCACGAACCCATGACCACGGCGATCTGCGGAATGCCGGCAGCGGACATGCGCGCCTGATTGTAGAAGCACCTGCCGAAATGTTCGCGATCCGGAAACACCTCGTCCTGCATCGGCAAAAATGCGCCACCCGAGTCGACCAGGTAAATGCAGGGCAGCCGGTTCTGTGCGGCAATGGTTTGCGCTCGCAAGTGTTTCTTGCCGGTTAGCGGAAAATAGCTACCGCCTTTGACGGTGGCGTCATTCGCGATGATCACGCACTCAACGCCCATGACGCAGCCGATACCCGTGATGATTCCTGCAGCAGGTACAGGCTGCTCATAGACTTCGTAGGCGGCGAGCTGACTAAACTCGAGAAACGCACTGCCATGATCGATCAATTGATCAATGCGCTCGCGGACCAGAAGCTTGCCGCGCGATGTGTGTCGCTGCTGTCGTTCGACGCCTCCCCCCTCGGCGATCGTGGCGACTTTCCGTTTCAGGTCGGCTACCAATGCTTGCATATGCTCGTGATTGGCTGCGAATTGCGCCGACTGTGTGTCCGTGTTGCTGACGATCGTTGTCATTGCCCTAATCCTGCAGTGCCTGGCGGCATTTTTTCTCGACTCGTGTCAGGTCGGAGAGCGTCTTTCTGATGTCTTTTGCCTGTTGCGTCAGCTGGGCTTTGCGTTCAGCGAGTTTTTCCAATAACGCGTGCAACTGACGCTTGCTGCCTTCGGGCTCACGGTAGAGCTCGATAATGTCGGCGCTGTCTTCAAGCGACAGCCCGAGTCGCTTGCCGCGCAGAATCAGCCTTAGCCGGACACGGTCAGCCGCACTGAAGTAGCGAACGCGCCCCTGCCGTACGGGGTTTAACAGCCCCTTTTCTTCATAAAAGCGCAAGGTGCGGGTTGTTACCTCGAACTCATCCGCCAGATCGCTGATTGAGTACTGAGTGCCGTGTGGGTTGTTCCGGGTCATTGATACATCCTAACTAACGTTAACGTTAACGTAAATAGAAAATGTTCCAGATTGTTGCCCTTGCCATTCGTGATCTGGCAAGAGCGTGTCATAATCGCGCGTGAGATTTGCGTCGTGCGAAGCGCTGCCCGGGAGCATGCATGGGTCCACTAGCTGGCCTGACAGTGATCGAGATGAAGGGGATTGGGCCCGGGCCATATGCCGGCATGCTGCTTGCCGATATGGGCGCGCGCGTGATTGTCGTTGAGCGTGCCTCAAAGCCGATGGGTATCGCTGTGCCGGCGGATAAGGATGTGCATAGCCGCGGCAAGGCATCAATCGCACTGGATTTGAAGACGCCCGAAGGGCTGCAGACGCTGCTGCGATTGGTGGATGGCGCAGATGCGTTGATTGAGGGTTTCAGACCCGGTGTTGCCGAGCGGCTGGGATTTGGTCCCGAGGTTTGCCACGCACGCAATCCGCGCCTCGTGTTTGGCCGGCTGACCGGTTGGGGGCAGTCCGGCCCTATGGCGCAAGCCCCGGGGCATGACATCAACTACATTGGGCTGACCGGCGCATTGGCGGCAGTTGGTCCGGCGCACAAACCTGTCGTGCCGTTAAATCTGATTGGCGATTATGCTGGTGGCAGTTTGTTTCTGGTGATGGGGGTGCTCGCGGCATTGCTAGAGGCCCGTCAATCCGGGCAAGGGCAGGTCGTGGACGCGGCCATTACCGATGGCAGTGCGAATCTGATGTCGGGTTTCTATGGCTGGCAAGCGATGGGTTTCTGGCAGGCGAATCGCGAGTGCAACATGCTCGATGGCGCTGCGCATCACTACCAGGTTTACGAAACCAAGGATCAGAAGTTCATGGCGGTTGGTGCGCTCGAGCCGCAGTTTTATGCCGAGTTCCTGGCCCGTATGGGTATCAACGACGCGCGCTTTGCCGCGCAAATGTCGGTTGAGCACTGGCCGGCATTGATCGAGCTGCTCAGTGAGTCCTTCCGCCAGCATACGCAGGCGCACTGGAGCGGTGTGTTCGAAGGCAGCGAGGCGTGCGTCACGCCAGTGCTCGACATCAATGAGGCGATCGCCCATCCGCACAACATCGCGCGGGAGACTTACATCGACGTCGCAGGGGTCGATCAACCGGCGCCGGCACCGCGTTTCAGTCGCTCGACCCAGGGCTTGCCACGAGCACCTCAGCGTGAAGGTGCCAATACCATTGAGGTGTTGCAGCAAGCCGGTCTCAGTGACACGGAAATTGAACAATTAAGAAGCGTCGGTGCGCTAACGTAGCACACCGACAACAATTGCCTATTAACGGAGTTTGTCCGCATGTCCATGATCGTCAATCGACGCGACCTAGATTTCTACTTTTACGAGATGCTCGACCTTGACGCGCTGCTATCGCATCCCCGGTACGAGGACTACGATCGAGATATGGTCGCGGCAATGCTGGATACGGCGCAGCAGATCGCCGAGGAAAAGTTCTTGCCCATTGCCCAGAAGCTCGACGCCAATGAGCCGCAATTCGTCAATGGCAAGGTTGAGATGATTCCGGAGGTCAAAGAGGCCGTTGATGCGTTTACCGACGCTGGCCTGGTTGCGGCCAGTTTCGACAGTGACCTCGGCGGCATGCAGCTACCGTGGCTTGTCTACAGCGCGATGAACGGTATGTTCACCTGTGCCAACAATGGTGCGACCGGTTACTTGTTCCTGACTACGGCCAACGCCAACATGCTCAATGCCTGTGGCAGTGATGAGCTCAAGCGCCGCTTCCTGCCGCCAATGCTCGAGGGCCGTTGGTTCGGCACGATGTGTCTGTCGGAAACGCAGGCAGGTTCATCGCTGGCCGATATCCGGACCACGGCAACGCGTCGTGATGATGGTAGTTTTAGCCTGGTCGGCACCAAGATGTGGATCTCGGGCGGAGAGCAGGAACTTAGCGAGAACATTGTGCACATGGTGCTGGCGCGGACGCCGGATGCGCCGGCTGGCGTGCGCGGCATATCGCTATTCCTTGTGCCCAAGTATCGCGTCGACGACGAGGGCAACGTTGGCGCATGGAACAATATTGTGCTGGCCGGACTAAACCACAAGATGGGTCAGCGCGGCACAACGAACTGCCTGCTGAATTTCGGCGAGGGTGGCGAAAGCGTTGGTTATCTCGTGGGTCGTGAGAACGAAGGCCTGGCCAATATGTTTCACATGATGAACGAAGCACGCATAGGCGTCGGCCATGGCGCGGTGATGTGCGCGTTGGGTGGCTATCTGCACTCGCTGGACTATGCGCGTGAGCGTCAGCAAGGAAGGCTCGCCGGCCAGAAGGACCCAGAATCACCGCAAGTGCCCATTATTCGTCACGCTGACGTCAGAAGGATGCTGTTAACGCAAAAGGCTTTCGTCGAAGGCGGGCAAGCGCTGATTTATTATTGCGCCAGCCTGCAGGATCGTGAAGCGACCACCGACGACGCGGCAGCGCTCGGTGAGATTAAATTGCTGCTGGAGTTGCTCACGCCGGTTGCGAAGTCGTGGCCTTCCGAGTATTGCCTGGAGGCAAACAAGCT
>JBCCCC010000151.1:0-7713 GCA_039033695.1 Pseudomonadota bacterium | reverse complement strand
TGGCTCGTGTGCTGCCGTCATGATTTTGGTGTCATCAACGCGTCTTCGCCGCGTGCGTGCGGGATGGACGAAGCGCAACAGGAGGTAGGAAGATGGCAGATGATGCGAGGGTCAGCTATGGGCAATGCCGTTGTGCGGCTGTGCGTTTTTCGGTGGCGGCGCCGCCCCTGATCACGGCAGCCTGCCATTGTCGGGGTTGTCAGCGCATGACAGCGAGCGCGTTCTCTGTCAGCGCGCTGTATCCCGCCGATAGGTTCAAGGTCATCGCAGGCCGGACCGTGCTGGGTGGGTTGCGCGGTGCGACCCAGCATCACTTCTGCGCCGCTTGTATGAGCTGGCTGTTCACTTATCCAGAGGGTCTCAGTGACTACGTGAACGTGCGGATTACGCTCTTGGACGATGCTGATTCGCTGTCGCCATTCATTGAGACGTATGTGGCCGAGAAGGTGTCCTGGGCATCGACACCAGCCGAGTTCAGTTTTGCGCATCAGCCATCGGCCGAAGAGTTGCCAGGACTGGTAGCGGAATTCGCATCGCGCCAGCGCTAGGGGCTTTTGCGCGATTGGCGTGCTCGTTGGCGACCTGGCTCGGGTGTACAACCCGGTGAGCGCCGCACATTGCGAGTGCTGACGTGGCTGGGTCGACCCCGAGTGCTAACCTAATTGCCATCGCGGCCATCTAACCCCATATGACGAAACGCGCGCATGCCGATGGCGTTCCAACGCAGTCCGAGTTCCACCAGGTCATCGCTGAGCGCAGCGATCGCTGGTATGCGACCTGCCTGCGCATAACGCGGGATCCCGATATGGCTGCCGATGCCGTGCAGGATGCGCTGCTCAGCGCCTGGAACAAGCGTCAGCAGTTTGATCGCAACGCGCAGCTTGATACCTGGATTCATCGCATTGCCGTGAATGCTGCATTGCAGCTTCTTCGGCGGCGCAAGCCAGAGCGTTGGGCGCCATTGCCGGCGGAGCCGGCGGATGAATCAATGCGCCCGGAGCTCGCGCAGACCGCCCGTGACCTTGACCGGAGCTTGTCTGCCGCGATGGTCGAGTTGAGCGATATGGAGCAAGTGTGCTTCGTGCTCAAGCACTTGGAGCAATGGCGATTGGCGGAGATCGCTGAGGAGTTGAACTCGAATGTCGGCACGATCAAGCAAGCGCTTTTTCGTGGCGTCAAGAAACTGCGGGTCGGCATGGCTGACCTTCGGAGCGCAATATGATGAATGATGACACGCTAATGCTTTACTTCTACGAAGAGGGCCTGTCCGATAGCGAACGGCGCGATGTCGCGCTGGCACTCGAGCATGATGCTGAGCTTTCGACATACTATGCCGCGTTGTGTCGCGACCTTGAGCAACTGCGGGAGGCGCCTTCAACGGATGCCCCGCAGCACCTCAAGCATCAATGGCATGCGATGATAGCGCAAGCTGCGCAGCTCGAGCGCGGTAAGGCCGCTACTACACCACCGCGAGGGTTCCATTGGGGGTGGCTTGGCACTGCGGCAGCCACGGTCATGGTGGCGTTTGTGATTGGCACGCAATTCGGTCATCAGCCCGATCCTGCAGCAATACGAGGTACAACCCTTGCGGCGGATAGTACGGATGGCAACGTTGCGGCGGGTGCATTCAGTCGAGGCTTGCAGGTTTATCTCGAGAATGCGTCGGTCGATCTCGAGCGGCTGCAGCAGCGATCGCCAGACGACCAAGCGGCATTGATTGCCGAAATCGTACGGCAGAATCGTATGTTTGAGCTTGCGGCGGAATCACGAAATGTATCGGATGTTGCGCGCCTAATGCGCGCCATTGAGCCGGTCTTGCTGCAGCTGGCGTCCGACGACATTTCCGCTGCAGAGGCCGACGCGCTGCGCATGCAATTGTCATTCGAGCTCAATGCATTGCTAACCAAAGTTGCTCAGTCGACGTCTGAAGTGACAGAGACTATTTGAACAAGGACAGATGGTGATGACCCGGATTCTCACAATGATCACATGCCCGGCGCTGGTTTTGCTGGCGGTGCTGAGCGCACCGAACGTATTCGCGCAGCCCAGCGCTGAAGATTCTGACCAACTGAAGATCTTTGCCATCGAAGCGCTCATGTCGGCGCCTCACGAGAAAGCATTGCCGATACTGATCAAGGTAATGCAGAGCGAGAATAGTGATCGCATCAAGGCTCGCGCGCTGTTTGTGCTCAGCCAGATCGATGAGCCTGAGGCGCATGAGGTGCTCCTGGATACTGCGCGCAGTAGCACTGGCAGGTTACAAGGCGAGGCGATACGTACCATCGGCATCGGCGGCAACCCGCAAGTTATCGCACGACTTGCTGACATCTATACGGCTGGTGATCGCAGGGTCAAAGAGCAGGTTCTGCATGCCTATTTGATTGCCGGCGATGCGGAAGCGGTTTATCAGGCAGCGGTGGATGCGCCAAATGAGGATATCTTCGAGTTGGCATTGAACCAGCTGGGCGCAATGGGTGCGTTGCCGCAACTACAGCGGTTGCGCGAGGAGACCGGTGCCAGTCGTAGCTTGATCCATGCCTATGCGGTGGCGGGCGATGTTGACAGCCTGTTGGCGATTGCACGCGATGACAGCAACCCGGAGCAGCAGGTGCACGCCATGCATGGGCTTGGTATTGCGTCAGGTGGCGATGTGGCACGCGACGCAATGGTCGACATCTTCCGCTCATCTTCGGACAAGTCAGTCCGCGATGCCGCGATGCACGGTCTGATGGTGGGCGGCCATGACGATGGGTTGCTCGAGCTGTTCCGGGCCAGTACGGATCAGAACGAGAAGGCCGCGCTACTACGACAGCTGGTCATCATGGATAGCGATGAGGCGATGCAGGCCATTGATAGCGCGCTATCGGAGCGACCCTAATGCGCGCGCTGCCCATTCTCTCTGCGCTGCTCGTTTGCGGCTCGATCGCGTTTGGCGCGCCACTGCATGCGCAGAGCAGTCAGCCGTTCGACCGAGATGGCTGGTATACATGGCAGGTCGAGGCCATCGACGATGCGCCTTCGTGGTGTTGCTATGCAAAGGCACATGGCAGCGCAGCCACCCCGGGTTGTGATCTGGATGGCAAAACACATAGTTACGGTGCATCGAGCGACTTTCCTTATGACGTGACGACGATTCGGGTTCTTGCACGGTCGGAACGCGGCAGGCTAACCCGAGTGCGGGCGGTGGCAGCAGACTGCCCCGTTACCGGCGGTGGTAACGTCAACGACCTGGGTGATGTCGCGGCGGCGGAGAGTGTTACCTGGTTGATGCCAGTCGTCGAAGACCGCAACAGCATATCGCGTGATGCGCTTGCGGCAATCGCGGTACACAAGGGTGATGCCGCTTTCGCGGCGCTCGAACAAACTGCGCGCACAGATGCATACTTTCGC
This sequence comes from Pseudomonadota bacterium, assembly GCA_039033695.1. Taxonomy (GTDB): domain Bacteria; phylum Pseudomonadota; class Gammaproteobacteria; order Steroidobacterales; family Woeseiaceae; genus CALBPI01. Next base: position 4,323 of record JBCCCC010000151.1, on the reverse strand, counting down.
AATCGTAAAGCAGCCGTATTCTGGCTAGGCCAGGTACGTATTGATGAGGGTGGCGAGTTGCTGCGCGAACTGATGCGCAAAGATGACAGTATCGACATGCGCAAGCATGCCGTGTTTTCGTATTCGCAATCGGCCGCGCCTGACCGCGAGTCTGCCTTGATGGAAATTGTTGAGGATAGTGGCATGGCTTCAGCCGATCGGAAGAATGCGCTGTTTTGGTTGGTGCAAACTGATTCGTCCGACAGCATTGACTACATTCAGCAGTTATTGACCGTTGATGACTAGGGCATGAAGCTGACCGGTTAACGCGACGTAAGATGGTCCGACTGTACGTGCTGCTTGTGTGATGCTGCAGCGTCGGACGAATATCACGTCGTCCGGGTGACATTCGTCACTATCTCCAACGCCTGCCCATTTCCTACATTGAATACTCCGCGATCCGGCCTCAAGCCGTAAGGAGTTTCACGATGCCAAAGGCAGTCACCGCAGCGCTATTCATCATTCTCGCCGCTACCGTTTGGGCTGATTCAAGCGGCTCTACCGTCACAATACGACTTGAAGGCATCCAGAATACCGATGGCGTTGTTTATGTCGGTTTGTGCGACGCTGACGGCTGGGAAACCTTCAAGTGCGAGAACGCCATTCTGACGCCGGACCCGGACGGCATTGCGCATCTCTGGTCGGACGTTCGCCCAGGGACTTATGGCGTCACTGTGCTGCACGACGCAAACCGCAACGGCAAGATGGATTTCAATTTCTTTGGTGCGCCAACCGAGCAATGGGGGTCATCAAACAACCCACCGCCGCGTATGGGGCGCTCGCGGTGGGACGATGTGAAGTTTGAAGTGGCAGATAGCCCGGTACAGCTGACCATCAAGATGCAATAAGGCGATAGGTATGTGGCAAGAACTCGTTACGCTGGATGCCTGGGTCGACTCTGCGGCCGGCATGATGCACTTTCTTTGTGCACTGTATGCGTTGATCGTTGGCCCAATTCTATTCTTGCGCCATAAGCGCGGCATATTTCATCGTGTGCTTGGTGGCTCGTTTGTGCTGACGATGCTTGCGTTGAATTTCTCCGCGCTGACGATGTTTGGCATGGGGCGATTCAACCTGTTTCATTTGTTTGCGATCATCAGTTTGGCAACCCTCATCCCGGGCCTGATTGCAATTTCACAAGCGCTTCGCAAACGCAGCCGTCGCTGGTTCAGCGTGCATGCGCACTGCATGGCATGGGCCTATTACGGATTGGTCATGGCGGGTGTTGCGCAAATTGCATACCGCACGATTCCGCAATTTACCGGCAGCTTCGAAAGCGTTAACGCGTTTTGGAATGTGGTGCTGCCGGTGGCGTCGCTGTTAACGCTGTTCCTGACCTGGCGTTACATACCACGCATTGTTGCGCGATATATGCCCGAAGCAAGACGCGACACGCACGCTTTGTCGACCTAAAGTACTGCCGGCAATGAGCACGCAGATGGATTTGCGTTGAGTTGCCAGCGCCTCGAGAGTAACTGGTTGTCTTGCGCTATCGATCACACGTGCCAACCGTGGATAGCTACCGCGTCGGCGTAATCGTCGCTTTGGCCCCTCATGATGCCGGACCGACGCATCCATCGCGAAGCTCAATTGCGCCACCATCGCTATTGGCAAGGCGAATCATCTGACGCATGCCATTGACCCGGTGAGATCTTGGACTATCGCGGCTAATGTCCGATCGTTCAAACAGCAGCAACGGCATCATAGAGGGCCAGTTCGCCGAAGAGGTTGCAAGTTACTGTCAAATCCCGTTATGCTAACTGTATGCAGTATACAGTAATTGACAAAAGCCCGATTTCGGCTCAGACAGCCAGCGCCGTTCGGGAAATGATCGTTGCGGGTGAATTGGTCGCAGGAGACCGGATTAACGAGGTGCACCTGTCCGAGGCGCTGGGTGTCAGCCGCACGCCGCTGCGTGAAGGCTTGCGTCAACTTGTTGCTGAGGACTTTGTCGACTCAGAGCCTCGACGCGGTTTTTTTGTCCGACCATTTTCGGTTGACGAGTTCAGCGACCTCTATGATTTGCGGCCTATTCTCGACCCCGCTGCGCTGCTTGCAGGCGGCGCGATGACTGTCGAGCAGGTTCATCACTTGAGTGAACTGAACGATCAGTTCATCAACGCTGATACTGGCCTGAACGCGGTGATGGCGGACGAGGCTTTTCATCGAGCGCTCATCGCGCGTTGCCAGAACCAGATTCTGACGCAAACCATAGACAACCTGATGCTGCGCACGCGTCGCTATGAGATCGCCTTGTTTCGCGACCGACAGCCGATTCGTGGCGCAGCAGACCAACATATCCTGATAATTGACGCGCTGCGTCACAAGGATGTCGCGCTTGCCGCAGAGCATTTGCGCGCCAACCTGACGGGCGGCAAAGCGCCCATCCTTGAGTGGCTAGCCAGCCGCGCCTGACAACCTGAGATTAACAAATGAATCTAAAGTCCTTGCTAGCGTGCCTGTTGTGCACGCTCACTACCTCTTTGTATGCGGCGCCCGTTGGCCTATGGCATGGTGTGCGCGTTGCAGATACTGGCGAGCCAGTTGACATCGTCATAAGCCGCGATGAGTTCGCCAAACTAACTACAGCAAAGCAACAGGGCCTCAACGGAGGCTATAGCTATGTGTCGTTGCCGTCTGGCCATGCGTTCGTCGGTAAAGCTACGGACACACAATCACTAAGCGGCTTCTTTATTCAAGCTGCCAATAGCATTGGTGGTCAAAGCATGGCTATGCCAGTCGTGCTAAACGCAAGAGCCGATGATTGGGTCGGCACTGCGCTACCGCAGCGACGTCAGTTTGATATCTACATTGGCATTGCCGACACAGACGACGGCGCATTGGCAACGGTTTACAATCCGCAGCGCAACATCACTGGACCTTCTCGTCGCTATAACGTCATTGAGGTCGCGAGAGACCAATACGAGTTGCGTGCCGCGGGCGCTAATCAGCCGTTTGGATCGCTCAGGTATGACCCCGAGTCGCAGACGTTCTCCCTCAATTTTGGCCCTTTGCAAGGTTTGGCATTGCGCAAGCTCGACCCAAAGAGCCAGCTGGCAATATCCTACCTTGGCCAATCGCCCTATCGACGCGCTAATCTGCCTGGATCGATTGAGGGCTGGACCACCGCGTCCGCAAGCTCGCAAGGCTTCGACTCGAAACAACTCGATGCACTGGTGAGCAGGTTGGCGTCGGAAGGTGCCAATGCAGAGTCGCCCAACTTCTTGCATAGCTTGTTGGTTGCACATGAAGGCAACTTGGTGGTCGAGTCCTACTTCCGTGGTTACGATCGCGATACCCCGCACGATGTTCGATCTGCCGGCAAAACCTTTGCGGCCGTTCTGACTGGTGCGTTGATTCAAGCCGGTCACGAGATAACGGAACAGACCCCTATCTCACAACATATTGCCGTGCCGGCGGAGCAGGCAGACCAGCGCATCACGTTTGGCGATTTGCTTACACACCGCAGCGGGCTGGATTGTGACGATGCGGATGGTCAATCGCCGGGCAATGAGAATCGAATGTGGCAACAGCAAGAGACCCCGAATCTGTGGGAGTTTATCGCCGGCCTTGATGTGATTCGTGCGCCCGGTGAGATCTATGCCTATTGCTCTGGCGGCATCAATCTTGCTGGAGCCATCTTGGCCAGCGCCTCTTCACAACCTGTCTTGGTCTCGATGTATCAACACGTACTTGAGCCTCTTGGTTTCAAACACGCTTACTGGAACGTGATGCAGACCGGTGAAGCCTATCTCGGCGGCGGTGCCTACCTACGGCCCATCGATATGTTGAAGATCGGACAACTGTATTTGGACGGCGGTCGTTGGCAGGGATCACAACTACTCGATGCCGAATGGGTCGCCACATCTTTGCAACCAAAGATTGAGATTACTCCTGAGACGACCGGTCGCGATCAGGCACAGTTCGATCGTTCCTATTTCGGTGGTACCGACGGCTTAGCCTGGCATCTGCATGACATTGTCACGGAAGATCGCCGCTATGCTTCCTACGAAGCTAGTGGCAATGGTGGGCAGATGATCATCGTCGTACCTGAGCTTAGCCTTACTGTCGTAATGACCGGTGGTAACTATGGCCAGGGGTCGGTTTGGGGGAAGTGGCGCCAATCGGTGATTGGCGAAGGATTGATTCCTGCCTTGACGTCGTCAGCCAGACCATAACAGTCCGCTCAACGCCGGCTTGATGTAATCACCAGGTATCGGGCTAGTGCTGCTTGCCGGGTCGGCTGCGACGTATGCGGCCCGCCATCACCAAGGTTAGCGTTTG
>JBCCCC010000150.1:0-7779 GCA_039033695.1 Pseudomonadota bacterium | reverse complement strand
TCTAACGCCCAAGTTCAGCTGCGCTTGAGGCTGACGCCGCGGAGGCGGCAGCCGTAGCTGCGACAGGGTCAAGTGTCAGCTGCAACGTCTTGTTAGGCTGCGCGGCACCTCGCCTAAGACGTCCAACCTCACGGCCGTCGGTAGTGGGTCTATTTTTCATGATCCTTCTTCAGCCTTACGGACTATAGGAAGGATCTTTGCTTCCGAGATTTCCATCATTCTGGCAAGTTCCCTGCGCACAACCTGGAGCTCTTCGCCATCGAAGAGATCTGCTGCCAGGCAGGCGGCTTCGTTCGCTTCGCCACATATCCTGTCGATGATTGAAGAAAACTCTTGTAGACGCTCGCCTTGATTGCCCATTTACACCAGTCCTTCGAACATCACGCAAGTCTGCGTCCAGTGGCTACCAACCACGTCATTGGGTGCAGCCTAACAGCTGATTCTACTGACGCGCATTTTTGACACGGGTCCATGTAACTGCGGAGAGGTTTGTGTCAGCACTTCGGCCTACCTTGTTGAAAACCAAGACTTAGATCAACTCTCGCACCATTTTTTTTGTTGGGGCAATCACGCACGAGCTGTCTTAAGTGTTGCTATTGTCTCAACTTAGCAGAAATCGCTGTTCCGTTGCTATCGCATCGTATTGGCTTGGGTTTCGCCCAGGCACCCGCAAACATCGCCCGTGACAATGCAGCGGGCGCGGCAAGGTTGCTGCTGTAAACAGCAGACTTACTGGAACTCAGTTACTCGGAATCCGCCTTCGCGGCAATCGCCGCATCCAGCATCTCTACCAACTCATCACGGCTGTAGGTATAAGGGCCCCACTGGTTGAGTTCCACCAGGCGGCGCAATTTGGTGTTGATGGTGAAAGCCTGCTCGCGTTCGTTGGGTGTAACGACATAGCGGCGTAGCGGCTTGTCGTCGAACAGCGCGTGCATGAATGCGGCAGTGACTTCGTCTGGTTGCTTCAGCGACAGCTCAAACGCTTCTGTTTCGTCGTAGCGCTCTTGCATTTCTTCGGTGATCACACCACCAGCGGCGGTCACGCGTGCGAAGTCGCGTAGCACGCTGGAACGGCGGATTTGTGACTGATAGTTGCCGGGCTCGATGACACTAACCGTTACGCCTAGCGGTGCCATTTCAGCGGCGAATGCGTCGGTGAACGCCTCGATCCAGTGTTTACTGCCGCTGTAGGCGCTGCCGCCGGCGCGTGTCACGGTGCCGGCAATAGAGCCAGTCGTTGCGATGCGGCCTTTGGACTCGACAACCAATGGGGCGAACGCTTGGGTCACGCGATAAACGCCTTCGACATTGACACGGTAGTTCAATGCCTGGCTGTCGATGGGTGTTTCAATAACCGGGCCACCGCTGCCGATGCCGGCATTGTTTACCAACGCATACAGCCCGGTGCCTTGCTCGCGAATCATGTCGACGGCAGCATCGATCTCGTCCTGCTTGGTCACGTCCAGCCGCACGGCAGTGATGTTCTCGATGGCATTCAACGCAGCTATATCCTCGGCTTTGCGAGCGCCTGCGTAAACATGGTAGCCCTCGCTCGCCAGCGCCTCGGCCAGATGGCGGCCAATACCTGTGCTGGCACCGGTAACCAGAATCGATTTGGTATCAAGGTCGCTGGCGGTGGCCGGCGTGGTGAAGAGCAGTGCGGCAGCAATCAGCGCGACTGCCAGCTGTTGGATACGAGTCATCGAGCTTTCCTTCGGTTGGATGAGCTGGCGAGCTTACCATGAACGACCCAGCAATCAGCGTCACCGGGCGCCTAGGCGGCACTCGCGGCTCGCGTTGCCTGGGCCATCGCGTGTGCGATGGCGCTTACATGCCGAATATCGGTGCCACAGCAGCCGCCCAGCACGCACAATCGTGGCAGTGCGTCCAAAAGTTGTGTGTATTGCTGCGCAAGCCTATCCGGGTCGCCATCATCCAACGTGTCGCAACAGTCGAGTTCGGCATGACTCATGGTTGATGCATTACATCTGAGCCCACGCACGCGTTCCCGAATGGTGGGCTGGGCCAGCGACTGTGCGAAGTGCGTGGGGTGCGCACAGTTCAGCATGAAGTACGCGGCGCCCGCCTGCGTGGCCGCGTCGACCTCATCGATCGCCTCGTGCAGCGGTTGTCCGGTGGGTAGTGTGCCATCCGTCTCGACGGTAAACGAGATAACCACCGGCAGCTTTGCCTGCTGCGCAGCGTTGACGATGCCGGCTGCCTCGGCGGCATTGGTGATCGTGAGCGCCGACACCATGTCGACATCCGTATTCGCCAACCACTGGATTTGTTCGGCGTGATAACGCATCGCTTGTTCAATTGTTGGGCAGCTGTCCGCGACGTAGCCATCGCCGCACGGACCAATGATGGCATTCAGGACGATGGGCTGACCGTTGGTGGCAAACTCGCGCCGTAATCCGGCGATAAAATCGACCGCGCGCTGATTGGCGCTCTGGAGGGACTCAGGCGTACAAGCCAGCGCTTCGGCGAAGTGTCGCTGAGCACGCCAGGTCGGTACATCAAGGACAAAGCCGCGATCCAGTTGACCGGCAAGTTGCAAATAGTCCGCGTAATAGCTGGCGAGCCGCTGCTGACCGCGTTCGCTTTCTAGCAGTGTATGCGCCGCGAAGGCTGGCAGTTCGACGCCATGATTGAAAATAAGGTCTGTCTCGAGGCCGCCGTCGGTCAGATAGTAGTTGCCCTTGAGTTGCGGCAGGTTGCTTCTGTGAATAGCCATTTTGAAATCCTAACGGTATGGTGTGATCGAAGATGAAATTATGGTTGCCGCCGTTGTTGCTGTGACCAGTCAAGCGGTGTGGTTTCCATGCTCGGCAAGAATTCTAGAATTAACAATAGGGTAGGGTTGTCTCGCATTGGTGCTGGACGTTGCCCGCTAGGTAATCGCCGCAACAAACCGTACTGTTGGTAGGGTTTTTGGTGCAGGAGTTCGCAGTGGAATCGGGTAAAGGGGCAAAGACACGGCAACGCATACTGGATGCCGCGCGTGTGTCTGTGTTGGCCAAAGGGTTCTCAAACACCACAATCGATGAGATTCGCGCGGAGGTCGGTCTGACCAAGAGCGGATTTCTTTATCACTTTGAAGATAAGACATCGCTCGCCAAAGCACTGCTGAACCAGTATGTGGCTGAGGATGATCGCATTTTCGATGAGATATTCGATCGCGCTGCGCAGCTGAACGACGACCCGCTGCATGCGTTTCTGATTGGGTTAAAACTGCTTGCCGAAGCAATGGGCGACCTGCCGAATGCACACCCGGGCTGCATGGTGGCTGCCGTTGCGTATCATGACAAACAGTTCAATCATGAGATCCGGGATATCAATCGCGGCGCACTGCTGAGCTGGCGCGAGCGATTTCTGGCTATGCTTGAAGCTGCTGCTGAGCGATATCCGCCCAAGGTCGACGTTGATCTGCAAAAGCTGGCGGACATGCTGTCGTCCGCGATGGAGGGCGGAATCGTGCTATCGCGTGCATTTGATACGCCATCGCACCTCGCCGACCAAATTCTTCTGTACCGGCAATTCGTATCGGCGGTGTTTCTCGGCACACGCGACTAGCTGGAAGTCGCTTTCGGGCTGATGCCTAGTCCTTCGCTAACGATCCCGAGATCGGTCGGAAACGACTGGGTGATGCGTGCGCGACGAGTACCTTCAATTGTCGCCAAACCGAATGCGCACTCCGGCATTCGCCACAAACCCATCCAGCGGTGCCCAGGCGTCGACAGTCCAGCGCCCATCCGGCTCGCGTAGCGGTCGCAGCAGAGAATCCTCGCTGGTTTGGCGTACGCCCAGCAGGTTCTCCAGGTTGAGGAACAGCCGATAACGTCCCAGTACGATCTCGCCCAGCAGACCAGCCTGAATATAAGACTTGCCCTCAGCGCGGTAAGGGTTGTCTTCTAGCGGTTGCGTGCCGGTGTAGTAGACTTCCAGGCCAATACGGCCGCGGTCGTGGTCTTCCCACATGGCAACCAGGCCGGCGGAGTGGCGCGGTGTTAGTGGCACAGCGCGGGTGCCGACGCTGGTGATCGTTGGCTCTTCGGCGTCCAGATACAGATAGTTGGTGGTGAGCACGTAGGGCCCGTTACGCCAGCGTAACAACGCCTCAACACCATGGGTGGTGGTGCTGCCATCGACGTTGATCAGGCGGGCCTGATCGGCAGCGACGCTTTGCAGCCGAACGGCGTCATCAATGTCAGATCTGAATAGGGTCAGGCTGGTCTCAAAAGGCCCAGCGGCATAGCCAATATCCAGCGATACGGTTTGTGCGGTTTCGGCTTCAAGTCCTGTGATAGGCGCAAGTCGCGACAGCCCGGCTGCCTCGGTTTCCTCGACGAATGGTGTGGGTGCGTAGAAGCCACGCCCCCACGAGGCGCGAATCGTCCAAGGCTCGGCGCGATACAACGCCGACAGGCGCGGGCTGAACTGTGATCTATACTCGCTGTGATCATCCCAGCGCGCGCTGGCCGCGACCGTCAGGTTCGCACCCAAGTCTGCATCGATCTGGCCGAAGACTGCGGGTGCCTCGTAGGAATAGTCAAAACCGGGAAAGACTGCCGACTCATAGTCATCTGCCTGGAAGGCAATGCCGCCGACCCACGATGCATAGGAGGTCTGACCTGACAGCGATGCTTCGGTCAATAGGGTCTGGTGACGGTCCGGCTCGAGCAGGTCGCCGAAGCGATGATCGTGTGATTGGCGCATGCCCGAGGCGCGCACTTGCGCCAGCCCCCAGTTACCCACCGGGCGTTCGACGACTACGCCGGCGTCGAATCGATCAGTGTCCTGATTTTGCGCGAATGGTTGGCCATCCGGTGCCAGCGCGCCTGGCAATGTGCCACCCTCGCGCGCCTCGGTCATTGCACCAAGCGTCAGGTAGGCAGTGGCGCCATCATCGCCTTCCCAATACAGTCGCGGGCGCACAGCCTTGCGAGTGAAGCCGGGCATGTCGATCCAGCCGTCATTGTCCAGGTCTTGCGCCGACTGGCGGTTATAGTTCGACAGCAGGGAGCCGCTCCAGTGTTCGCTGAGCGACGTTGAGCCATAGGCAGAGATGTCTTGTCCGGCACGGCTTGTCGCATTCAGAATCAGCTCGCCAGAGGCGGTTTCATCGGGGCGACGGGAGATCAGGTTAATCACCCCGCCGAGTGCCTGGCCGCCATACAGCGCAGACGATGCCCCTTTGATGATCTCGACCCGCCCCAGGTCGCTGGGTGGCACTTGCAATAATCCCAGCGACGAGGCTTGCCCGCCATAGAGTGGCAAACCGTCGGCCAGCAGTTGTGTATAACGACCGCGCATGCCATGCACGCGGATGTTCGCCGAGCCGAGTGCCGGTGAGGTGACCTGTACACGCAAGCCACCGGTTTCGGCCAGCAACATAGAAATATTGCCGGGGCGCATCAGCAGTTTTTCGGCGATCTCTTCTTCGTTGATCACCTCAACGCGGATCGGCTCGTTCTGGAGCAGACGGCGCGAGCGCGTGGCTTGAACCACGATTTCTTCAATCTCATGGCCGTGACCATGGCTGTGCCCATGTTCGCCTTTATGCTCATGTTCAGATGCTGACTCGTGCTCGTGCTCGTGGTCATCACCATCACCGAAGGCAGACGTCGCGACGGCCAGCAGCGCTATGCCCGCAAGCAATATATGCCAGGTAGGCTGCCGATTCGGTGTCTTTTGGGTGTCCTGATTCATAGAGTCTTAGATTGGGCCGTGTTCGTTCGGCGGTTATCTCGTTGGACGAGTAATCCACCGTCCGCTCAGTCAATTCACCGCACTCAGATTTCCATCATGGGAGCCGGGCGACGTGGTTTCCGTGATCCTTGTAGCACCCTGCGTGCGTTGCCTGGGTCAGTACGATGCGTTCGTGGTAGACCATTGATCGCATCGCTGTCACGTCTGTTGCTTCGTTGCCTGCAATGCTAGGGTGCAGTGGGAATGTCCTCCACTGCCACGCGTGCGCTGTTCACGGTCGTCGTGCCGTCAGTGACATCGGTCCACGCAAATATCAATGACTGCCCATCGCGCACCATTTGTGGAAAACCAGAGCGTCTTGCTGTGCTGGTGCTGGCAATAGTGAGTATCGGCCCGAGATCGCCTGACTGGCTGACACGGCGTATTGAGATAGCGCCGGCGCCCTTGTCGCTCTTACGTAGCCAGCTCACGATGGCATCGCCGTTGTCGAGCAGCGCTACATCGACGCGCCCGATAGATCGCTCCAGGTCGAGATCGAGCGCGTTCGAAAAACGTTCGCCATTGTCGCGAGACCAGGCAAGGCGGGTGCGCGGCGCATCGTCAGCACCGGTAAACCAGGCGACGACTATTGATGATGCATTGGCGGCAATGGCCGGGCCATTGACCGGGCAACCATCGATGACCCAATTGTCATCGCTGACCCGATCGGGCGTTTGCCAGGTTCCGTTGACCTGCTTGACGATATAGATGTCACGTACCTCGTCGTCGCTGCGATCGCGATAAACGACCACGGGCCCTTCGGCGGTGATCACAACATCTGTCTGGCAGCAGTCACAGACAAGGTCATCAATGAGTTGTTCTTTGCTGATCTGGTTCTGCGTATCCACAGAGGCTGCGCGCAGCGTCATGCCGGCCGCGCCATGGCTGTGCTCTCCATGATGTGAGCCGGCCATGTTGCGACCATCAAGCCAAACGACGCCCAGATCCTTACCGTCGGCAAACAGGCTAACGAACCCATGCTCGGTTGGCGTGCCGTCGCGGTGCACCGTCACCGGTGTCGACCAGGTCGTACCCTGGTCTTCAGACATCGCGACAACGACGTCATACGCATAGGCCGTGTCTGCACTGCGCACGAGCCAATGCGCTGCCCACAGGTCATTTGAGAGTGGTTTGACGGAAGGGAAGTCGGCCCAATTCACAAACCAGTCATCTCCACTACTGATAGCACGTGGCGCGCTCCAGCGGCCGTCAATCATCGTCGAAAAGCGCAGCGTTATACCGGCAGCGCTTGGCTCGAGCCAATTCAATACAACCTGACCCTGCGGGCTCACGGCCAGGTGAGGTTGCGCGCTGCGTTCACCTGCCGGTGTTGGCATTGGAATCGCCGACGTGCCAGTGTTTTCGACGGCGGCGTTGCCTGCCCGCGCCGTCACGCTCGTGGTAGCGGCCAGAAGCACAAGTATTGGAATATAGATCAGGCGTTGCAGCATGCCGCGAATAATGAATGAATTGCTGGTGGTGTGCTAGCGTTTCGAGAGAGCTCAATCGTCACAATTTTCGAGCCATTGCCTGGCCCAAGCGTGTCGTCTTGCTCGTGCTAGCCTGATGTCATGGCAGGAGGCATACGTTGTCCTTTTCACCGGAACGGCGGTCGAACCCGGTCAACCGTTCCTTGCATGATTGGCGGCTCGATAGCTCCGAAGCATTCGTTCAAGTCGTGTCCGTCGACTAGGCCCACGCCTATTCACGGTTAGACGGCGGTGCGCGTCCGAGTGCCAGATCCTTGGTTTCCGGTTAGTCGATCAAGCCGCTTTCAATGCAGCGGTGTGTGGCAATGTCCACGGAATGGTGGTCGCATCGTGCCTATGGTGCTGCCGGCAACGTGCCCTCAAGGTCAGGCGAGAACGCGATCGGGATACTGTAGGTGCTACGTGCTGCGCTATAACGATCGTCAATCGGCACATCGTCCTCATTGGCCTCCGGGTTCCAGACGATCTCGATGCGGTGCATACCGGGCTGCAGGCCTGTCATCGGCACCAAACCCAACAGGCCGCGCATGTTGAT
>JBCCCC010000149.1:0-7829 GCA_039033695.1 Pseudomonadota bacterium | reverse complement strand
GAGATAAGAATCCCGTGTCAGGCGCTCTGTCTCGCGCGCGATTCGTTGCGCACGCTCACGGGCGGCTCGGTGTTCATGCACGGCCTGTTTGACTCGTGATGATGTCGTGCCGCCTGTGAAAATCGGCACGTTCAGCTGCAAGCTGATTGAGTCCTGATCATTGCTGTTCTGTAGCGGTACAAACGGGCTTCCTTCCGTTGATTGCTCCAGTGTTGTGTCGCTGCTGGTGCGGCGAACGACCAAATCCAGTGTTGGCAGATGCCCTGAGCGACGCACGCTGACTTCCTTGCTGGCTATCTCGGTCGCGATGCGGCTCGCAACCAAATCCAGGTTTTGCTCGAGCGCAGTGCTGACCCACAAGTCTTCGTTTTCCGGTGCTGGTGCGACCAGTGGAAACTCCTCGGCTGGTTTCGCGAGCGTGCCAATGCTGCTGCCCGTGACCTCACTCAACAGGTTGGCGGCATTGGCGAGCGTGCGCTTGGCCAATATTTCGTCGGCTACGGCTTGATCGAATGCAGCCTGCGACTCTTGAACGTCAGTGATAGCAATCAAACCGACCTCAAAACGCTTTTGCGACTGATCGAGCTGTTTGGCGATAGCTTCACGGTTGGCCTCGCTAGCCTCAAGAGCGTCGCGAGCAGCAAGCACATCGAAATAGCGCTCGGATACGCGTAGCAGCAGGCTTTGTTGTGCAGACTCATAGTCGGCCTCCGCCTGGGCGACGCGCTTGTCCGCCTGCGCAAGTCCGACATACTGGTCCCACCTGAACACAGTCTGGCTCAGGGTGATGTCCCAGTTCGTGCCCTCGATGTCGCGATTCTCGGTGCTCGCTAGACCGATCTCAACGATATCGTCTTCTGTCTCTTGGAAAAACGTCTGAATTCCCTCGCTGTCTGAGCGACTTTCAGATGCGGTTGCGCTGATTTGCGGGAACAACAATGCGCGCGCCTGTGGTTTCAGCTCACCCGCGGCCAGGCGGGTTGCCTCCGCTTCGCGGATTTGCGGATCCGATTGCAGTGCGCGTTGATAAATGTCGAGCAGGTCTTCGGCCTGCACAGCGGTGGCACTGGCTGCGAGAGCTACGCCAATGGTCAGGAGTCGCATGGTTTTCATAGGCAATTAGCAGTCTGCATAAATTACTGGTGTTATAGTTGGGTAGTACACTAATACTCCTAACCGGTTAGGTCAATAGCGGGCGATTGACGGGTCAACGTCAGTTGACCATCGGTCGATGCCGCCGACGATGTTGTAGACCGCTTCCAGACCCGAGTTGTTCAAAAACTGCGTGGCTTGCGCGCTGCGCATGCCACTATGGCAGAGGACGGCAACGTTTTGGTCCCTGGGCACCTCGTTGATGCGGGCCATCAGGTCGCCGAGCGGAATATTGATGCTGCCTTCCAATTGCGCAACATCGCGCTCCCAGTCCTCGCGGACATCGACAATCGCCCAGTTGTCGCGGTCGCGAGCGCTGGCCAGCTCAGCAGGTTCGATTTCTTGGATCATCAGAACGTGAACCGTGGCTCAGGGCCGAAACCATGCAAGGGCGCCAGGTAGGTGTCGAACAGACTTTCCCGGCGCCAGCCCGCATCCGCGGCACGGCTGATCAGCATCGCTGACATGATCGGGCCGCTGCCCGTCACTGCAAACAGCCTGCCGCCGGGGTTTAGCTTCGCTTCAAAGGGCGCGAGCGACCCGGCAATTGAGCCACCCAGGACCACGACGTCAAACGTCTTGTCAGGCAAAGCCTGGCTCGCATCGGCATGCTGTAATGAGACGTTGTCGATTTGCTCGGCGCTGAGACTGGCGCGAGCACCATCGAGCAGGTCCGCGTGCCTTTCAATGCTGATCACATCGCCTGCCTGACGTGCCAGGCAGGCCGTCAGGTAACCTGCTCCAGTGCCAACTTCCAGCACGGCATCATCCGGTTGCGCAGCAACGGCCTGCAGGATACGGCCTTCAACTTTCGGTGCGAGCATGCGTTCGCCGTGCCCCAATGGAAGCTCAACATCCATGAATGCCGCGTCGCGCCAGCCCTCTGGCGCAAAACGCTCGCGCGGAATGCTGGCCATTAGCGCCAGTACTTCTGCGTCGAGTACATCCCAGGTTCTTACCTGCTGGTCGATCATTTGCCGACGGGCAAATTCAAGGTTCATGTCGGTCCCTTATACTTGTCTGGATTGCTGATTTGCAGTCGTCTAAGGCGGCTCAGTCAGGCCGCCAAAAACCCCACGTTATGGTCAAAACGCCACGTATTCCAAAAATGAATGGGCTAACCTAGCTTGGGTAAAATTATAACAACGATATTGGCGCGTGGCGCGATATCGCCCGCCCGTCGCGAGCACTAACGCTCAGTGCTTTCGCCAGGGTGCCGGTATATCGTCTCTTGATGTATCGCCATGCGGCAATGGATGCCGTTCGAGGGTCCCGTCCCAAAATGCCGAGTCAGTTCTCAACGCTCCTAGTCGGCCTGTCATTAGGCGTCGTCGCTCTGGCGGCAATCGTCGCGTGGCTGGTGCTGCGCCAGCGGCGTTTGTTAGGGCGAATCCGCGATCTGCATACCGATGTACGAGACGTGGCTGCGGACGCATCGGTAGGTCGGCGTCTGGCGGCGACCGAAAGCGAAACGCTGGCGCCAATTAGCGAAACGATTAACCAGTTGTTCGATGCACTCAACGACAAGCAAGCCGAATTGCAGGGTCGCGACACCTGGTTCAGTCGTTTTGCGGGCGCGTTGCCTGAAGTCACCCTTATTCACAACGAACGTATCCTGTTTGCGAACGAGGCGGCGGCCGCATTATTGGGCGTTGACGCCAAACAGCTCATTGATCGGCCGGTGACCGATCTGGTCAAACCGGCATACCGCGCGCTGCTGCGCGAATCGACGGCGCGCAGACTTGCAGGAGAAAACGTGCCAGCGCGCCAGGAACTGCAATTGATCAGCGCCGAGCTTGGCGCCTACTGGGTCGAGGCAAGCGCGACGCTGACGACCTACAACGATCAGCCGGCCGTGTTGACCGTTGCGCGCGATATCAACTACCGTAAGTCAGCGCCAAACGGCGGCGCTGTGGACAGCGTCACCAACCACGCCTTGGAGGCCATCGCCGAGTGCATTCTGACCACGGATCGGCAGGGAGTCGTCACGTCATTGAACCGCGCGGCCGAGCAAACGCTGGGCGTGCTGCGCAACGACGCTATTGGTATGCCGTTTGGCCGTCTCGCAACGCTGGTCGATGAAGTCGATCACAAGGCGCTCGGCAACCCTGTCGAGCGATGTCTCGCGCTGCGCCAGCGCGTCAACATGGGGCGCAGGGCGCTATTGCTGCGTACGACTGGCAGCGAGTCATGCTCGGTCGAATTGACCGCATCGCCCATTGAGGATGCGCACGGCGACGTAACCGGTGTGATCGTCGTTTTTCATGACGTCAGCGAAATTCGCGGCCATGCGCGCAAGATCAGCTACCAGGCCAGTCATGATGCGCTTACTGGCCTGATTAACCGGCGTGAGTTTGAATCGCGTGTTGCCAAGGTGGTCGCCGACAGCCGGGCCAGCCGGGCGACCCATGTCGTGGCGTACCTGGACTTGGACCGTTTCAAGATTGTCAATGATTCCTGCGGTCATCAGGCAGGTGATGACCTGCTGCGCAAGGTTGCCGCATTGCTGCGCGAGCAAGTGCGCGATAGTGACTCGATGGCTCGCATTGGTGGCGATGAGTTCGCCATGTTGCTGCCGGGCTGTCCGTTGGAAAAAGCAATGGCGATTGCTGACAACACCTGCAAGGCGATCGCTGACTATCGGTTTGTCTGGCGTGATCGCATCTTCACCATCGGCGTCAGCATCGGCTTGCTTGAGATCACCGAAGATAGTGGCAGTGTTCAGGATGTCATTGCCGCTGCCGATTCGGCCTGCTACATGGCCAAGCGATCTGGTCGTGGGCAAGTGCATGTGTATTCCGAGATGGATGAGATCATCGCACGCGAGCGTGGCGAGATTCGCTGGTTGCAACGCCTGCAAGGCGCGTTAAAGGAAGACCAGTTTGAGCTTGCCGTGCAACCGATCATCTCGCTTGGCGCCGACAAACCTCAAGGCCCGGCCTGCGAGATCCTGCTGCGCCTGCAGCGCCCACGCGGTGAGATAGTGCGCCCTGCCGACTTCATGCACGCCGCCGAGCGCTACCAACTGATGCCTGAAATTGATCGTTGGGTCGTGAGCGCAGCCTTCGATGCGCTTGCTAATCATGATCTGTCGCTGCCTGCAAATCGCAGCTGCGCCATCAATATCTCCGGGCAAACGCTCTCCGATCAGGCGTTTCTGGAATACGTTGTCGATGCACTGGACACTACGGGCGTTGCGCCCGAGCGCGTGTGTTTCGAGGTCACGGAAGAGGCTGTGTACGGGAACTTTGCCAACGCGCGGCGATTCATCGAGGTCTTACACGGAATGGGCAGTCAGTTCGCGCTGGACAATTACGGTAGCGCTCCAGGCGCATTTAATCGCTTGCGTGACCTGCCATTGGATTTTCTGAAGATTGACGGCTCCCTCACACGTAACCTTGCAGGCGACAACGTCAATCAGGAAGTGATTCTATCGATGATTCGCCTTGCAGATACCATGCGCTTCAAGACTGTTGCAGAGCAAGTCGAGGATCAGGAGGACTTTGACACGCTGCGTGACCTTGGCGTCGATTTCGCACAGGGGTTCTTTATCAAAGAACCAGTGATTCTGGGTGCAGCGCGCGCATAGCAAAAGGCCACCTTGCGATGGCCTTTTTCGCATCGGCGATCAATTATCGACCAGACCGGTTGCGGCGCAATCAGCGGCGCCATGAAGTTAGTGCCATCAGGGCAGCGGCTAGCCCCCTAGCGCGCGATCAAACCACAAACGGGCGCTTCAATTTCGGCTTCACCGGGTGGTTCTTGAGCGTTACGTAGTCAGGCAATCCTTTCTTGTAGGGCGGATAGTCCTCGCCTTGAATCAGCGGCTCGAGATAGCGCCGTCCACGTGCCGTGATGCCAAAGCCATCTTTGCTGATGTAGCTGCGCGGCACGTGTTTTTCCTTATTGGCGATTCGGGCGAGCGGCGCCTTCTGTATGCGCCAGCGATATGGGCTGTCGGACGTGCGCTTGATGACGGGCATAACGGCGGTTTCACCGGCCAACGCTAGCCTGACCGCATGCTTGCCGACCGCGTAGGCTTGATCAACATCTGTCTTGGACGCCAAATGGCGCGCGGAGCGTTGCAGGTAGTCGGCAACGGCATAGTGATACTTGAAGCCATGTGCCTCGCGTACCATGTTCGCAATAACAGGTGCGACGCCGCCAAGCTGCGCATGGCCGAAGGCATCGCGGGTACCCGACTCGGCCAGGAACTGCCCATTACGATATCGAGCGCCTTCCGAGACGACGATCACGCAGTAGCCGTAGTCGCGTACGCATTCTTTAACGCGTTTGAGAAAACGCGTCTTGGCAAACGGGATCTCCGGAAACAGAATAATGTGCGGCGCCTCGGCAGGACCATTGCCCGCCAACCCGCCCGCCGCAGCGATCCAGCCGGCGTGCCGCCCCATGACCTCCAGTACGAACACTTTTGTTGATGTCTCTGCCATCGACGCGACATCGAGCGCAGCTTCCTGAGTCGACACGGCAATGTACTTGGCGACGGAGCCAAAACCGGGGCAACAGTCCGTGATGGGCAGATCATTATCGACCGTCTTCGGAATGCCGATACACTGAATCGGCACGCCCATGCGTTTGCTCATCACGGAAACCTTGTGCGCGGTATCCATCGAGTCATTGCCGCCATTGTAGAAAAAGTAACCAATGTCATGCGCCTGGAATACTTCGATCAGGCGTTCATACTCGGCCAGGTTTTCCTCGATGCTTTTGAGTTTGTAGCGCGCCGAGCCGAACGCGCCGCCGGGCGAGTGGCGCAGCGCTGCGATATTGCGCGCTGACTCTCGGTTGGTATTAATCATGTCCTCGGTTAGCGCACCGATAATGCCATTGCGGCCCGCGTAAACATTCTTGATTTTGTCCTTATGCTGGCGCGCAGTCTCGATCACACCGCAGGCGCTGGCGTTAATGACGGACGTAACACCGCCGGACTGTGCATAAAACGCGTTCTTTGGGCTCATTGATTCAGGGTCCTTTTGGCTATGACAGGTGGGCGCTACGGTCTCCCGGCGGCACTAGGATACCCAAACAGGCGGGCAGATGCCTGCATGGCCGGTGGGTTCGCATTGACGTTCGGAGGTCATGCGGTTAGGGTTTCGCCCCTTGCCCGCGTGTGTTTGGCGGGTTTTTTATTGCTACAGGTCACATCATGCGCATAGTGCTACTTGGCGCGCCGGGTTCCGGAAAAGGAACTCAGGCGCAACGAATCATGGCAGATCGGGGTATCCCGCAGATTTCCACTGGCGATCTGCTGCGAGGCGCAGTTGCTGCCGGCAGCGAGCTTGGCAAAGCCGCCAAGGCGGCAATGGATGCCGGTGAGTTGGTATCAGATGACATCGTGCTGGGCATGATTCGAGAACGCCTCGCGCAGCCGGATTGTAAGAATGGCTTCGTCCTGGATGGATTTCCGCGCAATGAAGCTCAGGCCGAATCTCTCGAAAGCGTGCTGACCGACATTGGTCAGCCGCTCGAGCACGCGGTATTGATGGATGTCGATATGGATATCCTGATGAAACGCCTAACGGGACGCCGCACGTGCTCCAAGACCGGCAAGCTACTCAATATCTATTTCTCGCCGAAAGAAGAGATTGATGCCGTGGTGGCCGATGGTGGTGAGCTGCTGCGCCGCGACGATGATAACGAAGAGACAATTGGTAATCGCTTGGACGTCTATCAGCGCGAGACAGCGCCACTGATCGATTACTACAAGAGTCGCGGCAAGCTCGTGATTGTCGATGCCGTCGGTAGCATGCAAGAGGTACAACAACGCCTGCTGAGCGCCGTCGGCGCCAGTTAAGCGCGACAGGAATACCCTAGCGTATTGTCTATGGCATCTTGGCTAGTATTGCATCGCCGACGACGTCTCGGCGCCAGCCTTTGAGCGCACGGATCGTATCGATGCCTTTCGCCGCCTGCCGCAGTTCGCGCTGCGGTGCCAGGATTTCGGCCTCGATTGCCAGCGATGCGGCGATCTCCCGCACATCACCGGCCATGGCCTTGACACGTTTCTTTTCGGCTTCGTCGGGTTTGACTGATTGCGCCGGAGGTGGTGGCAGGTCACCCTTCAGCACGTCGATGATCGTGGCCCCATAACGGTCGACAAACTTTGGTTTCGCGGCGTCAAGGTCCGCCAGCGCGTCGACGCTGTCCGGCACCTTGAACGCAACGTCCAACAGTAGCTCGTCCCGTGCGATCCATTGTCGCGGCAGGTTGCGATTGATGGCGGTGTCTTCGCGCCATGCCGCCAGTGCCCGCAGGATCTGTTGAACGCCGGACGGCGTTCGGCCAATACCCTTGATGCGCCGCCATGCCTGGCTGGCATCAACTTCGTAGAGCGAAGTCTCGAGCAAATCGCGATTATCTGCGTCTGCCCAGTCCGTCCGACCCAGCGATGTCAGCCGTTCCTCGAGGTAGTCTCTGATCGCCGGCAGGTAGCGAACATCATCTGCCGCGTAGTCGAGTACAGCCCTGGCCAATGGTCGACGGCTCCAGTCGGTGCGCGTGTGCGCTTTGTCGAGCTTGACCTCGCATACTCGCTCGACCAGCGTCGCATAACCAACCTGTGGCGGCATGCCAGTAAGCCCCGCCGCGATTTGGGTGTCAAATACCCGGTTCGGTAACCGATTCGTCGTGATGTATAGCACCTCCAGGTCTTGGCG
>JBCCCC010000148.1:0-8051 GCA_039033695.1 Pseudomonadota bacterium | reverse complement strand
GTACCGGCGAATCCTCGCGCGAGTGCGCAGTCAGCTGAGAGCACAGGCTCGCAGCACGCCGATCATTGCGCAGCACGAAGCCAGACTCGTGGCGGCCACCGGGAAATTTGTGCGTGAACACTTCCGACTTGTCCGGCGCGTTGCCAACTTCGTTGCCTATGATCGACTGTTTGCACTATGGCACAAGGTGCACTTGCCGTTTTTCTACCTGATGCTCATTACGGTCGTCATTCATGTGATCGCCGTTCATTGGTATGCGCTATGAGTCGTCTTGTCTGGCTTTTCTTCTTGGCTTTGGCGGCATCTATGCCAGGCTCGACTATCGCTCAAGACTCCGCCTTGCAAAAACTATTGATGCCAGGTCGTGTCATTGAAGGACATGCGGAGATTGAAAATCAGTGCGCCTCATGTCACACGGCGCAGTCTAGCGTTACAAGTTCGTCTCTTTGCTTGACTTGCCATGAAAACATCGGCGTGGATCGCGAGGATGGCACGGGTTTCCACGGCAAGATGGCAACAGCCAAAAATAATGACTGTGTGGCTTGTCATACCGACCACGAAGGACGCGACGCGGATATCGTCAATCGCAACGATGGGCTGTTTGATCATCGATTCACAGATTTTCCGCTGGAATTCGCGCACGCTGACCTGAGCTGCGCAAGTTGCCACGCCGCAGATGCAAAGTTCCACGAAGCGCCATTGACCTGCGCCGGATGTCACGGCAACGATGACCCCCATGCGGGCACTCTGGGTACCCAGTGTGTGGACTGCCACACTGCCAAGAACTGGTTTGATTACGATTTTGATCACGCTGATACCGGCTATCCACTCACTGGAGGGCACGCGCAAGTGGCCTGTGTGGACTGCCATAGGGGCAACCAGTTCGCCAACACCTCACGAACATGTTCGTCCTGCCATGCCGTAGATGATGTTCACAAAGGCACAAAGCCGGGAACCTGTGCTTCTTGCCATACAACAGCGAGTTGGTCATCGCTGAGTTTTGATCATGCGCTCGAGACCGGGTTTGCCTTGCTGGACGGACACGCGGATCTTAGCTGTGGAAGCTGTCACCAACGCGAAGATCACAAAGACGATTTCTCCGATGGCTGCGTCGCCTGTCACCGCAGCGACGACAGCCACCAAACCTTGAATGGCCAGGAATGCGGCTCATGCCATAAGCCCACAGTGTGGTCCGAAGGTTACTTTGATCACACTGCGACAGGTTTCGAACTTCTCGGCGGCCATCAGGGTCTCGATTGTCAGTCATGCCACACACAAGACATCTCTATACCGATAGCCAGCGAATGCAGTAGTTGTCACTTGTTTGACGATGCACATGCCGGCAGTATCGCGCAGGATTGTGGCTCATGCCATGCCGCAGATGACTGGAAAGTCGCGAGCAGCTTTGATCATGATTTATCCTCTTTCCCTTTGATCGGCCTGCACGCCGTGGCCTCATGCGGCTCCTGCCACACGGACACGGCATTCGGTAGCACGGAATCGACATGCGCGAGTTGCCATGCGGATGACGATGTTCATAAGGGAGCGCTCGGTAACGAGTGCGCGAGCTGCCACCTGCCGAACGGTTGGGAGCTGACTCGATTCGATCACAACACGAGCACCGACTTCCCCTTGTTCGGCAGTCATAAGGGCCTGGACTGCGGCTCATGCCACACGTCAGATGCCGATACACGCAGCGATGTCCCCTCAAGCTGTGGCGGTTGCCATGCTGATGATGACATTCATGAGGGCGCCTTCGGTAATGACTGCGGTTCTTGTCACAACAGCAGCTCGTTCAGCGAATTGGAAAAAGCCATTGGGAGTTGGCGATGAGCGTTTCGCGGGGCTGCTTCCTACTGCTTGCAGTAATGATTGTTTTACCAGCTTTGACCTATGGTCAGTCCGCGCTGCGTTCTGACTTTGATCATTCATCAACGGGCTTCGAACTGGAAGGCGCACACTTGATTGCCAGTTGCGGCGATTGCCACAGCCGTGGTGAGTTCTCAACCGCACGTCAGACGTGCGACAGCTGTCACGTCGATGGAAGCGATACGACGGCCACGCCCAAACCTGCCCGGCACATCATTGCGACCGACAATTGCGCGAGTTGTCACAACAGTCGCGGCTTCATTCCGCTGCAACGCATGGATCACAACGAGGTATTCGGCGCTTGTGTTGCCTGCCACGACAACCAGACGGCGCCCGGCAAACCCGTCGATCATCCACCCACCAGCAACCAATGCGAAAGCTGCCACCTAACAGTTGCGTTTCAGCCTGTCGTTCGCTTCGACCATACTGGTATCACAAGCAATTGTGCGAGCTGCCACAACGGCACGGTCGCCAGCGGCAAGCCTGTCAACCACCTGCCAACAACCAACATTTGTGAGGACTGTCATAGTACCGATTTCTGGGCGCCCGTTTTACGCTTCGAGCACTCACAGGCTATTGGCAACTGCTCGAGCTGCCACAATGGTGTGCAGGCGACTGGTAAAGATCCCGATCATGTTCAAACCAGCGCTGAGTGTGATACCTGCCACAACACGGTGTCGTTCCAGTGAACTACCTCAGGACAGTTCTCGCGCTATTGTCCGTCATGGTTTTCGGCACCGCTCAAGCGCAGACGGCAAGATTTCTGGAAAACGTGCTTGTTCGCAAGACCGATGGCGTCACGACTGTTCAACTGCGGCCTAACTGTCGTATGCGTTATATCGATCATCAGCCCGCCGGGACGGGCAGTGAACTACGTTTGCAAGTATCGACAACAAGTGCCTGCTCGGGTGGGGGCAATGCCGCGGTCAACGAGACTTTCATCCAAGACGGTCTTCGGCTCGCCAACGTTACCGCCATCGATATCCAATCATGGCGTACCGGTGAGCTATACATCACTCTACGTTTTTCAGAACCATCGAGCTTTGTTGTTCGCCAACGCGCAGTTGGATGGATCGAGATTGACGTCGATACACGGGTCGACCCGAGTACACTTGCCGCAACCCGCCCGCCCCCGCTTGACACTGTCGATCCTGCTGAACCGGAATCCAACGAGGCTTCTCGGCTGGCCACATTGCGAGCCAGGCAACAGCGCTTGGAAGACCTGAGGCGAACGCTGGTGGAGACTTCAGACGAAGGTAATTTCGTCGTGCAACTTGGCGTTTTCTCCGATCCCGGTCCGGTATTGTCTCGCCTTCTATCGCTAAAGGTAGCGGACAGTGCTTTTAGCCGTGAGATTCGCATCAATGATGATTTGTGGCACGGGCTACACCTCGGCTTTTTTGCGACCGAAACAACAGCACAGAATGCACTCATGCAGCTCAGTGGCGACTTTCCGGATGCGTTCATACGACGTATTCGCTCAGGCGACACCGAAGCAGCACAGTCTGCGGCGCTGATTGCTGCTGACACGGACTTGCCAGTCGCGGTCGTCGCCAGTCGAGAAGCAGTAACAGACGCCGACTTGCTTGCCAGCTTGTATGAGAACGGTCGGCAGGCAGTGCTCAACCGGCAACACGCACTGGCGATTGCGCCACTCACGGAGCTTCTTGAATACCCCGATCATGCATGGCGAGCTGACGGTCGCGAACTGCTGGCTGTCGCCTTCGAACGCAATGGTCAGACTGATCGGGCAATGGCCGAATACAACGCCTTGCTTTTGGAGGTGACCGACCCGATCGCGATGGCTAGAATACGGGCGCGGCTCGATGGTTTAGAGGCTCGCACTTTGAGCGAAACGACTGAGCGTGTGTCGACCCGCTCTGTAGGACTGGATGCCTGGACATTCGATGGTGGCGTGTCGCACTACTATTGGCGCAATCAGGAACAACTCGTAGAGGATGGGAATTATCTGGTGAGTTCCAGCGGGGTCGTTGGTTTGCTCAATGCGAGTGCACGCCGAAATGGGGAGCGATGGTCGTTGTTGATGCGAGTGAATGGCTCGTATCAGAACAATCTTGTTGAGTTTGACGAACGCGGGGACGTTGGGTGGGTGTCAGCCGCTTTCGTCGAGGCGTCCGACAACGTACTCGGCCTGCGCGCTCGGTTAGGCCGACAGAACAATCGTGGCTTCGGTGTTCTCGATCGTTTCGATGGCGCAACTGTCGATTGGAAGTTTCTGCCGGGTTTCTCGGCTGGTCTCAGCCTCGGGCTGCCGGTTGATTCACCGCGTTTTATCGGCGACAGCAGCCGCCAGTTCATTGCTGCACGCGTTGCCGCCGAGGAACTGTTGGACTCAACGACGTCAGTAAGCCTGTTTGCCCATCAACAGACCGCCAATGGTTTGCTGGATCGTCAGGCGATCGGCGGCGAAGTCCTCTATCGAGATGGCGATTATAGTGTGTTTGGTTTGCTGGACTACGACGCGTCCTACGCGGTGCTCAACACGGCGTTAGTGAACCTGAATTGGCGATTCAGGAATGGCTGGACGTTGACCTCACGCCTGCAAGCCGGGGCGCGGCCCTATCTGACCACGCGCAATGCGCTGGCCGGTCAAGCGGCGGTATCACTTGAGCAACTCGGTGACAGCTATACCGAAGGGCAGATCCGACGGCTTGCCCGTGATCGCACCGCTGAGAACCGCTCGTTCGCGATGGGCCTATCGATCCCGTTAGGAGACCGCATGGATCTCTCAGCCGATATCACGATCAATAATACTGACGCGACCGTCGCTTCTGGCGGTGTTGCACAAATTCCAGCCACGGGGACGGAGTTGTTTGCCATCGCATCGCTGGTGACGACGAATGTTCTGGGTGCAATCGATTTGTTTCGAGTGTCGACGCAGTACCAACAAAGCGACTGGCGCACGAGCACCCATATGATTCTTGATGGTCGCTTTGCAATCGGGCGTCGCTTGCGATTAACGACCGGCCTGCGAGTGGAATCGCATGAGCGCACCGTGAGCGGCGAAGAGCAACGCGTGCTCGCACCGTCCATACGCTTGCAATATCGTGTGAGCCGTACGCTATTCGATCTCGAGATAGGCGGACGTTGGTCTGACCGCGATCTGCCGCCATTCGAACTCAATCCGTTTGTCGATGACGGCTCCGAACTGACCTACGGCGGCTACATAAATGCCGGCTATCGGCTGGAGTTCTAGTGATGCGTTGGCTCGGCATTCTTGTGTTTCTCGCGATTACCGCCTGCGCAGCGTCGAACAATAGCCCGTTTGTGAGCACGGTCGATGATCAAACCGGACAATCAGTCGTCTATGCGAAAAGCCCATTGACGTTTGTCGCAAACCGGCCCAATCTATCGCAGGTTGGCAAGGACTATCTTGTCATTTCACCATTGCGGGCCAGCATTCAGGGCACTAGTCGCAACTACTTGTTTTTTGCGCTTGGAAGCACGATCGACAGAGCCCTAATGGATGCTTCAGTGCCGTCCGTGCGTAGCATTATCTTGCGTGTCGATGGTCAATTGATGAGCTTCGAAACCACGAAATGGTCGGCGCTGTCGCGGCAAGCGCCATTTTCCGTCGATCTTCTTGTGCACGAGATGCTGGTGGCAGAATTCACACAGAGCGAGATGGCGCTCATTACACGAGCAGATTCACTCTCGGCCTGGCTGTTGGATGATAATGACCGCTCGCCCGAGTATCGGCTGCTTGGTGGCGACCACAAGCAATGGGATCAATTCTGATCAGCGATTGCTGAGGCGCAAGCTAACCAATCTTCATATTGACTGCCAGCTTACATCGCGCTGCGACTACGTGCTGTGACGAGATGGTTCAGCGCCGTGCTCCGCTCTGGCTGCGATTCGTCTGGGTGACGGGCGGATAGATGCATCTGCATCGGCGCGCCGCTTGGAGCAGGAATTTCAATCTTCTGAATATCAGTTTCGTCACCGGGCCCTGCCCCCTCAATCGCGTCGGCGATTGCGCGCAGCCGCATCGCCTCGAAGAGCTCGGTAACGCCCTACTTTGAACTCCAGCGATTGAACGCACCACTCGCGATACCATGCTTGCAGACTAGAAACCGCGCCGACACGCCAACCTTCTACTCTTTGAAAATACGTCCTGAATTCAACAGTCCACGCCCAGCCATTGTGACCTGCCCGCGCTTCAACCATATGGCCTCTGTCCAGCGTAGCAAAACACTCGGCGTCGCCAAGTTCAGACGGTACTTCTCCAATTTCCTTATCTATGGGATAGTGAGGTCGTCGTATCCTCGCTATGACGACGATGAGGGGATTGCAATGCAGCAAGAAGACGGTCTCGATGTAGTCTGGGTTGGAACTGGTCAAGCAACCCGACCTGTTGCGCCAACAATCACGGCGGCGGGGAAACGCGCCGCCGCCGTTGCGTCTAGGCATGATGGTGGTACGCGCGTGGACAACGGATGCACACCGGCCAAGACGTTAGTTGCGTCCGCTCACGACATCCAACAAGAGCATGACTGAACGTCGCCCACAAGCGCTTCACGATGGAGAGCTCTTCGTTCAACGGAGAATGAGTTCTCCGACTGAAATAGGCGAGAACTTACCCCGCTACATTGATCCAAACATGTCTCAGCAGCATGCGGACTTCTATACCGGTCTGTCTTACTTAGCCGTGGCAACGATGGATAAGTTCGGACGTCCATGGGCGACGTTACTGGTCGCAAAGTCGAGTGACGACCCGTCGGTAGGCATTAGGGTTGTCGGTCAAGACGAGTTAGAAATCGTGTCGCTAAACGCGACATTTGACCCATTTGTTCGCTCGCTTGAGCAACGCAAGAACCTACCGTCCGACGAGGTGGTCCTGTTCGCCGGCGTTGGCGTCGACTATTCAAACAGACGCCGCAATAAGCTGGCAGGCACTATATTGAGTTTCAACAAGGCATCTCAGGAAACCACACAGCTTAGACTTAAGTCGGACCAGCACCTCGGCAATTGTCCGAAGTACATTACTGCTCGACAGTTGCAGCCGTTTTCCCGAAATCCAGAAGTCGTCCTGGACCGTTTTGACTCGTTTGACGGATCACTTCCTGACTCGTGTAGAGCGCTCATAGAAAGATCAAGCACAATTTACCTGGCGACAAGACATGTGCCGGAGACGGCTTCGGGGCCTTATGCAGAACAAGATATGGGCCTCAACCATCGTGGTGGCGCGCCTGGATTTGTGCGGGTGTACGAGGAGCCATCAAGTACCGAGGTCACTGGTCCAGGCGTTTCTGAAGATGCCCGGACAACTTATGTCGTGTTGCCCGATTATTCCGGCAATCGGTTCTATCAGTCGCTGGGCAACGTCGAAAGTGATGGGTTAGTTGGACTAACCTTTCCCGACTTTTCGACCGGCGACATGCTGTACCTGACCGGAATAGCCGAAAACCTTTATGAGCAGGAGGCCGAGGATTTAATGCCTCGCGTCGGATTGCTCACTCGGGTGCAGATTACGGGCGTGGTCTATGTAAGAGCAGCCATGCAATTGAGGATGACGTCGAACGAAGCGTTCTCGCCCTACAATCCTCCCGTTCGGTACCTGCGAACAGAATTCGCAGATCAGCGTCTAGTAAGAGAATCACTGACGCCGTCGAACCAAAGAATCCGCGCATGCCTGGTCTCAACGAGAAAGCTCAGCTCGTCCGTGCGGACTTTCACATTTGAGCTTCTTGCACCGGTTGCTGCCACATTACCGGGTGGATTCGGTATTTTCGATTTCTCCGAGTATTTCGATTCGACCTACCGTCACATGGACGAGAGCAATCCGCAGCGCGTCAACGACGATTATATTCGAACCTGGACGATCTCCAGTGCAGCCGGCTTCAGTCGTAAGGACAAGAAGCTCGACACAGTGCAGCAGATCGACATCACGGTGAAGCACAAGCGCGGCGGAGCGGTATCGAGCTTTCTGCACGATAAGGCCGCTGCTCATATTGAAGCGGCGCCATTGAGCGTCGACTTTGTCGGAAGCGGCGGCGGGTTCAGTTGTTTTTCTCAACACGCACCCGACGAGCTGCCAACGGTGCCGCCTCGGATGCTGTGGATTGCCGGTGGCGTCGGTATCACCCCGTTCATGGCAATGTGGGATGGCATTCTTGGCCTGGAGAAGGCGCTTGCTGAAGACAGCCGGGACCTTTTGGCAG
>JBCCCC010000147.1:0-8085 GCA_039033695.1 Pseudomonadota bacterium | reverse complement strand
GTGACCCGTTGTTCTCGCACGACGACGAAGGGCCGGACGACATGCCAGCGCATATCCGTTGTGCGCTAACGCAGACGAGCTTGAGTATTCCTTTTGCCGACAAGCGCTTGCTGCTCGGCACCTGGCAGGGGATCTATCTGTTGGAGCACCGCTACCGTGCTCATCAGCGCGAGGTTATCGTCACTTGCACGGCGTCGTATTGAGTTAGCTGCGCATCGCCATGGCGTTCTCGATGAATTTGAGATGCTTGCCAATGGCAATGTCGGCAAGCACCGCATCAGCGACTTTCTTGTTCTGATCAATCAGGTACGTGCCGCGGCGCATGCCAATGCCGAGTGGGCCGTCCAGGTCATACTGCTTGGTTACTTTTTTGTCGGCATCACAAAGCAATGGAAACGGTAGGTCGTAGCGCTCGGCGAAACGCTGATGGCTGCCGCCATCTTGCGGACTGACGCCAACGACCTGTAGCCCTGTGGCAACAATGTCATCGTGAATATCGCGAATCGCGCAGGCTTCTTTGGTGCAGCCGGGTGTGAAGTCCGCCGGGTAGAAGTACAGAATCAGCGGTCCGTTCTCGACTAGCGAGTCCAGGCTGACGGACTTGCCGTTGGCATCCGGTAATGTGAAGTCAGGTGCTTGGGATCCCGATTTGAGCATAGCGTTGGTTCCTTGGGTCAGCGATCAAACGTCGCTTCTAGGATATGGTAGTTGGCGTCGTGCATTGCAAGTGCCAGGTAGGTGTTTCTGGCGCGCTCGTTTTTGTGTTCTACATACAGTCGCAGACCACAGGCAGTGCCGCTCTGCTTGGCGAGGTTGTGAACATGCTGATAAAGCGCTCGAAAAACGCCTTGGCGCCGTGCCGATTCTGCGATATAGACGCTCTGAATCCACCAGAACCAACCGTTGCGCCAATCACTCCATTCCCACGTCACCATGATCTGCCCGATCGTTTCGCCGTTGCGTTCGGCGACCCAGTACCGGCCCTTTGCGGCGTCACCGAGGACAGCACCGACACCGGCGCGCAGGGTTTCCATTTCGAGTGGCTTGCCTTCAGTTTCCAGCGCCATTGCGCTGTTGAACGCTGCGATGGTCTCGAGATCACTTAGCTTGGCGTCGCGGATTGTCGTGTTCATAGTGGTGCGCCCGGCAGGATTCGAACCTGCGGCCTTCGGATTAGGAATCCGACGCTCTATCCACCTGAGCTACGGGCGCATGAAGTCGGTTCAGCCATGAATGATGCCACCAAGCACGTTTATTGTCGCCTTCGTTACGTTGGCATCGGCAGGGTTGATCAAATCGGCTTTTGGCCGATTTGCCCCTACGGGCTTCGCGGCTCTGCCGCTCGTCGCTGGCTGCTGTCGCAGCCGGTCGAACCAGCGGCCTTCGGATTAGGAATCCGACGCTCTATCCACCTCTGCTACGACCGCTATACTCAACGACATGCTGAACTATCTGACCATCATTTTTGTGTGCCAGCTGATCGGTGAGTTGATCGTCGTGACTGCAGGCCTGGCGATGCCCGGCCCAGTTGCCGGGATGCTACTGCTTTTCATTGGGTTGATGCTGCGCGGCGGTGTGGCGCCAGATCTTGGACGCGTCGCCGACAGTTTGTTGCGCCACCTGTCGTTGCTGTTCGTGCCGGCTGGCGTTGGCGTGATGCTGCACATGAAGCTGATTGGCGCCGAGGCGCTGCCCATATCGGTGTCGCTGATCGTCAGCACGTTACTTACAATCGCTGTGACAGGGCTTGTCATGTCACGCATGTCGCGCGTCGAAAAGCGCTCAAAACCAGACGGCGCGGAATAGGTAATGCAAAACCTTGATCAAGTTTGGGTCTACCTGAGCTCCAGCCCACTGCTTCATTTGACAATGACTCTGGTGGCCTATCAGTGCAGCCAATGGGTCTATGCGCGCAGCGGCATGAACCCGCTGCTGAACCCGGTGTTGTTGACCATTGTGTTGATCGTAGCCGTCCTGGTATTGACTGATACGAGTTACTCAGCGTACTTCGAAGGCGCCCAGTTTGTGCACTTCTTGCTTGGTCCGGCAACAGTCGCATTGGCGGTCCCGCTGTATCGCCAGTTCGACAAGGTGCGCCGCTCGGCACTGGCGATCTCGGTGAGCATTGTGCTGGGTTCCTTGACCGCATCCGTATCGGCCGTCGCGATCGCCGCACTGCTTGGTGCGAGCGAGAGCACATTGGCGTCACTCGCGCCGAAGTCTGTAACGACACCGGTCGCGATGGGTATTTCGGAGCAGCTTGGCGGGTTGCCGTCATTGACGGCGATCATGGTAATTGTCACGGGCATTGTAGGCGCGATGCTTGGTCCATTGGTGTTGAGTCTTCTTGGAGTTCGTAACATGGCTGCCCGCGGCCTGGCCATGGGGACCGCGAGCCACGGCATTGGCACGGCGCGGGCGATGCAGGTGAATGAGGTCGCTGGCGCCTTTTCTGGTCTCGCGATGGGCATCAATGCGTTGGCGACCGCATTGTTGCTGCCCGTTCTTTGGGCGCTGTTCTTTGGCTAGTACCGCGCGGCGATCGATTCTAGCGGCAGCCCGGCCGGCGCCCCCTCAACCGTTTATCGGCGTGACCGTCGACTTGCGGTGTTAGCTGGCCTCTAGACATGGCATAGGCCCGTCAATTAAAATTGACACACTAAACTGTACCAAATACTTAACACAAGGGGGTAGCCATGTCAGACAAGCAATCTCGCAGGTTGCGCAAGGCGGCGCAGATCATGTTGGCGGCAGGCATTGTGGGTGTTGGGGGGCTTCTGGCAGTCAGCAATACAGCACTCGCCGGTGAAGGCAATGCTAAGCAAAGCGCGGATGGTCATGCTAATGAGCACGAGCATCATCACGGCGATGATGGTCATGCCAATGAGCACGAGCACCATCACGGCGACGATGGTCACGCGAATGAGCACGAGCATCATCACGGCGACGATGGTCATGCGAATGAGCACGAGCACCACCATGGTGACGATGGCCACAAGGATGAGCATGAGCATCACCACGGTGAATCAGCGGCGGGTGACGACGCGCCAGATCACCGGCATCACCAAGGCGATGCGTAGTTAGCGCTAGCGAAGTGACGCGCAAAAAAAGCCCCGCGACTGGCGGGGCTTTTTTTTTGTCTTATCGTCAGAGGACTAGCCGGCCATAGCCCGCCGGCGTGCGCCAATGCTCACTAGGCCGAGTCCCAGTAACAGCAGCGTGGCTGGCGCTGGTACTTCTTTCGGCTCTGCCGTGAATAGCCAATCCGACGCATACAAATGCGTATCGCAACGTGATGTGTCGATTTGGTCGCAGTGATTCAACCAGCCCCAACCGCTAATGCCGGTAAAGCCGCGATGACCGGTGTTGAGCTGGAACGCGTAGCTGTGGTTGCCCGACTCCGCGACCAGGTTATAGCCGCCAAGCTCCGAACTCACCGTGCCGGTGCCATCGCTGGCGCACAATCCACTGCCGCATACGCTAACGCCGGTGTACAGGAACGCGATATCCCATAGCGCCGTCGTGCCAGCCGCATAGTCGCTGCCGGCATCCTGGCCGCCAAATGCGGTGCCCATGATCGAGATCGTTGCGTCCGCCGCGCTGTAGATCATTGTCATGCCTGAACCTGCGGCTTCGAAGTCGAAGGTATAGATATCGCTATCGTCGCCCGTGACGAGTCCGTCCAGGCGTAAGCCATAAAATGGCGATGCCGCAGCACCGTCCGGATGGTTATTGAGCGTGTACTCGACATCCGAGTCGATCACGGTGGCTTGAGCGCCTGCAAACGGCAGTCCGAGTGCGGCAATAGCCAATACTGTTGAAAAGGTCTTCATTGTTGTCCCCACATACTAATGCTCTTCGACAGGGAAAAAGCAAGAACAGGGCCAACTTCAGGAATGCATATAAATCAGAAGCTTACGCGATTAACATAACAATTTCGCTAGCTTGGTGTAAATTTCACCGACGCAATCAATCGGCGCTACCGTGCTATCGGTCGCGGCGGCTGCTGGAGCCGCTGCGCCGCTCGCTACTGCGACTGCTGGCGCTTCGCTGCGCGCGCGGCGCCTGGCGTGTCGAACGGCTGCTGGCCTGGCTGCGCCGCTCGGCCCGCTGCGCGGGTCTGGCCTGTCGTGTCGAGCGTGATTCCGACCTGCTTGCGCGACGTGGCTCGGCGCGCTGAGACCGCTGGGCTTGGCGGGGTGTCGCCGCGGCCGAACGCGTCGCACTGCGCTGCACGCTGCGTTGCTCGCGCGAACGGCTGCTGGTCGCCGGTCGTTGCTGCTGTCGCTCGACGCGTCGCGTGCGCTCGTTGCTTCGGGCTGTGCTCTGACGGTTTGTAGCTCGGTTAGTGCCGGTCGCGTCCCGCGAGCGCGTCGTAAAGCGACTGACCTCACGGCGCTCGCGCGGTTGCACGGCACCTGTGCTGCGATTGCGCGATTGTGCCGCCGCGTCGCGATTGCGTTGGCTGCCAGAAGCGAAACGCCGTACCTCGCGTTGGTGGCGATCACTGTTGGCTCGCTCACCCTGACTGCGACTGCGGTTGGCATTGCTGTCGCGACCACGGTTCTGACGTTGTAACTGCTGACCGGCATCTGCACCGCGGCGGCTGGTATTGGCGATTCGCCGATCATTGCTGCGCCGCTGCGAGCGGTTTCGATCACGCTGGATCACGTTGTCGACGCGTCCCTCGCGGTTGCGCGCGCGGTTTTCGGCATAGGCTCGGTCGCGCCGCTGAGCAGAGTATCGGCTCACGCCGCGACGATTGTCATTGCTATACCGCAGGACGCGTCGATCGGAATGGCGGTATCGGTGGTGGAATCCAGGCCGGTTCCCAGCATAGCGGCTGGGATACCAGCGAAACCGATTCTGCCGCACGTGATGGCGTGTGCCACGGGAATAGACACGATAGTCGTGCGAGCTGCGGTGCCGGTAGAAGTAGCGGGTGCTGCGATATCTGCCATAAAACGGATGACGGTAATGATCGTAATAGCGCAGGTGCAGGAACCGGTCAGCCCAGGAAATACTGAACGCCGTACTGACGCCCCAGAAGAAGCCATTGTAAAAGCGATGGCCGGCTGCATAGGGGTAGTAATACAGCGGATAAGGCCGGTCATAGTAGAAGAACGCGCGTGAGGGCTGGCGTACGACCACGGTGACCGGGTCGTAGTAGGGCACGTAAATGACTTCCGGGTCTGCGGGCTCGATAATGATGCGTTCCTCGCGGCGGCTGACGGTCTGGTAGTCATCGCTGCGCAGGTTGCCTGCAAGATAGGCTTGGTCCCGGTACACCTCGACGGCTTCGAGCAAGTCAGCCTGTTGGGCGATAAACGCCTCGCCAAGCTGCCACGTCCAGTCCAGGTCTTCGTTAAGCAGGTCAACGATTTCCGGATAGTTCAAAAGCGCCACGATGGCATCGTCCCACTCCGGATCAGGCTCCAACGATGTGTCGTCCTCACGGGCCTGCAAGAAGCGTGAGGCTTCGACGACTTGCAAAGGGTAGGTTGCTGCGGGCAGGACGACCGCAAGCAAGTCATCGGGATAGAGCGCTACGGGTGCGACGAGAATTTCGAGTTGGTCAGGGGGCAAAAGAGGCGTTTGCGTGTCAACCGATTCCTGAGCTTGTGCGTTAGACAGCAATAACAGGCTCGCGAACAGCGCCAGGCTATTCAGAAGCCAGCGGCCGCTCCGTGCGGTTGGTTGTGTGCGTGTGTTTATGCGCATCGCAATACCCTCGTCGCGAACCCGTCGCGAAGTCCTGTGAATACGCGTCACAGGTTAAAAGAGTGTGCCTGAATGAAACCTTAACGGCATGGCGATTACACCATAATCCGCCGTGTATATAATCACAAATTGCTTTATAAAAGCATTGCATTTAGCTGATATTAAATATAATTCTTCCCTCTGCGTTGCCGCTTCGTAGCGTTGAAAACGCGTCGTTGCCCTGATCCAGCGTGCAATCGGTCACGGGAATCGCGTTCAGCTGGCCGGTGGCGGCCAGCTCAAGAACTGCCTTTGCATCGTCCAAGGTGCCGACGTAGCTGCCCTGAATGGTGGTTCCACGAAGCGCCAGCGGCGGCAATGGCGTGCGTAGCTCTCCGCCGAACAATCCCACAACGACGATATGGCCCGCCTGGCCGCAAAGGCGGCCGGCCGCCTGGCTAGTTGCATCGCTGCCGACAAAGTCGACGACAGCGCTGATCCCACCTGTTTCACGCTTGATGGTCTTGATGGCGTCATCGGCGGCCAGGTCAAAGGCCTCGCAACCCAGCGCGCGGGCTTGTGCAAGCTTGTCGGCGTTCACGTCCAGTACTACTGGCACTGTCCCGAACCTCGCCTTGGCGAGTGCAACGGCCATGTGCCCAAGACCACCAAAACCGATAATGGCGACCCGCCCAGCGGCGAATGCGGTCTCGACTTTGCTCAGCGCGCTGAATGCGCTGATACCCGAGCACATCAGGAGCGCCGCCTGCCGAGGGTCCACCGCTCCAATTGGCAACACGTATTTTGCGCTGGGAACTCGGACGTACTGCGCGTAACCGCCGGCGACGTTTACGCCAATGGCTCTTGCCCTGGCGCACAAATGCTCGCGGGCGGTCGTGCACAGTCCGCAATCGCCACAGCCAATCCATGGGTAAACTGCGACAGAATCGCCGATGGGCAAACCGCTGACACCAGTGCCAACGCGGTGCACGGTGCCTTGTATCTCGTGTCCCATTGTCAGTGGCAGAGACTGCGACAACGATAGTTTCTTGTCACCGCCAAGGCCGAAATGGCCGTCGTGCAAATGCAGGTCCGTATGGCAAAGGCCACAGTGCGCAACCTTGACAATGACCTCACCGGCAGCAGGTTCCGGCTCGGAGACATCGTTGATTATCAAGGGCTGGCCGTTTTCGATGACTTGTAGTGCGCGCACACTGACTCCTGCAATAGCGATACTGGCGACAGCATACCAGCCTGGACAGCGCAACTAGCGTTGCGCACAGGTATCGGGTTCAACGCGGCTTCGCGTTATGCTTTGCGGATGTGGCTTAAGAATCGCAATTTGCTGATCTTGTTCGCTTGCCAGGTGATCTCGATCTGCGCGTCGGTCGTTATGGTGACGATCGGCGGCATTCTGGGCGCGCAATTCGCGCCTGATCCACGCTGGGCAACCTTGCCTGTATCGCTCGTCATCATCGGCACGGCACTCATGGCCGCTCCTGCGGCAATGGCCATGTCCCAGTTGGGTCGTCGGCCTGTGTTCGCTGCCGGCGCGGCCGCAGCGTGCGCTGGACTGTTGTTCGCCTGGTGGTCGGTCATGCATCAGTCTTTTGTTGGGCTGTGCGTCGCGTTACTTGTGTTTGGCGCTAACCTTGCCTGTGTTCAGCAATACCGTTTTGCGGCCGCAGAGAGCGTAACGCCGGCCATGGGCCCGCGCGCGATAGCCTTCATACTGCTGGCGCCTGTGCTGGGTGCCTTGATTGGCCCGGAACTACTGATTCGCAGCGCTGACATGTTCGCGGGGGTGCCGTATGCCGGTGTCTTCGTGCTGCTTGCAGCCATGAGCGCATGCGCCGCCGTCTTGCTGACGGGCCTGCAACCCTTTGTCAGCCATGAGGTGCCCGCACGTCAGTCGCAGTCTGCATCGGCTCCCATGATTGACGCGGGGTTCGCACGCAACGGTCGCTTCTGGTTAGCTGTGGGTTGCGGCGTGACCGCCTATGGTGTGATGGCCCTGATCATGACGGCGACGCCGCTAAGCATGCATCGCGTTGATGGCTTCGAGCTTGAGCAGACCGCGAATGTGATTCGCTCACATGTACTGGCGATGTACTTGCCATCGTTGATGTTCGCCTGGCTTGTATCGCGAGTGGGCCTGGACCGTATTCTGATCTTGGGCCTGGGGCTGTTGTTCGCCGTGGTCTTCGTCGCGCTGCTCGAGCGAACGCTACTGCATTATTGGCTCGCCCTGGTGCTGTTGGGGTTGGCCTGGAATTTCCTCTATCTCGGCGGCACGACGCTGTTGACCAGAAGTTATCGATCCGACGAGCGTTTTCGTGCGCAGGCCATCAATGAGTGCTTCGTGTTCGTGGTCTCTGCCTGCGC
>JBCCCC010000146.1:0-8091 GCA_039033695.1 Pseudomonadota bacterium | reverse complement strand
CCCACTTCCCAACGTGAGTACAAACCAGGCTCTGGCAACTGAGCTACACCCACCAGGATCAGACAATTTGGGTGTGGCGGGGCTGCGCAGCAGCAGGGTAGAGCCCCGGGTTGTGATCCCGGTCGTCGCGGGTTCGAGTCCCGTCATCCACCCCACTTCCCAACGTGAGTACAAACCAGGCTCTGGCAACTGAGCTACACCCACCAGGATCAGACAATTTGGGTGTGGCGGGGCTGCGCAGCAGCAGGGTAGAGCCCCGGGTTGTGATCTTAGGTTGCGCGGGTTCGAGTCCCGTCATCCACCCCACTTCCCAACGTCAACACCCGTGATTCGTTTGATATGGTGGGCCTTGCTGACATCAGCTATAATGACCGGCTGAGTGAGATGCAGTGAATGCGAGAGTGGCGGAATTGGTAGACGCGCTGGTTTTAGGTACCAGTGGGGTAACCCGTGAGAGTTCGAGTCTCTCCTTTCGCACCAATCACTGGCATCCGCAAACGTTGGGAAATCCCCGTAATCGCTTGCTAATTCAATAGCATACAGAAGGTATTTATCATGTTGGTTTCCGTAGAGGCCAGCGGCGCGCTGGAGCGTCGCATGCGGGTGGAAGTGCCCGCGCAGCAGATCGATTCGCAAGTTGCTGAACGGCTCAAAAACGTCGGTCGAACCGCTCGCTTGGAGGGTTTTCGCCCGGGCAAAGTACCTGCAAAGGTCATACAAAAGCGTTTTGGGCCGCAAGTTCGCCAGGAAGTCATCAGTGAAGTCATGCAGGCCAGCTATGCCGAGGCGTTACAAAAGGAAAGCCTGATTCCTGCATCGAACCCGGAGATCGAGCCAGAACAGATCGAACCCGGTAAGGACTTTTCATACACGGCCGTGTTCGAGGTGTTTCCCGAGGTCACTCTGAAAGATCTTGACAAGATTGGCGTCACGATTGCGGAAGTGTCGATGGGCGACGATGATATCGACGCAGTCCTGGTCAACCTGCGCGAGCAGCGCGCAACCTGGGAGCCTGTAGAACGTGCTGCCCAGGCAGGTGATCAGGTACTGGTTGACTTTGACGGCAAGCTGGATGGTGAGTCGATTGACAACGGCAAAGGTGAATCAGTGCCAGTTGTGCTGGGTGGTGGTCAAATGCTGCCTGATTTTGACGCCGCTTTGCTGGGCGCCAAAGCAGGCGATGACAAGACATTCGATGTGAGTTATCCCGCGGATTATCCGGCCGAGGACCTGGCCGGCAAGACTGCCGAGTTCTCCGCCCGTATCCAGGTGGTTAACGAGCAGAAGCTGCCGGAACTGGATGAAGCATTCATCAAGGCGTTTGGGGTTGAGGACGGCACGCTTGGAACGTTGCGCGCAGAAGTTGCCAAGAATATGCAAAGCGAGCTCACTACCAAGTTGGCTGCTGACCTCAAACAGCAAGTGCTCGATCAATTGATTGACCTGAACCCTATCGACGTCCCGCAGTCGCTCGTTAAACAGGAAGCGCACTCCATGCAGCACGATGCGATGCGTCGCATGGGCGTGACAGAGCACGCCGACGCGCCGCCTGAGGAGAGCTTCATGCCAGCTGCGCTGCGTCGCGTGCAGGTCGGGCTGCTCATGCAGGAGTTCATCAAGGCGGAGTCGATCACGCTCGATCAAGAGCGGGTCAAGCTCAAAATGAAGGAGTTGTTCGCAGGTTACGACGATTCGGAGCAAATGCTCAGCAGTTACCTCAGCAACCCACAGTTCCTCCAACAAATCGAGCCCATGGTGCTCGAAGATCAGGCGATCGAGGCCTTGCGCGCGAAGGGCTCGGAGAAAACCTCGAGCGTAAGCTTTAAAGAGTATATGGACGCACGATAACGCATAGCTGCGGCGTTCGTCGCCGCAACGCTCAGTCAGTTATAGTAGACGCACAAAGATATTGGAGATCGCGTTGAATACAACACCTACAGCCCTCAATCTCGTCCCGATGGTGGTCGAGCAAACCGCGCGTGGCGAGCGCTCATATGACATCTACTCGCGTCTGCTAAAGGAGCGTGTGTTGTTTATGGTCGGTCCCGTCGAAGACCACATGGCAAACCTGATCGTTGCGCAGCTGTTGTTCTTGGAGTCTGAAAACCCCGACAAAGACATCCACTTCTATATCAATTCGCCGGGTGGCGCGGTGACTGCCGGTCTTGCCATCTACGATACGATGCAATTCATCAAGTGTGATGTCAGCACCATCTGTGTTGGTCAGGCGGCCAGCATGGGCGCATTGCTTTTGTGCGGTGGCACTGAGGGCAAACGTTATGCGTTGCCGCATTCGCGCATGATGATTCACCAGCCAAGTGCCGGCTTTCAGGGCCAGGCGACTGATATCGATATTCACGCACGCGAAATCTTAGACATGAAGAAGCGTCTGAATGAAATCATGGCTAAGCACACCGGACAAACTTTCGACAAAATTCAAAAAGATACCGAACGTGATAATTTCATGAGCAGCGATGCGGCGCGCGAATACGGGCTGATCGATACGGTACTTGAAACACGACCGGAAGCCCCGGAAAGTGCTGAATAAAGGCACTTTTCGTCCTGATTTGTGATCCAGGTGGCCCTGCGCTGACGGAATTTTGCGGCCGGGTGGCGGCGCATGTTATATAACGATTGAAAAGTCGGTCATTATCTTGACTGGCGGTAGGAAGGTTTAAGGTTTTCGGATGACAGACGACAAGCGCGGAAAAGGTGACGACAGCAAGCTCTTGTATTGCTCGTTTTGCGGCAAGAGCCAGCACGAGGTGCGCAAGCTGATTGCGGGCCCGTCCGTGTTTATCTGCGACGAGTGCGTTGAGCTATGCAACGACATCATCCGCGAAGAGCTCGAGGAGACCTCTGAACTCGGTCAGCATAAACTTCCCAAGCCTGCCGAAATCAACAGCACGCTGGATGACTATGTGATTGGCCAGGCACGCGCCAAGCGCGTGTTGTCGGTCGCAGTTTACAACCATTACAAAAGGCTCGACAGTAAGGCTGCCGACCGCGGCAAGGATGAGGTCGAACTCGCCAAGAGCAACATCCTGCTTGTGGGGCCAACCGGTTGTGGCAAGACGCTGCTGGCCGAGACTCTCGCGCGACTGTTGAACGTACCATTCACGATTGCCGATGCCACGACGCTCACAGAAGCAGGGTATGTGGGTGAAGATGTCGAGAACATCATTCAGAAATTGCTCCAGAAGTGCGATTACGACGTTGAGAAAGCGCAGACTGGTATCGTCTATATTGACGAAATCGACAAAATCTCCCGCAAGTCGGATAACCCGTCGATTACGCGAGACGTGTCTGGCGAAGGCGTTCAGCAGGCACTGCTGAAGCTGATTGAGGGCACCGTTGCGTCGGTGCCGCCACAGGGCGGTCGCAAGCATCCGCAGCAGGAATTCCTGCAGGTTGATACCTCCAATATCCTGTTCATCTGCGGCGGCGCATTTGCCGGCCTTGAAAAGATCATTCGAAATCGCTCAACCAAGAGCGGCATTGGTTTCGTTGCAGAGGTCAAGAACAACGATGACGATGGCGCGATTGGTGAATTGCTGCATGACGTCGAGCCAGAAGACTTGATTCGTTTCGGTTTGATACCGGAATTTGTCGGCCGGCTACCGGTTGTGGCGACATTGGAAGAGTTGGATGAAGATGCTTTGGTGACGATTCTTGAGGAACCACGCAACGCGCTCACCAAGCAATACCGCAAACTCTTCGATATGGAGGGCGTCGAGCTCGATTTCCGGCCAGACGCTTTGCGGGCTGTCGCACGCAAAGCGATGGAACGCAAGACCGGCGCTCGCGGTTTGCGAACGATCCTGGAAAACGTTTTGCTCGATACCATGTACGAACTGCCGTCCATGACGAATGCCACGAAAGTGGTGGTGGATGAGGCCGTCGTTGTTGGCGAAACGGCCCCCTACATTATCTATGAGTCCGAGGAATCGGATGAGGTTGACGAGCCGCGTGCGACGGGGTCTGACTGACGTCTCACGTTAGCGCCTGTCGCCGGTTGCGTCATCGCGCGCGTGGCGCCATTTTCCCTGCCATGGGGCTGATCCTGCGTTAGGCACCTTTGCTTGGCGATTACGGCCGGATTTGGTCTTGAAACCGCGCCGCAAACCCCAAATATCGTTAGAAACCGGTATCGCATCG
Organism: Pseudomonadota bacterium; assembly: GCA_039033695.1. Lineage (GTDB taxonomy): Bacteria > Pseudomonadota > Gammaproteobacteria > Steroidobacterales > Woeseiaceae > CALBPI01. The sequence continues at coordinate 3,933 of JBCCCC010000146.1, read as the reverse complement.
ATGCGCGCTGAAGTGCATTGTGCTTTACTGTAATTGCCGTCGGGCAACCCATTTTTTGCTGAGGTGACTCGTGCCAGATTCCGCTACCGATAGTTTGTTTAGCGAAGACCAGCGCTCCCTGATTCCCGTATTGCCGTTGCGTGACGTCGTCGTCTATCCGCACATGGTCATTCCACTATTTGTTGGAAGAGATAAGTCAAAAGTCGCACTGGATCTGGCGATGGACAGCAGCAAAGAGATTCTGCTGGTCGCCCAACGCAGCGCTGAGCTTGAAGACCCGTCGCCAGCCGATCTCTACGAAATCGGCACGCTGGCTACTATTCTCCAGCTGCTGAAGATGCCTGATGGCACGGTAAAGGTGCTAGTGGAAGGCGGGGCGCGCGCGCAAATCGATGTGATGCATCCGGGGCCGCATTTTGCTGCCGAGATTACGGTGCTGGATGAAGAAGATCGTTTCGACGAGCGCGAAGTTGATGTGCTGAGCCGCTCGATCATCAGCCAGTTCGAGCAGTATGTAAAACTCAATAAGAAGGTGCCGCCCGAGATTCTCACGTCATTGAGTGGTATTGAGCAGCCAGGTCGCATGGCTGACACCGTCGCCGCACACATGGCGCTGAAATTGGGCGACAAACAGAAGATCCTGGAGATCGGTGACATCAAGGGCCGACTCGAGCATGTGTTGTCCATGATCGAAGGCGAGATTGACCTCTTGCAGGTCGAGAAGCGGATTCGCGGACGCGTTAAACAACAAATGGAAAAGAGTCAGCGCGAGTACTATCTGAACGAGCAGATGAAGGCGATTCAGAAAGAGCTCGGCGAGATGGACGACGCGCCTAACGAGCTCGCTGAACTGGAAAGCAAGATCGAAGCGGCAGGCATGCCGAAAGATGCATTGGAGAAGGCGACCTCCGAACTGAATAAGCTGAAGTTGATGTCGCCTATGTCGGCCGAAGCCACTGTCGTGCGTAACTATATCGACTGGCTCGTAAAGGCGCCATGGAAGGCGCGCAGCAAAATTCATAGAGACTTATCTGTTGCGGAGCAGGTGCTCGAAGAGGATCACTACGGGCTCGATAAAGTCAAAGAGCGGATTCTTGAGTATCTTGCGGTCCAGCAACGCGTAAAGAAACTCAAGGGGCCAATCCTGTGCCTGGTGGGCCCACCCGGGGTTGGCAAGACCTCTCTTGGCAAGAGCATTGCGCGCGCGACCAACCGAAAGTTTGCTCGCATGTCTTTGGGAGGTGTGCGCGACGAGGCCGAGATTCGCGGACATCGGCGCACCTATATTGGTTCGATGCCAGGCAAGGTGATCCAGAACCTCTCCAAGGTCAAAACGCGCAACCCGTTGTTCCTGCTTGACGAGATCGACAAGATGGCCATGGACTTTCGTGGCGATCCGTCGTCGGCGCTGTTGGAAGTGCTCGATCCGGAGCAAAACAGCACCTTCAACGATCACTATCTCGAAGTCGACTTTGATTTGTCAGACGTTATGTTTGTCTGCACGGCGAACAGCATGAACATCCCAGGCCCACTGCTTGACCGCATGGAAGTCATCCGCATCCCGGGCTATACAGAAGACGAGAAGCTGGCGATTGCCGAGCGTTATCTGCTGCCCAAGCAAATTCGTGAGAACGGTTTGAAAGAAGGCGAGATCTCGGTGTCGCGCAATTCGTTGCTGGGCATCATTCGCCATTACACGCGGGAAGCTGGTGTGCGCAGTCTTGAGCGGGAAATTGCCAAGCTGTGCCGCAAAGCGGTCAAGAAACTGTTACTGGAGAAGCGTACGCGGCAGGTCAGCATTACGCCCAAGAGCCTACAGCGCTATCTTGGTGTGCAGCGGTTCCGTTATGGCAAGGCCGAGCAGAGCGATCAGGTAGGCCAGGTCACGGGGCTTGCGTGGACGCAGGTTGGCGGCGAGCTGTTAACGATCGAGGCGGCCACTGCACCCGGTAAAGGCAAGCTGATGCACACAGGTCAGTTGGGCGATGTCATGCAGGAATCCATTCATGCCGCGATGACTGTCGTTCGAAGCCGCACGGTTACGTTGGGTCTGGCTGATGACTTTCACCAGCAGATGGACGTCCATATCCATGTCCCAGAGGGCGCAACTCCGAAGGATGGGCCAAGCGCTGGTGTTGGAATGTGCACGGCTTTGGTCTCCGCGTTTACCGGGATTCCCGTAAAGTCCGAGGTCGCAATGACCGGTGAAATCACGTTGCGGGGCGAAGTGTTGCCAATCGGCGGCCTCAAAGAGAAACTGCTGGCGGCCCATCGTGGCGGTATCACCACAGTCATTATCCCTGCTGAGAACGAGAAGGATTTGACTGAAATACCTAAGAACATCAAAGGTAAGCTGAACATTGTTGCAGTGAAGTGGATTGATGAGGTGTTGCAAATTGCACTGCAACATATGCCTTCGCCACGAGAAGAAACATCGAACAAGAAAAATAAAAAGTCGGCTGCGAGCCAAGACAAGAGTAAACTCACAGCACATTAACAATCGATAAAGCAAGCGTTTTCCCCTGTGTTGACAGGTGTTTTTGCCGCTTGGTATAAGATTGCGTCGACGTTGTCACAGGCAGTGGCAACATCACAATCATGGTGTAACTGCAGCGCACCGGGTAGCTCTCAGCGAAGACCCACTGCATTTATCCGAGGGGGCGTTCGACAATGTCGCACGATGCGGCAGCATTCGGACAACATTCAGACTTGAGGACATTTTTATGAACAAGGGCGATTTAATCGATGCAGTAGCTGATGCTGCGGACCTTTCCAAAGCTGACGCCGGTAAGGCCGTTGATGCGGTCTTAGGCTCGATCACAGGCAGCCTGAAAAAGGGCGATAACGTCTCGCTGGTAGGTTTCGGCACCTTCGCTGTGAAGCATCGTGCCGCTCGCATGGGCCGCAATCCCCAGACCGGCGCCGAGATTCCGATCAAGGCGAGCAACGTTCCTTCTTTCAAGGCTGGTAAAGCCCTGAAGGATGCCGTAAACTAGCGCGCCTTCGCAGCGGCGAGGTGCCGTGGGACTGGTCTCAAGGCCAGTGTTTACGGGGTTTTCAAAGCTGTGATGGGGGTGCTTAGCTCAGCTGGAAGAGCGTCGCGTTTACACCGCGAAGGTCGGGGGTTCGATCCCCTCAGCACCCACCAATTTAGGAGTGGTAGTTCAGTTGGTTAGAATACCGGCCTGTCACGCCGGGGGTCGCGGGTTCGAGTCCCGTCCACTCCGCCATTGAACAGAAGCCGCCTGTAAGCTCAGGCGGCTTTTTTTTTGCAGAACACGATTCGCGGGTAACAGCCGCCCGCAATAGTGATTGGATTGTTAAAGGGTTAGATCAACACATGCTGTACGACATTCGAGAGAGATTCATCGGCACAACCGGCAAGATCGTATTGGCGGTTATTTTGTTGTTACTTGCCTTCACTGGCTTCAATTACACCATTACGCCCAAGAGCTACGTCGCCAAGGTTGGTGGTGAAGAGATATCACTTCGCCGTGTACAAAACGCTTATCGTGCCCAGCTGGAGCGCTTCGGCGATCAGGAGCTGCCGCCGGTCCTGTTGAATCAGTTGCAAGCTATCGCCGTTGAGCAAGTCATTACCGAGACAGCATTGCTCCAGTACCTTGATGAGCAAGGATTTGCCATATCGGATCAGCAGATCGCCGATAGCATCACCGGCCTCGAGGTGTTTCAGACGGACGGTCAGTTTGACCAGGAACTCTACCGGCGCTTGCTCGCACAAAATGTTATGACGCCAGCGACGTTTGAGCGTGATCAGCGAGCGCAATTGATGCTTAGCCAGTTTCAAGCAACCATCGCCACATCATCGTTCTTTACGCCGGCAGAGTTTCGGCGATTGATTGAGCTGTCGAATGAACAGCGTGAAGTTGAATGGGCGACTGTTTCCGCTGACGCGTTCATTGATGATGTCGT